>DATMIB010000233.1:0-14688 GCA_035554635.1 Steroidobacteraceae bacterium | reverse complement strand
GATGCGGCCGCGACTGCAGCGCAGACGAGCAGCGCGGCGCACGCACGCGCGTTGCAGGTTCGATGCGGGGTTCGCATGGCAAGCTCCTTCTGCACTGCGACCGCAGGCGTGTGCGGACGCCCGTGTCGGCAGGCCGAGTCTCCGCCGGCAGCCAGGCGCCCGGAAGTGCGTCACGCGCAGGTGACTCGCGCACTGGCGAAGCGGAGACGGCGCCATGCGCGAATGGGCTGTCGATAGTTCCGGATATGCCCTGGTCGCGGTCGAGCGCGGGCGGGCGATCGCCTGCGCTGTGAGCGCGGCACCGGCAACGACGCCGGTTAGTCGCCATGTCACGTCACGAACAGCTTGCGATCCCGCTCCTTGACGTGGCCGACACGGTAGTAGCGGTCGAACCAAGGCTTCTCGCCCGCGGCCGGGGGCCTTTTCAGCCGCAGTTCCGTCGGCGCGTCGTCGCGCTGCATGTTGACCCGGAAATGGAAGTGGTCGAACAGCTTGAGCGCCTCGATCGCATAGGCGATCGCGACCTTGCGGTCGGCGATCCGCAGCAGGTGATCGCCGTTGCTCGTCTCGCCGCCAGAGGCCATGTTCGACGAGCCGGTGAAGACCACCGGGTGCTCGCCGTTGAAGTCGAGCACGACGAACTTGTGATGCACCATGTTCGCGTGGCCGGTCGTGTTGCCGGACCACTCCGTGCGGAACGGCTCCGGCGCTTTCTCGGACACGTACGCAAAGGGCAGCAGTCCCCGCGAGCCGTCGGGCTTGTGCACGGCGAGGCCGCTGACACGCTGCGCGACGCCGTACGAGAACAACGACCGCTCCATGAGTTCGTCGAGCGCGTCGCGGACCGGCCCGGTGATCTGGTTCAGGAACACGACCGAGTACAGCACGGAACTCGTCGCCGCCTCGATGGCCTGCGCGACCGGTGTCATCGACACCGAGGCATCGGAACGAGGCGAGAATGTCACTTCGACCCGCGATGCGGGCTCGTCGCGCACGGTCGTCCAGGCCCGTGACAACGGATGCTGGCGGAAGCGACTCGGACTGCCCCAGTAGGCGTCGAACGCCTCGGCGAACTTGCCGGCGACGCCCGCGTCGTCGAACAGCAGCGCGTTGTTGGCCTGGATGTACAGGCCGCGCAGCGAGAAGTTCGTCGAGCCGGCGAGGACCTTGATCGGTGACCCGTTGCGCTTCACCACCAGCACCTTGTTGTGTTGCTGGCGGCTGAAATGCATGCGCTTGACGCTCGCACCGGCCGCCGCGAGGCGTTGTGCGCTCGCGGTTTCGCAGCTTTCGGCGGCACCCTGCTCACCGTGGTCGTCGACGATCGCGCGCAACCGGCCGCCGATCGCCTCGAGGCGACGCAGGATCTCCGGTTCCTTGCACTCGTAGATCAGCGCGTCGAGTTCGAGCGCGGGGTCGTCCGCGACTTCCTGCAGCAGGTCGTAGATCAGCCGGCGCACTTCGAACCCGAGCCACTCGTAGTGTGGTGCGAAGGGCGTCATGTCGTGCTCGAGGCTGGCGATGCCCGGTGCACCGGGCGCGGGCAGGATTCCGGCTTCGTTGTTGAAGCGGTCGGCGTACGCTTGCGAGGAGGCGAACGCACGCGTGAAGCCGACGTTGACGAATCCGTCGATGGTCACCGGTGCCAGGGAGATCGCTGCCTCGACGCCGGGCCCGCTCGAGAGCGCGCCTGCCTCGTCCATGTACCTGGCCGTCACGCGGTAGTGGAAGTCGCCGAGCGGCGTCACGGTCGGCACGTGGATCCAGCGGTACTTCTGGAACGGCGCCTCGGTCGAGCGAAAAGCCCGGCGACCCTGGGGGTCTGGCACGTTGTCGAAGCGCAGGCGATTGCGCAGTGCACCCCAGTGAACCGATCCGGGGTACTTGACTTCGATCGTGAAGCCGACGAAATCGCGTCGCGCCGCGGTGACGTCGAGGTCGAAGGCGAGCAGGGCGGCGCCCTCGCCGCGGTAGAGCTTGAGGGTCAGTCCTTCACTGGTCGCTCGAGCTTCGAAAGCTCCGGCCATGACGTCCTCCCTGACCGCCGGTCGGCCCGCGCCGCGTCCACTCTAGTCCAGTGTGTCGGAGCGTGGCAACGCGCCTGCCGAGCGCCCGCGACACGACAGGCGAGTCGTGCGCGGTCCGACGGTGGCACGACTGCGCGAGGCCCGGTCATCGGCTACCCTGCGCGTTGCAGACGCAGAACGGAGCCGATCGGAATGTTGCAAGTGACCGCCGACGACATCGAAATGACCGTGAGGTTGCTGACGGGCCTGTTCGCCGGCGCACTGATCGGCTACGAGCGGTCCTACCACGGGCGTCCGGCCGGCTTTCGCACGCACGCGCTCGTGTGCATGGCGTCGAGCCTGCTGATGCTGGTAACCGTGTACGAATCGCACTGGGTGCGCGCGGTCACGGCCGATTCGGTCCGACTCGACCCGACGCGCATGGCGCAGGGCATCATGACTGGCATCGGCTTTCTCGGCGCCGGTGCGATCCTCAAGGAAGGCCTGACCATCCGCGGCCTGACAACCGCCGCGTCGATCTGGATGACCTCGGCGATCGGCATCATGGCCGGCATCGGCTTCTACTTCCCGCTGGTCGTTTCCGTGCTGCTCACGCTGGGCGTGCTGTCGGTGTTCCGCCGGATCGAGTCGCTGATGCCGACCCAGTCCTACTACCAGTTCGAGGTCCGCTTCGCGCGCCAGGGCGTGATGACCGAGGAGGCGATTCGTGCGCTGCTCGCGGAGCACGGCTTCAGCATCGCCAACCTGAGCCACCGCGTCGATGGCGAGGGCCGCGTGCGACGCTACGGCATGGTGCTGCGCACCCACCACAAGGCGAACGCCTCGAGGCTCGCCGACACGCTCGAGGCGATGGAAACGGTGTACGAGTTCCGGATCGCGCCGACCGGCGACTGAAAGGACGGACGCCCGGGCGGCTTGTGCCGCCCGAGCGTCAATGTGCCCTCTGGTTCGAAACGGCGGCCGATGGCTCAGAACCGCCGGCGCGAAAGCGCGATGCCTGCCAGCCCGATCATCAGGACGGCCAACGACACCGGCTCCGGCACCGGCACGGTGTTGGCCCAGTGCGCGGCATACGGGACCGTCGCCGGCGTCCCCAGCGAGCCTTCGGCGAAGTTGTACGCCTGCATGATCGCGGCCGAGAAGCCGGTGCTGCCGCCGGTCGTGCCGTCGACGTAGGCGAGCAGGCCGTTGACGTAGTACTCGAACGCACTGCCCGTGAAGACGATCGAAAGCGCATTCCAGGCGCCGTACTGGATGACGACGTTGTCGAGGTCGACCCAGCCGGCGGCGAGATCGCCGTCCCACGCGCGCAATCGCGCAGCTCCGCCGTGGTTCGTGAAGCCCAGGATCGTGTACGCCGCGACCGCCTCGCCGCTCGACATCACGCCCCACATGTCGGTCCGCACGAAGCCGTTGTTCGCGTCGGCCCAGGCGCGTTCGATGTAGAGGTCGGCCGCGAGCACCGAACCCGCGCCGCCGCTGACGGCATGCTGCATGCCCTGCGTGTTGTAGAAGGACGATTGCTGTCCGGCGGGGCGATTGGCCGCGTCGGTCGACGAATCGATGCGGATCTGCAGGACGTCGTCGCGTCCCTGGTAACTGCCTACATCGACGAAACCCACGGGCTGGAAGCGGTCGGTCGTCCACCCATTGGGCGCACCGTCGAAATCCGGCATCAGCGAGTCGGCCGCTGCCGTCGTGGACGCCATGGCGAGCCCGGTCATCGCGACGGCCGTGCAGACGCTGCGAACGGCACGGGCGAACCTCGGTTTTTGCGTATCCATCTGAACCCCTTCATTCCTGGTGTGTTCGCGGAATAGCCGCTCCGCGAAGCTGTCACCTGAAATGCAAGTCGTGGGCCAGTGCGTGCAGCATCAGGACGATCATGCACTTGCGCCGTCGCGGGCGCAGCGTGGGCGTCGTCGAATGTAAATTGCGGCGACTCACCCGTCCGGGTTAGCGGTACTTACGTACATCAGGCGGTCGATCGACTTGGACAGAGTCCCGGAAAAAGTCCAGGAAAATGTGGAGTTTGCGAGCGTCGACGCGTCGCGTGCGGTCCATGCCGATGCTCTTGGCGAGCGTCCGGCCACGATCGAGCGCCGGTCCGAAACCAGGGCGCACGGTCGACCGGGCCCGTGCAAGCGCTGGCCCAACGGGTATCCAAGCAGACGTGCGATCGTCGGGCGTTCAGTCGCTCACTGGCGCGCGATCGCAGACCGGCTGCCGCGCAGCACGTACTTCTGGATCTTGCCGGTTGCGGTCTTGGGCAGGCCCTCGACGAACGTGAACGCGGTCGGCACCTTGAAGTGCGCGAGCGTGCTGCGCGCGTACTGACGCAGGTCCTGTGCGGTGACCGTCTCGCCCGCCCGGAGCACCACGAACGCATGGGGCGACTCGCCCCACTTTTCGTGCGGCATGCCGACGACGGCCACTTCGAGCACGGCAGGGTGGCGCAACAGCGCACCTTCGACTTCGATCGAGGAAATGTTCTCGCCACCGCTGATGATGACGTCCTTGTAGCGGTCGCGGATTTCGACGTAACCGTCCGGGTGCACGACGGCGGCGTCGCCCGAGTGGAACCAGCCGCCGTGGAACGCCTTGGCGGTTGCTTCCGTGTCGTTGTAGTAGCCCTTCATGACCGTGTTGCCACGCGCGACGATTTCACCGAGCGTGCTGCCGTCGGCGGGCACGTCCTGCATGTTTTCGTCCACGACGCGAAGCTCGCCGGACGTGATCAGTTCGACGCCCTGGCGAGCCTTGATCCGCGCGCGGGCAGCGACGTCCTGCTCGCCATGCTCCGGCAACGGCTCGCAGATCGAGATGAACGGCGCCGTCTCGGTCAACCCGTAGACCTGCGTGATCGGCCAGCCGAGTTCCACTTCCATGCGCTCGATGGTCGCGGCCGCGGGCGGCGCGCCGGCGGTGATCACGCGCACGCCTCGGCGCAGGGCCTGGCGCTCGGACGCAGGGCCGTTGGCGATGCCGATCAATACGGTCGGCGCCGCGCACAGCAACGAAATGCGTTCCTCGTTGACGAGCCGGTACACGCTCGACGCGTCGACGTGCCGCAGGCAGACGTGCGTGGCGCCGACGGCGGTCACCGTCCACGTGTACGTCCAGCCGTTCGCGTGGAACATCGGCAGCGTCCACAGGTAGCGGTCCGCGGGCGTCATCGGCAGGTGCACCAGCACGCCGATCGAGTTCGTCCAGGCGTTGCGGTGCGTGATCATGACGCCCTTGGGGTTCGACGTCGTGCCGCTCGTGTAATTGATCGTGAGCAGGTCGTCTTCGGCGATGTCGCCCGGTTCGAACTTGCCGTCGCCCTCGGCGAGCAGGTCTTCGTAGCTGAGCCAGCCTTCCTTGCGGCCCTCGAGCGCGACGAAATGCTGCACGGTCGTCATGCGATCGCGCACGGTGTCGATCGCATCGAGGTAATCGGCGTGCGCGCACAGCACCTTGGTGCCGCTGTGGTTTGCGAGGTAGACGAAGTCCTCCGGCACGAGACGGTAGTTGAGAGGCACCACGACGGCGCCGATGCGCGGCACGGCGTAGTACTGCTCCAGGTGCTGGTGCGTGTTGGGGGCGAGCGTGGCGACCCGGTCGCCCTTGACGACGCCGAGCCGGGAGAGGGCCGCCGACCAGCGATCGCATCGCTCGAAGAACTGCGCGTAGGTGAACCGCTGCGCGCCGTCGACGACGGCCTCGCGGTCGGCATAGAGCTTGCGCGCGCGTCGCATGAACTCGAGCGGCGTGAAGGCGACTTGCATGGACGGCTCCGCTGGTCTCGCCGGCTGGCACCGGTCTCTAGCCCGACAGACTAGCGGCTGTCGTACGGCGACGCAGTGCGACCATAGGCGTAGACCGACGCCAGCCTTGGCCGCCGTGGCCGCTAGGTCCCCGGGTCAAGAACCGCAGCGCACCGTGACGAGCCGTCGTCCGGTCTGTATGCGTCGCCTTTGTGGCGCGTCAACACGAATGTGACCGGGTTCGTTGGCGCGGGCAGCCCGTATTCCGGGTTGCACCGTCATTGTGCAAAACTCCGCGCCCCAAGACTGCCCGGCACGCCGCAGAGGGACTGGCCCGTGAAGAATCCCCCCCATGCCCCCGTGGACGGGTCCCTGCGACCCATCGTCGACGTCGCCCGCACGCTCGGCATCGAGCCCGCCACGCTCGAGCCCTACGGCCGCTACAAGGCGAAGTTGCCGCTATCCACGTTCCGCCACCGGCCGCTGAGCGGCAGGCTCGTGCTGGTCTCGGCCATCACGCCGACACCGGCGGGCGAGGGCAAGACGACGATGACGGTCGGCCTCACGCAGGGCCTCGTCAAACTGGGCGTGAAGAGCGCGGCGGCGTTGCGCGAACCGAGCCTCGGCCCGGTGTTTGGCATGAAGGGTGGCGGCGCAGGTGGCGGGCGTTCCGAAGTGCTGCCGGCCATGGACGTCAACCTGCACTTCAACGGCGACTTCCACGCCATCTCGAGCGCGCACAACCTGCTCGCGGCGATCGTCGACAACGCCTTGCACTACGGCACGGCCGGCAGGCTCGACCCGCGTCGCGTGACCTGGAAGCGTGTGGTCGACATGAACGACCGCGCGCTGCGCAACATCGTCGTCGGCCTCGGCGGCAAGTCCGAGGGGGTGCCGCGCGAGACCGGCTTCGAGATCACGGCGGCGAGCGAGGTCATGGCGATCCTCTGTCTCGCGCGCGACGTCGCGGACCTCAAGGCACGGCTTGCACGCATCGTCGTCGGCTATGCCACCGATGGCAGCCCGGTGACCGCGGGCGACATCGGCGGCGTCGGTGCGATGGCGGCGCTGCTTGCCCAGGCCATCAAGCCGAACCTCGTGCAGACGACCGAGGGCGCGCCTGCGTTCGTGCACGGCGGTCCGTTTGCCAACATCGCGCACGGCACCAACAGCATCGCCGCGACGCGCGCGGCGCTCAGCTACGCCGACATCGTCGTCACCGAGGCGGGTTTCGCGTTCGACCTCGGCGCCGAGAAGTTCTTCGACATCACGTGCCGTTACGGCGGGCTCGAGCCGGCCTGCACGGTGATCGTGGCGACCGTGCGTGCGCTCAAGATGCATGGCGGCAAGGCGCTCGCCGACGTCAACGCACCGGACGTCGAGGCGTTGCGGCGCGGCCTCGGCAATCTCGACAAGCACATCGAGAGCGCACGCGCATTCGGCCAGTCGTGCATCGTCGCGATCAACCACTTTCCGTCGGATACGATCGACGAAGTCGAGGCGGTCAGGGCGCATTGCGCCCGGCTCGGAATCACCGCGGTACTGGCAAAGCCGTTCACCGAAGGCGGGGCCGGATGCCTGGAACTCGCGGAAGTCGTGCGCGAAACCGTCGCCACCAACGTGCCGGGGTTCACGCCTCTTTACGACTGGAGCGACGCGTACGAGGACAAGATCGCCGCGATCGCACGCACGGTCTACGGTGCGAGCGGTGTCGAGTACACGAGCCAGGCCCGACGCGACCTCGAGCAGATCCGCAAGGCCGGTTTCGCCGGCCTGCCGGTCTGCATCGCGAAGACGCATCAATCGTTGTCGGACGACCCGACCCGGGCCGGTCGACCGCGCGATTTCACGATCACGGTGCGCGAGGTGCAACTCGCCGCCGGCGCCGGCTTTGTCGTGCCGATCACGGGTGACCTGCTGCGCATGCCGGGCCTGCCAAGGGTGCCGATGTCGCTGCGCTTCGACCTGTCCGACGACGGCGAGGTCGTTTTCACCTGACGACGGTCGGCCGCCCCGTGCCTGCACGGTCGAACCCGCTGCGAGCCTCCGGGCGGCCATTGCGGTTCCTGCGGATTCGCCGTTGCCGCGACGGGTCTACGGTCCGGATGTCGCCCCGACGGGGCCAGACCGGAGCCTCCGATGCCTGAATCGACGGTTCAGATCGCGATGCCTGCCGAAGTGCAGGCGATCCGGGACAGCGGCTACGCGACCTGGGCCGACGGCGCCCGGGTGCGGCCCGACTTCCGCGCCCGGTTCGACGCGGTGCGGATCCCGGTGGCCGGCATCCGCAGCGTGCGTGTCTGGGGCCTGCAGGTCGACGACGAACGCGAGCTGCCCGGCCGCGAGCGCACGCAGATCCCCGACGAGGAACTGTGGGAGGTCAACCTCGTCGCGCTGGACGGCTCGAGGTACGAAGTCGAATCGCGCCTGCTCGTCGCCGTGCCGGGCTGAGTCGCGCGCGCGAACGGGTCGCGCTGCGGGCGTAGCGTTCGACTGACAGCGGTCGAACGCCGCGCTTGCGAGTCTGCCGTGCATGACGACGAACGAGCGAGGTTCGGGCATGCAACACCTGGCACTGTCACCCGCGGCCCTCTGGTCGATGACGCGCGAGTCGGTGGCCGGCTGGCTCGGCGACTTTGCGCCGAGCATGGGCGCGGGCATCGCGTACTACACGGCGTTCTCGATCGCGCCGCTGCTGATCATCGTCATCACGATCGCGGGCCTGTTCTTCGGGCAGGACGTGGCCAGCAGCTATGTCTACGACCAGATCGCCGCGCTGCTGGGCCCCCAGGGCGCGGCGGCGGTGCGCGCAATGGTGGAGGAGGCCGGCCGGACCCGGGAGGGCATCCTCGCGCCGGTGATCGGCCTCGCGCTGCTGCTGGTCGGGGCGACGACGGTGTTTGCCGAATTGCAGAGCGACCTCGACCGCATCTGGAAGGCGCCGGCTGCGAAGCGGCCGGAGGGCCTCTGGGGACTGCTGCGACGACGCGTGCTGTCGCTGGGCCTCGTCGTCAGCATCGGCTTCCTGATGCTGGTGTCGCTGCTGTTCAGCGCGGCACTGTCGGCCTTCGCGCGCTGGTGGAGCGGCTGGTTCGAGGACCTTGCATGGCTGCTGCAGGCGCTCGACGTCGTCGTGAGCCTGGTCGTCATCTCGCTGATGTTCGCGCTGATGTACAAGATCCTGCCGCGCGTGAAGATCGGCTGGCGCGACGTGTGGACCGGCGCGGCCGTGACCGCGCTGTTGTTCACGATCGGCAAGTTCCTGGTCGGCCTGTACATCGGTCGCAGCCAGATCGCCTCGGGCTTCGGTGCCGCCAGCTCGCTCGTCGTGCTGATGGTGTGGGTGTACTACTCGGCGCAGATCTTCCTGTTCGGTGCCGAGTTCACGTGGGTGTACGCACATCGGCACGGTTCGCGCCGCGGGATGGCCATGCCCGCAGCCACGCGCGACACGCTCGACGAAAGCCCGCCCGATCCGGCTGCGGCGCCGCCAGCGGCGCGCTGAGAACGTCAGGTCGCGTAGGCGCCGCCGGACTGGCATTGCCAGTCGGCGGGCGTCTGTACCGCAAGTCGTGCAAGCGCCGGCAGGTACGTGGCGCCGGCGCTGTCCGCAGGTGTCGCGCGTCGCTCCTGCTCGCGCCGGGCGGCGTGGACCCAGTAGTGCCACCACAGGGCCTCGAGCATCGAGGGCTCCAGCCAGGCGGCTGCGGCCCCGGCACCGCCCATGTCCTGGAGCCAGGGGCGCAGCAAGTGGCGGGTCAGCGTCGCATCGCGCGTGGGCATGTGGGCGAACGCACTGAGTCGCGATCCGCCGCGCAGCCCCATCAGCGCGCAGGCGCCGATGAACCGGAAGACGTCGAGGTGTTGCGGCCGCTCGAGCTCGGAGTGTTCCCAGTCGATCAGGGCGACTCGCGCATCTCTCCCCATGCTTTCGGTCACGAGGTTGTACGGGCTGAAGTCGCCGTGCACGCGCCCGACCGGCAGGCCGTGGGCGCTGCGTGCAAGCCTGTCGGCCATCGCCCGTGCAGTGCCCGAGACGGCGCGAGGCAGGTCATGCAGGGTGCGCTCGAGCCAGGCGAGGTCCCGCTGCATGTCTGCGGCGATCTCCGGTGCGGCCACGGCACGACTGGCGGTCGTGTGGATGCACAGCAGTGCACTGAGCGCCTGCACTGCGAAGCGCTCGAGCATTCCCGCGCGCGACCACAGGATACGGTTGCGGTAACGGGAGTACATGGTGCGCCCGCGTGCGCCCTCGTAGACGAAGTACTCGGCGCCGTCGAGACGGAAGGTCGCAAGTGCCGCCGGAATCAACCGGGCGAGCGTCGGATCCTCGCGCAACGCACGGACGGCGTCCCATTCGGTGCGCAACGTGTGGTGCAGGCGTGAGTCCCGCGGCGTCTTGACGACCACGCGCGGGTTGCGCTCGCCGGCGAGCCACGCATGCAGGATCACGGCGCCGGTCGCACCCGAGGAGCTGACCTGCACCAGGTGCAACTCCGCGGCGTGCGCAATGCCGGCGGCTGAGGCGACAGCCTGGCGCAGGTGCGGATTCAACATGGCTTGCGGGCCACGACGAGGTAGTGCGGGTACAGCTGCCGCATGAGGCCGCATTGGACGAGCACGCCGAGCAGCCTGCGCGTGAGTGCCGCAATCGGCGTCGCGCGCTGCCACACCTGGTCGAGGGCGTGCATCTGCGCCGCCGCGGGCGCCGGCGGCTGCAACGGCACGATGGCCCGCGGGGCTTCATGGTGGGGCAGCAGGGCGAAGCTGCAGACCTCGGTGGCACCGGCGCGACGCACCGCGCGCTCGAAGCGGCGCAGCGTCAAGCGCAGGATGCCCGCGCGCACGCGGCGCTCGTCGGCCGCCGGCCGCCAATCCGCGAGCCAGTGCAGGCCGCGCGGGTTTTCGAGTGCCACTGCGAGGTGGCCGCCGGGTTTGAGCTGCTGGAAGGCCGCGCAGATGCGTCCTTCGACGGTGTCGTGCGTGTCGTCCGTGCCCAGGAATACCCAGTCGGCCAGGGGAGAACCCGCTGGTGGCGCCGAGGCGCGGTCGGCGACGGCGCCGTGCTCGAGACGACGGAGCGTACCCACCCACGGGGCAAGCGCAGAGGCGACCGGGTCGCCCGGCGTGCCTTCGATGGCGACGACGTCTTCGGGACCGATGCCGAGCAGGAAGCGCCAGTCGGTGCGCGTGGCTTCACGCAACCGGCTGCGGTAGGAGCCGTCGTTCAGAACGCGGCGCGATCGTTCCAGACTCGAAGGGCGGTCTTCGCGAGGATCTGCAGATCGAGGCCGACCGACCAGTTGCGCAGGTATTCCAGGTCGCAACGGACGCGTGCCTCCATCTGTTCGAGCGACTTCGTTTCCCCGCGCAGGCCGTTGACCTGGGCGAGCCCAGTGATGCCCGGCAACACCTTGTGACGCACCATGTACCCGTTGATCAGTTTGCGGTACATCTCATTGTGCGCTACGGCGTGTGGGCGCGGTCCTACGAGGCTCATTCGGCCCTGCAGCACGTTGATCAGCTGCGGCAGCTCGTCGAGCGAATACTTGCGCAGGATCCGCCCGGCCGCGGTGATGCGCGGGTCGTCGCGGCTCGCCTGCGTGATCTGCGCGCCGTCCTCCGCCACGCGCATCGTGCGGAACTTGTAGACGATGATCTCCTCGCCGTTGAGCCCGTAGCGTCGCTGGCTGAAGAATACCGGGCCCGGCGAGGTGGCCTTGATCAGGACCGCGATGCCGAGGAAGAGCGGCAGCGCCGTGACGAGCGCGCACGAGGCGATCACGACGTCCGTGATGCGCTTGGCGAACGAGCGGAAGCCGTAGATCGGCGTTTCGCACATCGCGATCACGGGCAGGCCGTTGATCGAAGCGGTGCGCGACTGGATCAGGTCGTAGACGACGATGTCCGGTGCGTAATAGACCGAGGCAGTCGTGTCGCGCAGGTCGTTGAGCAGTTCGGTGGTGCGCTTCAGGTGCCCGACCGGCAACGCGATGAAGATCACTTCGACGTTGTTCGCCTTGACCCAGGCCGGCAGGTCGCCGAGCCGGCCGAGCAGCCGGTCCCCGCGCGCGAGGTTCAGGCGATCGCCGCCGCGGTCGTCGAAGAAACCCTGCACGGACATGCAGTATTCGGTGCTCGAACGCAGTTGCCGCGAAAGCGTGCGGCTCACCTCGTTGTAACCGGCGAATACGGTGCGCCGCGCATTCTGGGGGTCGCACATCAGGCGTCGCATCATTTCGTGCAGCAGCAGGTTGACGACGACGAGGATCGCCGGTGTCACGGCTGCCCAGGTCAGCACGATGCGACGCGAATAGTGCTCGCTGAACTTGGTCACGTAAGCGATCGCGAGCAGTGCGGCCAGCAGGATGGCCCACCGCACGAGGACGGAGATGACGACCGGGACGCTGCCCGGAAAGATCGGCTGCTTCGGGTCGCGCGCGGGATACGGCAGCAGCAGCATCAGCACCGCCACCAGCACGGCCATCGCATTGAAATATTCGGCCAGCTCGGCGTCGAATACCGAAACGAGGTAATACAGGAAGCCAACCGCCACTGCCGCGGGGACGATGGTCTGCAGCAGCGCGACCAGGCCGATCCAGAAGCCGTTGCGCGTCACCACTTGATCGGTCAGGGCCACCGGTGCCATTGGGAGTCCTTTCCCGCGAGGTTGGTGACTTTTTAGTTATTTTCAGGTGACGGTGAAAGCAACGGACCGCTCGAAACTGTGCGGCGAAAGAGAATCGATCGCTCCGTCACCGCCTACAAGCGCGCAGTGCCGTCCTACTCGTGACGGGACCTCGCGCGGCACCGGCACGCACCACCGCGCTTCGCACGAGTGCCTCGACCGAAGCGCGACGCGCCTTGAGGGCACGCGTCGCGGCTCCGGTCGAGGGGTTTGCCGGTATCAGGAGGACGGCTGGCCACGGTCGGCCGCCGACGCGGCTACTGGTTGAAGGAAGGATTGCTCTCGATCACCGGCAACGCATCGGTCCAGTCGTAGGCGCCGCGTGACGGCGGCTTGGGGATGCGCACCCAGAACATGTAGTCGACGTGCAGCTTGTCGCGCGCAAACCGGAACAGCTCCGGCATCGTCCAGTACTTGGTCGAGTACCCGCTGGTCTCGTGCGGGGCGTCGTAGCACATGGACTCGACCTGCCCGAACAGCGGCATCTTGTGCTGGAACTGCGTGTAGAACGGGTAGGTGCGCGTCTGCAGCGCCTTGTTGTCCGGCAGCACGTCGGGTCCGCCCATGACCACCCCCTTGGGGGCCACTGCGTTGGCGACCGCCCCGATGTAATCCTGGTTCCGCGGGAAGAAGTTCATGAACCAGAACATGCGTGACGTGGGCATCGCGCTGGCGCCCGTGCTCAGGATCGATATATAGGCGTCGCGATACTTCTCCGGCGTGTAGCCATACGCGCGCAGCACCGAGTCGTCGAAGCCGGGTGCAGTTTCCTGCAGTGCCACGCCTTCGAACGCGAGGTGCGAGTCGAAGCGGCCGAGTGCACTGAGCAGCGCCTTCATGCGCGACACCACCGTCGGGTTCCAGCGCACGACGGTGTAGCCACCGGCGCGGTTGCGCGGCGTGAGCTTGTCGAGGTAGGCGGGCGTCGGGCGCTCGAGCGAGAACGTCTTGTCCTCGATCATCACGACCAGCTTCATGCCGTACGCCTGGGCCCAGGCAAGGTCGGCCTTCACTTCGGAGAAGTCGTAGCTGCCCTGCGTCGGCTCGAGCGAGCGCCACGTGTAGCGCTTCATGACGCCGACGACGCCGGGCTTGAGCGAAGCCGTCATCACCGACTGCGAGTCCTGGCCGCGCATCAGCGCGATGTAGTGTCCGGGGTGGTACTTGCGCGCCGCATCGGCGGCGCCCGAGAACAACAGCAGCGCCGCCAGCATCGCCGGCGCACGCGCGTTCCATGTCGAAAGCATCAGCGGTTCTCCCTGAACTGTCGCCGTTTGGCGACATGTCGATCCGTGAAATGAAAAGGCACAGCCGCGCGTTGCTCGAAGGCGTGCGTCGGCTGTGCCGGAGAGAACCTTACCAAACGATGGCCGTTTGAATTACAGGATTGTGCGTAACCAGCCTGACTTTTTCTTTAAGGCAAGATGAACGTGACTGTCGCTGTAGAGGACTCCGACAGTACGACCTGTCGGAGTGGAGCGCGTCGAAGCGAGCGACGGCGTGGGTGTGCCGCCCGGGACTAGAAGTGACCGGTGACCTGGAGCTGGACGCGGGCGAACTGGTAGTCCTGCAGTTCGCGCGTCGAGTCCCGCTGCTGCAGGTCCGCGCCGAACGTGAGTCGGACGTTGCGGTGCACGTCCCAGTCCACGAATGCGCCCGCCAGCACCACGTCGTCGGTGCGGTCGGCCGTGACGATCGTGGGGTCGAGCGACGGGTCGCGATCGAAATCGCGCTGTTCATAGCCCGCGACGAACCGCAGCATGAACGACTCTCGGACCTTGAATCGCGGCTCGATCTTGATGCCTGTCACGATGGCGTAGTCGGAGACTTCGTCGTCGAGGTTGCTCAAGTCGCGGTAGACGGAAGCGTCCATGCCGTTGCGGCCGTCGTCGTCGACCTTGAGGTCGACACGCGCGGTCACGCCGTCGTAATCGGTGCGTGTCGCGTCGTCGTAAGTGCGTGCCGTGTAGCCGACCGTGGCCACCGCCGTCGTGCGCCCGCTGAACTTCCACTCCACCTTGGGCCCGACCGTGTACTCGTCGAAGTCGGACCGGCTGTTGTTGTCGTACCGACCGAGGATGTATTCGCCGTCGATGCCCAGCCAGTTGCTGGCGCTCGACACGTACCCGATGTTGCCGCCGACGGTCGTGCGCTGCAGGTCGAGTCGCTTGGTCTCGGAATAATTGATGTCCGCCAGGTCCACGCGGGCGCCGGCGCGAAGGTT
>DATMIB010000232.1:0-2149 GCA_035554635.1 Steroidobacteraceae bacterium | reverse complement strand
GAGTCGTCCTCGAGTACTCAACGCCCCGTGATGCGCTCGAGGTCATCTGGTATCTGTTGACACGGCCAGCCATTGACGGGGTTTCCGTCGATCGGAACTGGTTCCATTCGGATGTGCGAGTTCACCTGTCGGGCGAGCGTTTCCTGGTCTCGGCGAGCAATTACTATGTGTCACTCACGCGAGCACGCGACGGTGCCGGTGAGCCGCGATTCGAACTTGAACGGATCTCCCACTGCGGGGGTGACGTCTGCGTACCGGTAGCGGGGAAGTAACTCGTTCCGCAGCCCTTGCGACGGCGGGAGGAGGCGACATGCGGTCGTTACATCTGGCCTTTGCCGGTTGCCTACTGACGGCGATCGCATTCCCTGCGATGCCTTAAGAGTTGCCAGAGCTGCTGGAACCTGTGAGTCCCGCCGTAGAGGCGAAGCTCATGGCGCGAACAAGGAAGCCATTGCCGCTGCGAAAGGACCTTGCGGACGTTGTCGACGTAACCCCTCGAACGCCGTTGACCTTGGCTGGACCAGAGATCAGTGGACGGTTTTAGCCGAGAACACCGTAGTGCAGTCTGGCGACAACCGCGTGGCGGCCACTGAGGCAGTGGCTCTTGCCGGCGTCTATTTCGCAAGAGCGCAGGTCTCCTTGAGACCACGAGATAAGTTGGCCCCGGATCCATTCAGGGTCGACGACCGATCTCCGTAATGCCGCATCAGCGGGAGAAGTCGGCCGCGGGGTCGCGTGAGTCATCACCAGTCGGACTGCGACCGGCCCCGGAAGCCGATCGCAGTCCGCACGATGCCGATGTCGACGGCGGTCAGGCGGTGGCGCCCTTCTCCAGCCGCCAGCCGTTCACGAGCAGGTACAGCGACGGGATGATCACGAGCGTCAACACCGTCGCCGACACCATGCCGCCGACCATCGGCGCCGCGATGCGCCGCATGACCTCCGAGCCGGTGCCGCTGCCCCACATGATCGGCAGCAGGCCGACGATGATCGTGATCACGGTCATGAGCTTCGGTCGCAACCGCAGCAGCGCGCCCTCGACGATCGCCTCGCGCAATTCGCCGACCGTCGGCTGGCGTTGCTCGGCGGCCGCGCGTGCGCGCCGTTCGGCCCATGAGTGCTCGAGGTACATGACCATCACCACGCCTGTTTCGGCCGCCACACCCGCGAGCGCGATGAACCCGACCGCCGCCGCAATCGAGAGGTCGTAGTCCAGCAGGTACAGCAGCCAGATACCTCCCACGAGCGCGAACGGCAGCGCGAACAGGATCAGCGCCACGTCACGGCCATTGCGGAAGTTGAGGTAGAGCAGCAGCACGATGATCGCGAGCGTTGCCGGCACGACGATCTTGAGTCGCTCGACCGCACGCTCGAGGTACTCGTACTGGCCCGACCAGCTCAGGCTGTAACCGGGCGGCAGCTCGAGCTGGGCGGCGATTTCGGCCTTGGCCTCGTCGACGAAGCCACCGAGGTCGCGGCCGCGCAGGTCGACGAACACCCAGCCCGACGGCCGGGCGTTTTCGCTGCGG
Organism: Steroidobacteraceae bacterium; assembly: GCA_035554635.1. Lineage (GTDB taxonomy): Bacteria > Pseudomonadota > Gammaproteobacteria > Steroidobacterales > Steroidobacteraceae > RPQJ01. The sequence goes on along the minus strand of DATMIB010000232.1, from coordinate 620 downwards.
ATCATGCCCGGGCCATCGGCGATCTCGACCCGTGCGACGTCCTGCAGCGTGAGGTTGGCGCCGGTCGGCGCGACGATCGGCAGCTGGCGCAGCCGCTCGAGCGAATTGCGGTAGTCCTGCGGGTAGCGCAGGTTGATCGGGTAACGCTCGAGTCCCTCAACCGTATAGCTCACCGTCATGCCGCCCACGGCGCTGCCGACGAGGTCCTGCACGTCCTTGATGTTGAGTCCGTAGCGCGCCGCCGCGACACGGTCGATGTCGATGTCGAGATAGCGGCCCGTGGCCGTGCGCTCTGCATACACCGAGGTCGTGCCCGGCACGGTCTTGACGATGCGCTCGATGCGCTGGCCGAGATCCTGGATCACCTGCAGGTCGGGCCCCATGATCTTGATGCCGACCGGCGTGCGGATGCCCGTGGCAAGCATGTCGATGCGCGTCTTGATCGGGTAGCCCCAGGCGTTGGAGACGCCGGGCAGCTTCACGACGGCGTCGAGCTCGGCCCTGAGCTTCTCGGGCGTCATGTCGGGCCGCCACTGGTCGCGCGGCTTCAGCATGATCGTCGTCTCGAACATTTCGATCGGTGCGGGGTCAGTCGCGCTTTCGGCGCGCCCGGCCTTGCC
>DATMIB010000231.1:0-22676 GCA_035554635.1 Steroidobacteraceae bacterium | reverse complement strand
CGACCGGTCGTATCGCAACGCCGGGCGTCGCCGACGCAGCGGAAGTTGCGACGAGCTGCCACAGCGTCACCGCGCCGTGGCGCAGGCCCGCCACGTCGCCCGCCGTGACGGTCGCTGCGTCCGGCGTGACGACCAGTCGATAGGCCTCGGCCGGCGTGTTCGTCTCCGGTTGCAACTCGAACACGATGCGCGGCGCACCGGCACTCGCGGAGGGCGCGCTCGACGCGACGGGCAGCGAGACCTGGATGCCCGGGTGTCGTGCGAGACGTTCCGCGAACTGCACGGCCACCTGCTGCGCGGCGACGTCGCCGCGGGTCGTCAGCGAGACACCCGGTGCGACCGTGAACTTGCCACCGGTCTCGACCACTTCGCGCGGCGCCGGGATGATCGCCACCAATGCCAATGCCCAATGGGCGCGTCGGCTCGCAAGGTTCGCCACGTTCGCCATCGGCTCAGTACACTCCCTCTGTCCCGTTCCACGGTCGCGGCCACGCCGCAGGGTTCACATGGTTTCCGCCGCGTCGAGCGTCACTCCCGACAGCGTGCGAGGCGCGATCGCGTCCGGCGACTTGAAGCGCGCGGCCGACCTGCTCGCAACGGCATTGCGTGCCGACCCCGACAGCGCCTGGGCGCACCTGCAAACGGTCGACCTGCTGCAGCGTTCCGGACGCGCCGAAGAGGCCGAGCAGTTCGCACGACGCGGGCTTGCGCGCCGTCCCGACGATGCGCCGCTGCACGAGCGTTTCGGCGAGCTGCTCTGCGAGCGCAACGAGCTCGTCGCGGGCGAATGGCACCTGCGTCGTTCGCTCGAGCTCGGTGGCGCGCGGCCGGCATTGCTCGTGACGCTGGGGCTCTGCCTGATGCGCCAGGGACGCGCGGCGGAGGCCGAGCCGTTCTACGCCGAGGCTGACCGGCTCGCCCCCGGCGATGCCCGCACGCTCGCCTACTGGTCGAAGGCCTGCGAAGTGCAGCACGACCTGTCGCGGGCCGAAGCACTGCTCGACCGGGCCGCTGCGGGCGGCGCGGCGAGCGACGTCGACCTGCTTCGAGTACAGCACCTGGTGCGCACGAACCGTTGCGATGCCGCACTCGCGGCGCTCGAAGCTGCGCCGCAGCTCAACGGCGATGCGCTGCTGGAACGCGGCCGGGTCAGGGACCGCCTGGGTCGTCACGCCGAGGCCTGGGTGGATCTCGTCGAAGGCAAGCGCAAGCTCGCGGTCGAAGCAGGCGGCCTGCGCTACGAAGCGGCCGCGGTCGCCGAATTCCTCTCGCGGCTCGAAAGCTTCTTCGTCCGTGGCAACTTCGCGCGCCTGCCGCGCGCGACGCGACGCGACGACGTGCCGCAGCCGCTGTTGATCGTCGGGTTCCCACGCTCGGGCACGACCCTGCTCGAACAGGTGCTCGCCTCGCATCCGGCCATACGTGCGGGCGGGGAGCTGCCGTTCGCCGGTGAACTGCGCGAAGTGGCGAACCAGTTGCTGCCCGGGCGCGAGCCGTTCCCGCACAACCTCGCGGGCATGATGACCGCGGATCGTCACCATCTGGCGACCGTGCTGCGCGACCACTACTTCGCGCGCGCCGAGCGACACGGACTGCTGGCGTCCGGCCGGCGGTATTTCGTCGACAAGATGCCGTTCAACGAGGTGTGGCTGCCGCTGATCCGGATCGCGTTCCCGCACGCACCGGTCGTGCACCTCGTGCGCCACCCGCTCGACGTCTGTCTTTCGATGATGTCGCACCAGTTCAATCATGGCTTCCACTGCGGCTATCGTCTGGAAGACACCGCGCACTACCTTGCCGCGGTACACCGACTGCACGAGCACTACCGGCGCGAACTCGACCCGGGCGAATTCATTCTGCGTTACGAGTCGCTGGTCGCCAACCCGCGAGTCGTCGTCGAGCGGCTGCTCCACCACGTCGGGCTGCCGTTCGACGAGTCCTGCCTGCGCTTCCACGAGCACGGCCGGTACGCGCCGACGCCGAGCTATGCGCAGGTGGCGCAACCGCTCAACGACCGCTCGATCGGGAGGCACCGGCCCTACGCTGCACAGCTCGAGCCGGTCCGGTCGGTGCTCGCGCCGCTGGTGGCGGCGTGGGAAGCGCTATAGGCCGGCGCTTCGCGCCCCCTCACCCGGCCCTGCGGCCGACCTCTCCCGCGCGGACGCGGGAGAGGTGAATCGCACCCTCTGACCCGGCCCTGCGGCCGTCCTCTCCCGCGCGGACGCGGGAGAGGTGGCGCAGGCGTCAGTACTTCATCCGCACGCCCAGGTAGAACAGGCGACCGTTGTCGTAGATCGCGCGCGGACGCGTCTCCGAGCCCGCGTACTGCACGATCTGTTCCTCGGTCAGGTTCTGCGCGTCGAACGTGAACGCGATGTTGTCGTTCAGGTTGAACATCACCGAGGCGTCGAGCTGTCCGAACCCTTCCTGGTTCAACTCGGTGGAACGGTCGAACGTGACGAAGAACTCGTCGCGGTAGGTGTACGCGAGACGCGCGCTGAAGCGCGGGACCTCGTAGTAACCCACGACGTTGTACATGTTCTCGGAGTTGCCCGGGATCGGGTCGCCGTTGTCGGCCTCGGCGTCGGAGTACGTGTAGTTGGCATTGATGCCGAAGCCGGCGCCGATCGGCTGGTTGATCGCGAGCTCGATGCCCTGCATCTTGCCGCCGCCGCCGTTCGTGCGGACGTTGGTCGTGAACGGGCAGCTCCAGAGGGACTCGCCGACCTGGACGCAGTCGAGGTCCGGTGGCGAATCCGTGTTGACGTTGAAGTTCATCGTCTGGACGCTGTCCGTGATGAAGGACTTGATGTCCTTGTAGAACAGCGCACCGACGATGGCCGCGTCCTCGCCGTGGTACCACTCGAGCGAGACGTCGTACTGGTCCGCCTCGTACGGATCGAGGTGCGGATTGCCCGTCTGCGCCGTCAACGCACCAGGGTTCAGGCTCGCGCGGGGTGCGATGTCGGTGAAGTCAGGGCGCGTCATGGCGCGGGCGGCGGCAAAGCGGCCGACGAGCTGGTCGGTGAAGTCGAACGCCAGGTTCAGGCTCGGCAGCCAGTTGTCGTAGGTGCGGTCGACGCTGATCGGATCGTAGTTGCCGTACGGATTCTCGATCGAACCGTCTGGGCTGACCACGTAGCCGTTGGAGGTCTGCTCGGTGCGCACGTAACGCAGGCCGACGTTGCCGCGCCAGCGCTCGCCCTTGAGGTTCGCCATCAGGAAGCCGCCGAGGACGTCCTCGGCGATCGAGAAGCTCTGCTGCGGATAGAGCACGCGACCGGGGCCGTTGCGCAGGTTCTCGAACAGGATGCGCTCGACCTCGTTGCGGTTGATCTGCCAGTAGCGGTCGAGCGTGCCGGCGGCCTTGATCGAATCGAGGAAGTCGCTCGGTGTCATGGCGCCCGCGAACGCCGAGGCAGGCAGCGTGTTGATCGGAACGTGGAAGCCGCCGTACGTCGTCGCGTTGAAGCGCAACTCGCGGTCGTGGTCGGTGTACTTGCCGCCGAACTTGATCGAGTCGAGGAAGCCGAGGCCCAGTTCGACCTCCGCGTCCGCGTAGGCGTACGTCTCCGCGTCGTCGTTGAGGATCTGGTGCAGCGAACTGAAGATGAACTGCATGTCGTCGGGATCGGTCGGGTCGATGCTGAACGACACCTGCGGCGCCTTGCCGCGCAGGTCGTACGTGAACGAACCCGGCGCACCGAACTCGACGAACGGCTGGGCCTCTGTGTCGCCGTTGGCCTCGGTGCGACCGACGTTGAAATGCAGCTTCCAGGCGTCGTTTAGCGACCACTCTACGTCGAGGTCGATGTTCGACGTGTCGGTCGAGGCCTGGCGCTCGATCGCGTCGTAGACGATGCCGAAGTCCTCGAGTGCGCCGGTGGTCGAGTTGCGGCGCGACTCGATCGTGCCGGCGACCGCGGTGCCATCGACGATGGTCGTGGGCGACAGCGTGCCGCCGTTGCCGATCGCGCGCGAGCCCCAGGCCATGAAGTTCTCGTTGACGTTGTCACCGTCGAACTTCGAGTAGAGGCCGGTCAGGTTGACCATCAGCGACTCGTTCGGCTGGAACTGCACCGCGATGTTGCCGCCGACGCGCTCGCGTTCCTGCTGGAACAGTGCGGAACCGATCAGCGACGGTGCGAGCACCGTGCCGCCGCCCTCGGCCGGGGCGTCGAAGTAGCCGAGCACCTCGACACCGTCGCGACGCACGGTTCGCTTCTGGTAGACGCCGGCGACCAGCACGCCGAGCGTCGAGTCGGCGTTCTTCCAGCTCACCAGCGCCGAAGCCTGTGGGTCGGTCTCGTCGGCGAGCTCGGAGTAGGCGCCCTGCAGCGTGCCGCTGATCGTGAGCGACTGGAGGTCGAGCGGATTGCGGGTCAGCACGTCGACGGTGCCGCCGATGCCGCCTTCCTCGAGGTCGGCCTGCTGGGTCTTGAAGACCTTGACCTCGCCGATGATGTCCGACGGCAGCATCAGGTAGTTGAAGCTGCGCGTGCTGTTGAGCTGGTCGAGGATGAACCAGTCGGCCGTGGCCAGGCTGTGGCCGTTCAACAGCATCTTGGTCAGGCTGTCGTCGGTGCCGCGGATGTTGATGCGCTCGCCTTCGCCGAACTCGCGGTTGAGCGCCACGCCGGGAACGCGCTGCAGCGCCTCGGCAAGGTTCTTGTCGGGGAACTTGGTCACGTCCTCGGCCGTGATCGCATCGACGACGGCCGTGGACTCGCGCTTGGTGTCGAGCGAGCTCGCATAACTCGCGCGAATGCCGGTGACGACGATCTCCTCGAGTTCCTCGGTTTGTGCGGCCTGCTGGCCAAAGGCCATTCCCGCGTGTCCGGCCAGCGCGGCCAGTACCGCGGAGCGGATCAGATTCGGACGTCGCTGAAACATGCGCATAGCCCCCTTGCCTGCTGGCGCCGTAGCCCAGCGTGATTGAATGACTGCCGCGGCTGGCTGGCCCGCCATCTGCGGCCCACGGATAGCATCAATATAGATCCAATATAGAACCAATTGCGCGCAAGTGCCAGTCCTGTGTGATCCGTCGATGATTGGCGCCCTAACTTGTTGTTTATAGGCGAGTATGTAGACTCGTTCCATGCCTCTGTAGACATAGTTCACAAAGATTGGTATTTCTTTGGTACTGTCGCGGGGTGCAACCACAGGCATGAAATGGACAACGACGTGAGAGCCGCCGCATGACGACGCTCGCCCAGCACATCGGTCCGCTGGCGGTGGACGACCGCCGTCCGCTGTACCAGCAGCTCGAGCAGGCGCTGCGCGTGGCGATCGAGCAGGGCCGGGTCGCCCCGAACGATGCGCTGCCGCCCGAGCGCGAGCTGGCCACGGACTTCGGCGTGTCGCGCATCACCGTGCGCAAGGCGATCGACGGTCTCGTGCAGGAGGGCCTGCTGGTGCGGCGCCAGGGCTCGGGCACGTTCGTGCGTGTCCGCGTCGAAAAGAACTTCTCCAAGCTGACGTCGTTTTCCGAGGACATGCGTGCCCGCGGCCGCACGCCCCACAGCGTCTGGCTCAAGCGCACCGACGGCACGGTCACGCCCGAGGAGGCGATGTCATTGCGGTCGAGCCCCGGCACGCCGGTCTTTCGTTTTCACCGCATCCGTTACGCCGACGACGCGCCCATGTCGCTCGAACGCGCGACCGTGCTTGCCGAGTGCCTGCCGTCGATCGATGCCGTCGATTCCTCGCTTTACGAGGCGCTCGAACGCAGCGGCCGGCGTCCGGTCCGCGCACTGCAGCGGTTGCGCGCCGTGCTGTTCGATGCGGAACAGGCGGAGCTGCTCGCGGCACGCGAGCGCGACGCCGGGTTGCTGGTCGAGCGCATCGGGTTCGACCGCGACGGGCGTGCGATCGAGTTCTCGCAGTCCTGGTATCGCGGCGACACGTACGACTTCGTCGCCGAACTCAGCGACCTTGCGTGAGCGCCGCGATCGACGCCATGAACGCAGCGGTTCCCGACACCCGCATGCACACCGAAGCCGCGCAGGCGCCGGCCGTGGTCGCGGCCCAGCTGCGTCGTAATGCCGATGTCGTGCGCGCCCTTGCCGCCGAGTTGCGTCACACGCGGCCTCGAGCGGTCGTGACCTGTGCACGCGGCAGCTCGGACAACGCCGCCACCTATGCGCGCTACCTGATCGAGACCCGACTGGGATTGCTGACGTCGTCGGCCTCGCCTTCGGTCAGCTCGGTCTATGGTGCCCAGGCCGACCTCGCCGACACGGTGATGCTCGCAATCTCGCAGTCGGGCGCGAGCCCGGACCTGCTCGCGACGATCGAAGCCGCGCGCCGTGCGGGCGCCCGCGTGGTCGCGCTCGTCAACGTCGAGCATTCCCCGCTCGCACGGCTGGCCGACGTGACCCTGCCGCTCCTCGCGGGCGACGAAACGAGCGTCGCGGCGACCAAAAGCTACCTGGCGTCGCTGTCGGCCGTGCTGCACCTGGTGGCGGAATGGGCCGACGACGAAGCACTGCGTCGCGCGCTGCACGAGGCGCCAGTGCTGTTGCAGCGCGCGTGGGATCTCGACTGGTCCGACGCGCTGGGGCCCCTTCGTGAGGCGGGCAGTGCCTACGTCCTCGCGCGCGGCGTTGGTCTCGGCATCGCACAGGAGTGGGCGCTCAAGCTCAAGGAAACCTGCCGGCTGCACGCGGAGGCACAGAGCGCGGCCGAAGTCCGCCACGGTCCGATGGCGCTCGTGCAGGCCGGGTTCCCGGTGCTCGTGTTTGCCCAGCACGACGAGACGCACGACGGTGTGGTCGCGCTCGCAGGCGAACTCGCCGCGCGCGGCGCACGGACACTGCTCGCCGGTGGCGAGGCTGCGGGCGCCGTGTCACTGCCCGTGGTGGCGGCACACCCGGCGCTCGAGCCGCTGCTGGCGACCCAGTCGTTCTACCGCTGCGCGAACGCACTCGCGCTCGCGCGTGGCCTCGATCCCGATCGGCCTGCGCATCTGCACAAGGTCACGCGGACACTCTGATGCGCCAGGCCCTGCTCAACGCGCGCGTGCTGCTCGACACCGGCTTCGTCGACGGCCAGGCCGTGCTGCTCGAAGGCGGGCGCATCGCCGACGTCGTCGCCACCACCGACCCGCGTATCGCGACGGCCGACCTGCGGCACGACCTCGCGGGCCAGCTGCTGTTGCCGGGCTTCATCGACACCCAGGTCAACGGCGGCGGCGGCGTGCTGTTCAACGACGCGCCCGACGTGGCGACGATTCGTCGCATCGGCGCCGCGCACCGCAGGTTCGGCACGACCGGGTTCCTGCCCACGCTGATCAGCGACGACCTCGACGTGGTTGCGCGTGCGATCGAAGCGACCGACGCGGCGATTGCCGCAGGCGTGCCCGGCGTCATCGGCATCCACATCGAAGGCCCGTTCCTGAGCTCGGCACGACGCGGCACGCACGACCCGAGCAAGCTGCGCAGCCTCGACGCTGCTGCGCTGCCGCTGTTGACCTCGCTGCAGCGGGGCCGCACGCTCGTGACACTCGCCCCGGAACTGGCGGGCGTCGGCATGGTGCAGCGGCTCGTCGACGCCGGTGTCATCGTCGCGGCCGGGCACACCAATGCCACCCATCGCGACATTGCGGCGGCGCTGCGCGAGGGCCTGCGCGGTTTCACGCACCTGTTCAACGCGATGTCGCAACTGACCGTGCGCGAGCCGGGTGTCGTCGGCGCCGCGCTCGAGGATCGGTCGAGCTGGTGCGGCATCATCGTCGACGGCCGCCACGTCGACCCGGTCGTGCTGCGCCTCGCACTGCGGTGCAAGCCGGTCGACCGCTTCATGCTCGTGACCGACGCGATGCCGACCGTCGGTGCCGACGCCAAGTCGTTCAACCTGCAGGGCAAGGAGATTTCAGTCGAGGACGGTGTCTGCGTCGACGAAATGGGCGTGATCTCCGGTTCCGACCTCGACATGAGCACCGCGGTGCGCAACGCGATGACACAGCTCGAGGTCGACCTGCCGACGGCCGTCCGGATGGCGAGCCTGCACCCGGCCGCATTCCTCGGGCTCGACCATGAGCTTGGTCGCATCGCCACCGGCTACCGGGCGAACCTCGTCGCGGTCGACGCGGAACTGCGCGTGCGCGCGACCTGGATCGATGGCGTCGTCGCGTAGCGATCCTCACCTCTCCCATGCGTGGGAGAGGTCGACCGCAGGCCGGGTGAGGGCGGCGGGGACCCTCACCCCACCGGAACCTCACATCCGCGTGCGCTCGGCCTTCGGGTCGTAGAGCGGCTTGAGCGAAACCTTGGCCGGGTAGCGGCGGCCCGCGATCTCGATCTCCCAGCGTCCCGCCTCGAGATACGCCGCATCGACGATCTCGACCTGTTTCGGCTCCACCATCGCGAGCCCGACTGCGCCACCGAGCGTGTGGCCGTAGGACGCGGCACGCACGTAGCCAACCGGCACGTCGTCGCGCAGCAGCACTTCCGCATGGAACAGCAGCGGCGCCGGATCGTTGACCAGCACCTGCACGAGCCGTCGCTTCAGGGGGCCACGCGCCTTGCGGGCGAGCAGCGCATCCTTGCCGAGAAAGCCGGCGGGCTTTTTCAGGTCGATCGCGAAGCCGAGCCCGGTTTCGTAGGGGTCGTCGGTGTTGTCGAGGTCGTGACCGTAGTCGCGATAGCCCTTTTCCATGCGCAGGCTGCCGAGCGCACGCAGGCCCGCGTGCACGAGCCCGAATCGTGCGCCCGCCTCGACGACGAGGTCGTGGACGTGCACGGCCTGCTCGGCCGGGATGTACAACTCGTAACCGAGTTCACCGAGATAGGTGATGCGCACGCACAGTACACGCGCGTAGCCCACGTCGATCTCGCGCGCTGCGCGGAACGGAAATGCCTCGTTCGACAGGTCGACGCTGGTCAGCGACTGCAGCAGCTCGCGCGAGCGCGGCCCCTGCACGTTGAGCTGCGCGAAACCGGAGGTCACGTCGGTGACGAATGCGTGCGCGTCCGCTGGAATGTTGCGCTTCAACCAGGCTTCGGCGTGACGGACCATCGTGTCGGTGACGACGACCAGGAAGCGGTCGTCGGCGAGCTTGGTGACCGTGAGGTCGGCCTCGAGCTTGCCGTCTGCATTGAGCCACTGCGTGTAGGTGATCTGGCCGGTCGCGCCGTCGACGTCGTTGGCCGAGATCCAGTTGAGGCACTTGCCGGCGTCGCGTCCCTGCACGAGGAATTTACCCATGAACGACATGTCCATGGCGACGACGCCCTCGCGTGCGGCGCGGTGCTCGCGCTGCCAGTGCGGCCACCACTGCGGACGGCCCCACGTCAGCGGGCCCGGTTCGGGCGTGGCACCGGCGCCGGCGTACCAGCCCGGCGACTCCCAACCGCTCGTCTCGACGAAGTACGCACCCTGCGCGGCCAGCCGGTCGTGGAACGGCGAGCGTCGCGCGCCACGCGCGGACTCCAATGGCTTGTACGGGTAGTGGCACTTGTAGACCATGCCGAGCGACTCGACCGTGCGTGCGCGGCGATACGCAGGGTTGGCCTGGTACGGCAGCACGCGGTTGATGTTCATCGCGGTGACGTCGACGTCGGGCAGGCCGTGCGCGATCCAGTGCGCCATCACGCGGCCGAGGCCGCCGCCGGTGAGGATGCCGATCGAGTTCAAGCCCGCGGCGACGAAATAGCCGCGCAGGTTCGGCGCCTCGCCCACGATCGGCAGCAGGTCCGGCGTGAAGCTTTCGGGGCCGCAGAAGAATTTCTTCATGCCGACTTCGGCCGTGATCGGCACGCGCGCCATGGCCGTCTCGAGGTACGGCCCCATGCGTTCCCAGTCCGGTTCGAGGTCGGCGTACGGCACGTCGGTCGGCGCGCCTTCGACCTTCCACGGCGCGCATCTCGGTTCGAACAGCCCGACCATGAGCCCAGCGCCCTCCTGGCGGTAATAGCCGTAGGCCGAGGGGTCCTCGAGCACCGGCATGTTCTGCGGCAGGCCCTTGATCGCCTCGGTGATCAGGTAATAGTGCTCGGCTGCCTGGTTCGACAGCGCGACGCCGTTCTGCGCGGCGAACTCGCGCGCCCACAATCCACCGCAGTTGACGACGTACTCGGTGGCGATGTCGCCGAAGGGCGTGGACACGCCGACGACGCGGCCATCCTTCTCGAGCACGCGCGTCGCTGGCACGTTCTCGAAGACCTTCACGCCGCGCATGCGCGCGCCCTTGGCGAGCGCCATCGTCACGTCGACCGGATTCACGCGGCCGTCGTCCTTGACGTAGAACCCGGCCTCGATGTCGTCGACCTTCGCGAGCGGGAAAAGCTCTCCCACTTCGCGCGGTGACAGTTCCTGCACGTCGACGCCGCAGTAGCGGTTGAACGACGCGACGCGGCGGAATTCCTCGAGCCGGTCCTGGTCGGCGGCGACTTCGATGAAACCGATCGGCATGAAGCCGGTTGCCTGGCCGGTCTCCGCCTCGAGCCGGCCGTAGAGGTCGCGCGTGTACTTGCGTAGCTCGGTCGAGGTTTCCGACGTCGAGCCGTACGTGACCATCAGGCCCGCGGCGTGCCAGGTCGTGCCGGAGGTCAGCTGGTGGCGTTCGAGCAGCACGATGTCGGTCCAGCCGAGCTGGGCCAGGTGATAGGCGGTCGACGTGCCGATGATGCCGCCACCGACGACGACGACGCGCGCGTGACGCGGCAATGCTGGAGCGTTGGCCATGGGCGTTCAGGCTCTCGCGATGTCCGGGGTGCGCACGGGTGCGCGCACGGCTCGCTATTGTGGCGCAGCGCCGCGCTGCGCACCTGCGGAGCGAACGGGTGGATCAGCGCGCCGCGGCGGCGGCGACCAGGGCAAGGATGTGCTGCGGTTCGACGCGGGCCCGACGGGCGGCCGCAAGTGCGTCACGGCCGGTGCGGTACAGGCGCTGCTGGCCGCTGATCGCGTACGAGCCGTCGGTCAGCATGCGCAACTGGGGGTGCTCGACGCAGACCCAGCAGGACACGACCCGCCGGAACGTCAGACCCTCTTCAGTGATCAGCATGAACTCCCTCCCCGCTTGAACCGAGCACCCTCCCTGGCACTCGGAAGACGGCATTGTGCCAGATTGGTCCAAATGGACCAAATGTGTGTAGTGCGGATTGGCGTGGTCGGCGGCGGCGGGGTGGTGCGGGCTCCCGGGGCTGCCGGCGCTGCCACGAGGGCGCGCTGGCAGAGGTGAGGGTCACCGCTCGACGGTCTTCGGTGCAATCGGGGACCGCGATGGCGCATCCAGGTCGCGGATGCGCGGACCGTCGGCGGGACGTCCACGCGGCGTATCGCCAGGGCCGCGGCCGGGCCGTGCAGTCACCGGGGTGCGGGGTGGCGGAGAAGACGCGCCAGGTGGCCGCGCGGGCGGCGCCTGCTGCTGCGGCGCCGGCGAGACCGGTGTGCGCACCGCACCGGCCGGTACGGGCCGATCGATGTCGCGCAGTCGCCGGATCGGGTTGCGCCCGAGCCCGTCGCGCCCGTCGTGCGGACCGCCGCCTGCGCTGCCCCCGCCTGGAGAGCCACCGCCCGGAGTATCCCCCCCAGCGTTGCCGCCCCCCGGCGGCTGGCCGTGATCGTCGTCGCGCGGCGGGCGCGTATCGCAGCGGCCGTCGCGGTTCGCATCGACGCAGTACGGGCCGCGCGGATACGGGCGGTAATAGCCGTACCCGGGGCCGTAATAGTAGCCGTAGCCCGGCGTCGCGTAGCCGAGCAGCGGGTCGTAGCGATACGCAGGGTAGCCGTAACGCGAGCCGTAGCCGTAGTAACCATATCGGGGGTCGTACGCGCCGTAGCCCGACCCGTAGTAGAACGGCGACGGCGCGCTCGAAGCCGGGCCCGAGCCGAGCGATGGCAACCCGAACGGATCCAGCACGCACCCGCCCAGCAGCGCGAGCGCGGGAATGACGAGCAGACCGTTGCGGACGATGCGTGTCACCCTGTTCCTCCAGCTCGACAGGCCCCAGCGTTCAGACTGTGGCCACGACGCGAACGTTCCTCGCGCCACGGGGTGACAACGCAGGCAGTGCGTCGAGGTTGACGGCGTGACGACCCCGAGCGGCATTCTAGCGGGCCGTGGCGGCGGCCCCCGACCGCGCGCGGTCGAGGACGCCGTCGCACGTCGTCGTCCGCCGCGCGATGCTCGACGACCGCCGCGCGATGCTCGACGACCGTGCAAGTCTGTGGGCGCGTCCCCGCGGCCCTGTGCGGAGGGGCTGACTCGCGCCGAACCGTAAACCTGTTACTCATCTCGCTCACCGCGTCGACGCGAGCGGGAGCACTCGATGCCACGCAAGAGTCGCGAGCCACCTTCACCTCTCGGGGCCGACGTCGAGCCCGACAAGCCGCACATCGACGGCTGTCGACGTTGCGAGCTGTGGCAACCCGCCACGCAAGGTGTCGCGGGCGAGGGCGCGCCCGACGCGAAGCTGCTGCTGGTCGGCGAGCAGCCCGGCAACGACGAGGACCTCGCCGGTCGGCCGTTCGTCGGCCCCGCCGGCAACATGCTGCGCGCGATCTTCAAGGACGCGGGCATCGCCGCCGACCAGATTTTCCTGACCAACGCCGTGAAGCACTTTCACTACGAGCTGCGCGGCAAGCGGCGACTGCACAAGACGCCGCTGCAGCGGCACGTGGCCGCCTGCCAGGTGTGGCTCGAAGCGGAGATCCGCCGCGTCGCACCGGTCGTCATCGTCACGCTGGGTGCGACGGCGCTGCGCGCCGTGGTGGGCCGGAGGCTGACGATCGCCGCGGCCCGGGAGCAAGACCTCGTTCACGCAGCCGGCCCCGTTCCCGTCGTCGCGACGATCCATCCTTCGGCGATACTGCGCGCCCCGGACGACGCGACGCGCGCCACGCTGCGCGCGCAACTGCTCGACGACTTGCGGCGGGCCGCGAGGCTCGCGCGTCGACGTCCCCGAGGCTGAACGCCGATGCAACACGAGGGAGCCGACCATGCCGATGAACGCCGACCGCGCCCATGCGCTGGAACTGAAGCTGCCGCCCGCGGTCGTGCTGTTGCTCGTGGCATTCGGCATGTGGCTCCTGGGCCGCGTCGGTCCGCCTCTGCCGCTGACGGACGGTGTGCGCGCGCTGCTCGCGGCGGGTTTGCTGGCGGCCGGCATCGCCGTCGCCGCCGCCGGCGTCGTGACCTTTCGCCGCGCCCGCACGACCGTCAACCCGATGCAGCCCGACCGGGTCTCGAGCATGGTGACGGACGGCATCTACCGTCACAGCCGTAACCCGATGTATCTCGGCATGCTGCTGGTGCTCGCGGCGTGGGCTGCCTGGCTCGCGAGCGTCCCGGCCCTGCTCGGCCTGCCGGTGTTCGTGCTGTATCTGACCCGGTTCCAGATCGTGCCCGAGGAGCGCGTGCTCGCGCAGCGGTTCGCGGTGCAGTACGCGGACTACGCGCGCAGCACGCGTCGCTGGATCTGATCCAATCGCGCCCGCTGTCGCCGGGCAGGTCTCACACCGGCGAACCGGGCGTGCGGGGCTGCTACTATCGGTGCACCCCGACCGCTCCGAGAGTTCAGAAAAGCCATGTCGTGTCGTCACGGCGCGGCAGCGTGCATCGCTGTCGCCTTGTCCATCCAATTCGTTGCGAGTGCCGACCTCCGTGCCGCCACCGCCGCCACGGCCGAACTGACCGGGCTGCAGCGAGCCGCACTCGCCGACCGGCGCGCCTACGACACGCTGCGTGCGCTGACCGAACAGGTGGGTCAGCGTTTCGCCGGCAGCGAGGGTGACGCCAAGGCCGTGCAGTGGGCGCTCGCCACGTTGCAGGCGCAGGGTTTCAGCAACGTGCGCGCCGAGCCGGTCACCGTGCCGCACTGGGTGCGCGGCACGGCCGAGGTCACGCTGCTCGGCTCCTCGTCGACACCGTTGCGTGCGTTGGCGCTGGGCGGCTCGGTCGGCACGGACGGCCGCGCGCTCGAGGCCCCCGTGCTCGCGGTCACGACCGTGGCCGAGCTCGAACGCCTGTCGACCGAGCAGGTCCGGGGCCGGATCGTGTTCCTCTACGATCGCATGCTCGAGACGCGCGACGGCATGGACTACGGCAACACCGTGCGCAATCGCTCCGCGGGAGCCATCGCGGCGGCGAAGCGTGGCGCCCTCGCGCTCGTGATCCGTGCGGTGGGCACCGAGGACGACGACCGCCCGCACACGGGCACGATGCGCTACGCCGATGGCGTGCCGCGTATCCCGGCGTTCGCGATCGGCAATCGCAGCGCCGACCGGCTGCTCGAGGCCTTTGGCAGCGGCCCGGTCACGCTGCGGATTGCGAGTACGTCGCGTTGCGCAGGCACCGCCCAGAGCGCGAACGTGATCGGCGAAATTCCCGGTCGCGACGCCGGCACGCCTCAGGAGCAATTCGTCGTGCTCGCGGCACACCTCGACTCCTGGGACGTCGGTACCGGCGCGCAGGACGACGGCGCCGGCATCGCGATCGTGACGGAAGCCGCACGACGCATCGCGGAGCTGCCGCAACGCCCTCGACGCACGCTGCGCGTCGTGCTGTACGCGAACGAGGAGTTCGGGCTTTCGGGTGGCAAGCAGTACGTGCTCGACCATGCCGCGGAACTCGACCGTCACGTCGCGGCGCTCGAGGCCGACCTGGGCGCCGGTCGTGCCTTCCGCTTCGAATCGCGTGTCGCGGCGAGTGACCTGCCGACCGCGATCCGCATCGGCCAGAGCCTGGCACCGCTCGGCGTGCCGTTCGTCAGCAACGACACGGGTGGCGGCGCCGACATCGGCCCGCTGCGCGAGCGCGGCGTGCCGGTGTTCGAACTGCAGCAGGACGCCGCGAAGTACTTCGAGATCCACCACACCGACGCCGACCGCCTCGAGCAGGTCGATGCGAGCGACCTCGCCTTCAACGTCGCGGCCTACGCGACCGTGGCCCAGGCGCTGGCGGAAGCCCCCGACCTGCAGCACCTGGCCCGGACGTGGCCCGCGCCGCAGGAAGGCGGTCATCCGTGCGAGTGGCGACCGTGACCTGATCGGGCCATGCTGTGGCCATGGCCAACGACGCGTTGATCGTCCAGCGACCGCAGGGCAATGCGCAGCAGCTCGTGCTGCTCTTCCACGGGCTTGGCGCCGACGCGCACGACCTGCGACCGCTCGGGGAGCGCTTCGCCGCCGAATATCCGCAGTCCCTGGTCGTGAGCATCGGCGCGCCCGAGCCGTCGGATTTCGGCTTCGGCTACCAGTGGATTTCGCCGACCGCGCTCGACGACGTCAAACGCGTCGAGCGTGTTGCGGCGGCGATGCCGGGTTTCGTCGCCACCGTGCGGCTGTGGCAGCGCGAGTCCGGTCTCGGGCCCGAGGCGACGGTGCTGGTGGGCTTTTCCCAGGGCGCGATGATGGTGCTCGAAGCCGTCACCGCTGCCGGCGACGCAGTGCTGGCCGGCCGTGTCGTCGCGCTCGCTGGCCGCTATGCGCAGCTGCCCGAGTCGGCGCCCACCGCGACGACGCTGTTCCTGGTGCACGGCAAGGTCGATGACATCGTGCACTACGGTTATACCGTCGAGGCCGCGGAGCACCTGGTCGCGCTGGATGCCGACGTCGTGGCCGACGTCATTCCCTTCGTCGGGCACGCAGTCGATGCCGAGGTGCTCGATCTCGTGATCGAGCGCCTCAAGACGCACATTCCACGCCGCCTGTGGGAGGATGCGATGCGCGGTGCACCGCCTGCGCCAGGCGACACGCAGTGAGCCGCTGCGCGGCCTATCCTCGAGCAAACCAGGAGCAGTACCGACCATGAACGCCCCTGCCACGACCTTGCCCGACCAGACGCTGGTCAACTACACCCACGTGATGTACGGCCTGCACGCGCTGAGCGCGGTCATCGGCATCTTCGGCGCCGCGACCGTGGTCGGCTCGTTCATCTTCGGCATCCCGTCGATCGTCGCGGTCGTGATGAACTACGTTCGTCGCAGCGACGCCCGCGGCACCTACCTCGAGTCGCATTTCTCCTGGCAGCTGCGCACGTTCTGGTACGCGGCGTTGTGGTCGGTCGTGGCGTTCCTGCTCTCGGGGCCGCTGATGCTGATCTTGGTCGGCTTCCTGACCTACGCGCTCGCCATCGTCGCGATCGGCGTCTGGATCATCTACCGCGTCGCGCGCGGCTGGCTGCGCCTCAAAGAGGCGCAGGCGATCTGATCCTGCGGTAATCTGTCGCCCCCCGGCGGCCCCGCCGCCCGCAGGCGCGCGGGCCGCCTCACGTTTGCATCGGAGTTTCGTCATGGTCGTCGCCGCGGACAAGGTCGTGCTGATCCACTACACCCTCAAGAACGACGAGGGCAAAGTCATCGACAGTTCCGCAGGTGGCGAGCCGCTGGCCTACATCCACGGGCACGGCAACCTGATTTCGGGGCTCGAACGCGAACTCGAAGGCAAGGGCGCCGGCGACAAGCTCAGCGTCAAGATCGCGCCGGCCGACGGCTACGGCGAGCGTGACCCGAGCCTGCTGCAGCGCGTGCCGCGGCGTTCGTTCGGTGGCAACGCGGTCAAACCCGGCATGCAGTTCCAGGCCCAGACCTCGAGCGGCGAAGCGCGGATCGCGACCGTCACGGGCATCCAGGGCGACATGGTCACGGTCGACATGAACCACCCGCTCGCCGGCGAGAACCTCAATTTCGAGGTCGAGATCACCGAGGTCCGCGATGCGACCGAGGAAGAACTCGCGCACGGCCACGTGCACGGTCCGGGCGGCCACCACCACCACTGAGCTGCCGGCGACGCCGTAACCCACGCGGCGCTTAGGATCGGGTAGACGGCCGTCCGCCGCCGTCGGCCCGGTGCATCCCGGGAAGCCCTGTTTTCCCGGAGGGTTGCTCCGGTTCGAATCCAATTCGCCCGGAACTAGTCATTCCTACTTATCCGCGCCGCGGACACTCCTGACGCGCAGAAACGCACGGGGCGGCAATCTATGCCCCGTACGTTTTTCCTCCTGCGTGAAACTTGGCCGGTCGCTCTTGCTACCGGCCTTCTTTTTTTCAGGCCCCTCCGCGGCCCGTCATTGCAGCGGCCGCATCACGGTCGCATACGCGTGCTCGACCACCTGTGGGCACATCTCCTGGCTCACTTCGTTGTCGAAGCGGAAGTGGATGCCCCCGTAGATGCGGCTGTCGGCCTCCTGCTGCGCGAGTTGCGAGAAACTCATGTAGTGCCGTGTCACGTCGGGATTGCCGTTCGCACCGGTCCACGTGACCGAGAAATGCACCGCGTCGGTACCGAGGCCCATCGCCAGTGACGCGGCTGCCGCCGCGCCGACACAGGCCATGTTGCCCGGGTAGCTCGGGTACGGCGGCGTGCCGATCAACGGGGCCCAGTTCGCTTCGGGCGCGGTCCCGGCGTTCAAGTCGTCGAACGACGTGTTGATCGCGGTGACCGGTCGCCACAGCGCATAGATGAACTTGCCGGTCTGGGTCGTGATCAGGCCGTCGAGCATCACCGCGTTGGTCATCGCATAGAGTCGCGCCGCCTCGATCATTGTCAGGTGCCTCGAGATGACCATGTCGCGCACCACGTTGTTCCACATCATGAAGATGTTGGTCGACGTGATCTGGAACGCCGCGAACAGCTTGGCCGTCTGCGTCTGTTCGGCTGTGCGTGTCGCGCTGTCGTCGGCGCCGATCAGCCGAACCTCGTTGTAGTCCTCGGCATACGCGGCTGTGTCGAGTTCCGGGAACCGCCGCGGCAGGAACTGCGTGTTGGACGCGAGCGTGAACGACAGCATCGTCGGCACGTTGGTGAGCCCGGCCGCGGCACCCGTTTCCTGCCAGATGCCCGTGAACGCGGGTGGCTTGTAGGTGGCGCCGTTCGGTGCGGAGCCGTCGTTCAGCCGCCACTCGAGGATCTTCTGTGCGGCCGCCTTGCCGACCGCACTGCCCTGTCGCGCGAGCCCCGGCGGGATACCCTGCAACTGCGCCGCGAGCAGGTCGTGGTACGAGGCCGCGTTGGCGGGCAGCAGTGTGACGAGGACGTCGTGCGCTGCCTGGGCCGCTGCCGCACGGGTCGACGCGCCCGCCGAAGCCGCGACGCGTGTGTGGAACGGCGTGTACTTGCGCTCGATCGAGTTGATCGCGTCGAACTGCGCGATGTGCATGGTCGCGTACCAACGGGTCGCGAGCGGCCCGCCGGTGGCTCCGATGGTCGCCTGCAGCTTCTGGTTCCACTCGACGATCACGGCGGCGCTGTTGTCCTGCGCCACCGCGATCGGCGCCGAAACGAACAGACCGGCGATCAATAGAGCAGCGAATCTGGTGTTCTGGCTCACGGTCGTACCTCCCTAGGCGCGTCTCGTGCGCATTCGGATTCGTGGACGTAACGTGCGTATCCGCCCGGCCACACGGCCGCCTTGCGCGTGTACGAGCGGGACGAGCGGGCCTAGAATCGGTCCAGCAAGGACGCGATTCCTCGGGGAAAGCTGATCAGGGCTGAAGAACCGTGATCAGGGAGGTGCGCCATGGAACAGGTCGCGGGGCGCGGGATCTATGAATTCGGCGACTTCCGGCTCGACGCGGGGCGTCGCATTTTGTGCGGCGTCGCGGGCGGAGGTCGGATCGCGATCACGCCCAAGGTCTTCGACGTCGCGTTGTTCCTGGTCGAGCACGCCGGTGAGTTGCTGACCAAGTCGCGACTGCTTGCCCAGCTCTGGCCGCAGGCAGTCGTCGAGGAGAACAGCCTGACGCAGGCGATCTGCGACCTGCGACGCGCGTTCGGCGAGCAGCCGCACGAGCACCGCTACGTCGTCACAGTGCCACGTCGCGGTTACCAGTTCGTCGCCGATGTCACGCGCGTCGCAGAGTCGCGCGACACGACCGGGTCGCCGGACTGGTCCGTCGCCGTGCTGCCGTTCGACCATGCCGGCCGCGAGGACGATGACGACCTGATTGCGACAGGGCTCGCCGACAGCATCGTCCATGGTCTCGCCTGCACCAACGGCGTTCGGCTCGTGGCGCAGACGTCCTCGTTTGCGTTCAGGGGCCGACACGACGACGCGCGCACGATCGGCCGTCGTCTCGCGACGCGTTACCTGATCGAGGGCAGCGTGCAGCACTGCGGCACGCGCCTGCGCATCACGACCCAGCTCGTGGACACCACGGACGGCAAGCAGGTGTGGTCGCTGATGTTCGATCGCGACGCCGTCGACCTGTTCGCGGTCGAGGACGAGGTCGCCGCGCATGTCGTGCTGGCACTGCGCACGAGCCTGGGCTCGCGGCTCGACGCTGCCGCGGGCGCCTGAGCGCCAGCCAACGAATCGATCAGCGTGGCGTCGCGGCCGGACGCCGATATTCGCCGTCGAGCGCCGCGAGCAGCGGTGCATCACGACCGTACACGTCGCTGCGGAAGATGACCTGGCCGTCCGGTCGCGGCTGCGCGGTCCAGTACAGGATCAGGACCGGCACCGGCCGTTTCAGGTTGACGGTGCGGGTCTCGCCCTTTGCGACCACCGCATCGATCGCCGCCGCGTCCCACGCCGGGTCGTCGAGCACCAGTCGCGCAAGTTCCATCGGCTGCTGCACGCGGATGCAGCCCGAGCTGAACGTGCGCTGATCCTGCTCGTACAACGACTTCGCCGGCGAATCGTGCAGGTACACGAGGTACGGGTTCGGGAACATGATCTTGACCAGCCCGAGTGCGTTGTCGGGCCCCGGATCCTGCCGGAACTGGTACGGCGGCAGCCGGTTCGGACCATAGCGATGCCAGTCGATCGAGTACGGATCGACCTCGCGCCCGCTGCCGTCGAGCACGCGGATGTGCATGCGCTTGAGTGCACCCGCGTTGCGCTTCAGGTCGGGCAGCTTGTCCTTGACGAGGATGCCGGGAGGAATCGTCCACGTCGGATTGAACACGACGTAGGTGATGGTCGAACGGAACACGGGCGTCTCGCGCTGGTCGCGGCCGACGACGACCTTCGACGTCCACACCGGCTCGTCGTTGCGGAAGTACGAGACATAGAAGCCGGCGACGTCGACGAGCACGAAGTCGCCGTGGATTTCGTGCAGCGTCCAGCGCGCCCGTTCGAGGTTGACGCGAATCTGGTCGATGCGTGCTGCCACCGGCACGTCGAGCGCCTGGCGCGTGCCCGCGCCGACGACGCCGTCGGGTGTCAGGCCGTGCCGGGCCTGGAACGCCTTGACCGCGGCTTCGAGCGCGCCGTCGTACTGGTTCGCATCCGCCGGCACCGCGGCCGTGATCGCCGGGGCGACGGCATCGGTGACGAGTGAAAGGTCGTGCGTGATCGCGAGCCGGCGTCGCAGCACCGGCACGCGCGGATCGCTCGCGCCCGGTCGCAACGTGGGCCCCTCGCCGATGGCCGGCCAGCCGTCCGCGGCGGCAATGGCGCGATATTCGGCGAGCCGTTCGCGACCGCGCCGGTACCAGACGTGCTGCGGCCGCGCCGCCTCGAGGATCTCGCCTATCTCGCCCGCCGCGAGCCGCTGTGCAAGCGTCGCGATGCCGCGCTCGACCTCGAGCGGACGCTCGGCGAAATTCCATTGCGCACTCAGCTTATGCGGGTCGACCTTGCCCAGGTACAGGTGATACGCGGCGAGCATCAGCGCGTCGGTGGCGACCAGCTCGAGGTCGGCGCGGTCGGTCACGGTCAGCGGCGTGCCCATGCGCACGTCGAGCCGGAACGATCGCAAGGCCTCGAGGTGGTAGTCCGACGGATCGAGGCCGTCGTCGACCACGCCGGTGACGGCTGCAACCAGCGCGTCGACGCGCGCGGGTTCTTGCCACACGGGTTGGAACTGGCGCGTCTCGTAGAAGCGCGCAACGAGGTCGTCGAGCACGATGCGGGCGCCGCGCGCGTCGTGCTGCTGGTCGTAGCGCAGGTGATCGATACGCTCGCGCACGGCCTCGGCCAGCGGCGTGCTCGCAGCCGAGGCCGGGGCAGCGGGGATAGCGGTGGCCCCGTCCGGGAACGGCGTGGCTTCGTTCGCCCGGCCCGCGACGCTCGTCGCGGCCGCAAGCAAGAGCGCGCCGACGCACGACGCGAGGAACCGCTGGACCATCCTGTCGTTGCTCCCTGCACGGCAGGAGCCGCCCGGTCCGGGCAGCCCTTACGAGGCGTGCAGGACGATTATGCGCGAACGAGCTTGGCGGTCAGGTCGTAATCGTCGGCACCGGTGACCTGCACGCGCGCGCGGTCACCGACCTTGAGCGTCTTGCCCGGCTTGCGGATGCGCACGACGCCGTCGATCTCGGGCGCGTCGGCCTGCGAACGCGCGACCGCACCGTGCTCGTCGATGTGGTCGACCAGCACTTCGATGCGCTTGCCGACTTTCGCCGCCAGCTTTTCGGCGCTGATCGTCGCCGCGACCTGCATGAAGCGGTCGAGACGCTCCTGCTTGACCTCTTCGGCCACGGGGTCGGGCAGCTCGTTCGCCGCGGCACCGGCGACGGGCGAGTACTTGAAGCAGCCGACGCGGTCGAGCCGCGCCTCGCGCAGCCAGTCGAGCAGCACCTCGAAGTCTGACTCGGTCTCGCCGGGGAAGCCGACGATGAACGTGCTGCGCAACGTGAGGTCCGGGCAGATCTCGCGCCAGTGCCGGATGCGCTCGAGCGTGTTCTCGGCGTGCGCGGGGCGCTTCATCAGCTTGAGCACCTTGGGGCTGCCGTGCTGGAACGGCACGTCGAGGTAGGGCAGCACCTTGCATTCCGCCATCAGCGGAATCACGTCGTCGACGTGCGGGTAGGGGTAAACGTAGTGCATCCGCACCCAGGCGCCGAGCGAGCCGAGCGCGCGGGCCAGGTCGGCGAACCGCGCCTTGACCGGCTTGCCGCCCCAGAAGCCCGTGGCGTACTTGAGGTCGACGCCGTACGCGCTCGTGTCCTGCGAAATCACGAGCAGTTCCTGCACGCCGGCCTTCACGAGCCGCTCGGCCTCGAGCATGACCTCGCCGATCGGCCGGCTCGCGAGGTCGCCGCGCAGCGACGGGATGATGCAGAAGCTGCAGCGGTGGTTGCAGCCCTCGGAAATCTTCAGGTACGCATAGTGGCGCGGCGTGAGCCGCACGCCCTGCGGCGGCACCAGGTCGACGAACGGGTCGTGCAGCGGCGGCAGCTGCTCGTGCACGGCCTGCACGACTTCCTCGTACGCATGCGCGCCGGTCACCTTGAGCACGCTCGGGTGCCGGTCGGTGATCGTCTCGGGGCGGGCGCCGAGACAGCCGGTCACGATCACCTTGCCGTTGCGTGCGACCGCCTCGCCGATGGCCTCGAGCGATTCGTGCACGGCGTCGTCGATGAAGCCGCAGGTGTTGACGACGACGAGGTTCGCGTCCTCGTAGGTGCCGACGACGTCGTAGCCCTCGGCCCGCAGGCGCGTGAGGATGCGCTCCGAGTCCACGAGTGCCTTCGGACAGCCGAGTGATACGAATCCGATGCGAGGGGGTGTGGCGGACAAGGGGGTGGCCGGTGGTGGCTGGGGGTATCCGCGGCATTCTAAAGCAAGCCTGGCTTGGGGCGTCCCATTGCGACCGGCACGGTGCGAGTCACGCCGTGGCTCGACGGGGCGGGCCCCATGGCGCGCTGCGCCGGGTTTGAATCGCCCCGTCCGGACCCCATATCGTCCCGACATCACAGGAGGTGCTCATGCAGGAGATCCGACGCGCCGACGAACGCGGCTACGCCGATCACGGCTGGCTCAGGTCCTTCCACTCCTTTTCGTT
>DATMIB010000230.1:0-24054 GCA_035554635.1 Steroidobacteraceae bacterium | reverse complement strand
GGGTGCTCTCGTTCCAGGGCATGGCGCACCTCCTCGGTTCGCCATGCGAAACTCCACCCGGTGTAAAGAATCAACCTGGACTGTTGTGTAAAGGATCGGCCAGACAGAACAGTCGGAAGCGCGTTGCGCCCCGAGCCGTCGGAGACATACTCCTCTGCCTGCTCGGCTCTAGACTGTCAGATCTTCCTGCCGTGCCCAGCGCGCGAATGGCGGCGTTCGCGTCAAAAATTCAGGTGCCGGCGCATCGGCCAGTTCCGCAGTGTGCCCGGCATGGACAGCGACTCGTCACTGGTCCGCTGCCATAGGGATCTGATCCTGTGGCAGAAGTCGATGAATCTCGCCTTTGCTATCCATAAGGTGACAGCGGGATTCCCGAAGGCTGAGCTGTTCGCTCTGGTCAGCCAGCTGCGGCGGGCGGCAATCTCCGTTCCGAGCAATATCGCCGAAGGGTCGGCACGCAAGTCGACGCGCGAATTCCTGCATTTTCTGCGGATCGCACATGGATCTCTCGCCGAAATTCAGACGCAACTGGAGCTTGCCCGGCGCATCGATTATTTGTCCGACGCCAGCTACGCGGCACTGAATGACGAAATCGACGAGGTCGGAAAGATACTCAACGCCCTCGTGGCTGGATTGCAGCGCCGCCTGCGTCAGCCTCCCAAATCGGGCGACTGACGCATTCGAGCGTCAAAGCGAAGGTCGTGCGCTCCGTCTCCAAAGCCGCACGACCCGTTTCGACTAACCTCCTGCCTCTTCCGGCTGCGGCCAGTGGCCGCGCTCCGACTAGACTCTAGACTCTGAACTCTAGACTCTCTTCTCTCTCACGGCCCGACCGCGAACAGCTTCTCGTTCTTCTTAATCTTCGACGTCCGCTTGAGCTCTTCGAGGTACGCCGTGAACTCGACGGAGCCGTTGAGCTGAGCGGCCTGCTGCGCCCGCATCGGCAGTTCCGCCGCGGCCGCCGCGTCGAGGCCGCCCGCACGGACGTTCTTGACCACGAACACCGCCTGGTCGCCCGAGGCCAGCGTGGCGGCACCGGCGCTCGGCTTGCCGCCGGCGGGGTGCGGCACCTGGAAGATCGCCTTGACGAGTTCGGGCGCCACGGGCGGCGCTTCTGGATTCTCCGGACCGAGTCGCGTTACGAACTGCGGGGCCGTGGCCTTGAGCCCGGCGGCTGCGGTCGCCGCCTCGAAAGCCTCGCCGTCGGCGACGCGCTTGGCCAGTGCCGCCGCGGCGTCGGCCGCAGCCTTCTGTGCGGCCACCTCGCGCAACTGCGCGGTGATCTCGTCGCGAACCTCGTCGAGCGGTCGCTGCTGCGACTGCTGGTGGTCGGTCACGCGCAGCACGACGACGCTGTCCTCGCCGATCTCGACCGGCTGGCTGTTCTGGCGGTCCTCCAGCACCGGGGCGCTGAACACGGCGTCGATGACCTTGCGGTCGGCGCCGAAGTCGCCGCCACCCTGGCGCGTGAAGCGCTCGACGGTGTGCAGCGGCAGCCCGGTCTTCTTCGCGACGCTGTCGAGCTCGCTCAGCGCCGTGAACGACTCGTCCGCGAGCTGCTGCGACTTTTCGTAGAACGCGTTCTGCGCCTGTTCGCGCCGGAACTCGGGCTCGAGCTCAGCGCGCATCTCTTCGAAGCTGCGCACGTGCGGCGTCTCGATGTCCTCGAGCTTGATGACGTGGTAGCCGAACTGCGTGCGCACGGGGCCGCGGATCTCGCCCTTGTTCATCGCGAACAGCGCGTCGGCGAATTCCTTGACGTAGGCTTCGCGAGTCGACCAGCCGAGCTCGCCGCCCGATTCCTTGGAACCCGGATCGTCCGAGAACTCCCGCGCGAGCTTGGCGAAATCCTCGCCGGCCTTCGCACGCGCCACGACGGACTCCGCTTCCTTGGCGGCCGCCGCGTCGTCGCTGCCCGACTCGATCAGGATGTGGGCGGCCTTGCGCCGCTCGGGCGCCTCGTTGCGCGCCGCGTTGTCTTCGTAGTACTTGCGCAGCGCCTCGTCCGTCACCTGCACGTTCGCAGCGATGTCGGCAAGGTCGAGCTTGAGGTACTGCAGCGAGACCGTCTCGGGCGTCATGTACAGCGTCTTGTTCTTCTCGTACTCGGCGGCGACCTGCTCGGGCGTCACGGTCGCCTGGGCGGCGTAGCTCGCGGCCGGCAGCACGGCGTAGGCGATTTCGCGCGCCTCGCCCTCGAGCTGCACGCGACGCTGCAGTTCGCTCGGCGTGACGAAGGACGAGATCACTACGGCGTTCTGCAGCTGCGATGACTCGAGGTCGCGACGGAACTCGTGCTCGAACTCGGCTTCGGCCCGTCCCTGCTGGCGCAGCAGTGCTGCATAGCGGTCGCGCGAGAACTTGCCGTCGACCTGCAGTTCCGGGATGCGCTGCAGCGTTTCCGCGAGCTCGCGGTCGCTCACGCGATAGCCGCTCTCGTGCGCACGCTGCGCGATGAGCTCGCGATTGATGAATTCCTCGAGCAGCTTCTGCTGCTCGCTCGCGACCAGCTCGGGCGGCAGTTCGTCACGCAGCTGCTGCTGCAGCTGGGACTGCCGGTCCTGCCACGCCTTCAGCACGAGCTGCGGCGAGATCTTCTCCCCGTTCACCTTGGCAGCCGCGGTCGTCACGGACGACTCGAACTGGATGCCCCAGAAGATGAACACGATCGCGATCGCTCCCAGGAAGACGATGGCGAACCAGCCCGAGATCCTGTCGCGAATTTGCTGCAGCATGAATTTAAGACTTCGATGTCAGGAGGTTGGGGATAGTAAGAGCCGACCCTTCGGCTCGCCAGTTGTTGTTTTCCCGGGACCCGCGGCCCCGTTGCCCGGCGCCAGCCGGGAAATGCCGACCTCAGAAATGCAAAAGCCCGCGCGAGCGGGCTTTCGACTTGACCAGAAAGTGGCGGAGTGGACGGGACTCGAACCCGCGACCCCCGGCGTGACAGGCCGGTATTCTAACCGACTGAACTACCACTCCGCGCTGTTCTGGTGGGTGCTGAGGGGATCGAACCCCCGACCTACGCCTTGTAAGGGCGTCGCTCTCCCAGCTGAGCTAAGCACCCGTTGCCTCACTGGGAGCCAACTAGCTTACTGCATCCTTCAGGCCTTTGCCAGCCTTAAATCCAGGAACGTTGCTGGCCGGGATTTCGATGGCTTCGCCGGTGCGCGGATTGCGACCCGTCCGGGCGGCGCGCGTCTTGGTTGCAAAGGTGCCGAAGCCCGACAGCGTCACCGCGTCGCCCTTCTGCAGGGCTTCGGTGACTGCGGCCAGCACCGCCTCGACGGCACGCGCCGCATCGGACTTCGCGAGCGACGTGCGCTCGGCCACCGCATCGATCAGGTCGTTCTTGTTCATGTCCCTTGGTTCCTCAGGTTCGTTGGTTTGTTCGTCGTATCCGACGGCAGAATGACGTGCGAGCGTTCAGGCGATGCGCTCAGTGCGCATGCACCTTCCCGCCGGCCCGCCTGGCGGGGCGCTTCGGCGCCGCCGCACGTTTGCCGTCGTCGGCGACAGGCTTGCCGTCGCCAGTCACGGCGCCGGGCTGCGGCGAGTCCTTCAGCGCGAGCTGCAGGACCTCGTCGATCCATTTGACCGGCTTGATCTCGAGCCGGCCCTTGATGTTGTCCGGGATCTCCGCGAGGTCCTTCACGTTCTCGTCCGGGATCAGCACGGTCGTGATGCCGCCGCGGTGTGCCGCGAGCAGCTTTTCCTTGAGGCCGCCGATCGGCAGCACCTGGCCGCGCAGCGTGATCTCGCCGGTCATCGCGACGTCGGCGCGCACCGGGATGCGCGTGAGCGCCGAGACCAGCGCCGTGCACATGCCGATGCCGGCGCTCGGGCCGTCCTTCGGCGTCGCGCCCTCGGGCACGTGAATGTGCACGTCGGACTTCTGGTAGAAGTCCGGCTCGAGGCCGAGCACGGCCGCACGGCTGCGCACGACGGTCATCGCGGCCTGGATCGACTCCTGCATCACCTCGCCGAGCTGGCCGGTGTGCGTGAGCTTGCCCTTGCCCGGGATGATCGCGGCTTCGATCGTCAGCAGCTCGCCGCCAACTTCGGTCCAGGCGAGTCCCGTGACCTGCCCGACCTGGTCGTTCTCCTCGGCGAGGCCGTAGCGGTGACGACGCACGCCCAGGTACTTGGCGAGGTTCTTCGGCGTCACGCTGATGTTCTTGCGCTCGGGCTCGAGCAGCAGTTCCTTGACCGCCTTGCGGCAGACCTTGGACATCTCGCGCTCGAGCGAGCGCACGCCGGCCTCGCGCGTGTAATGACGGATCGTCTCGATGATCGCCGGGTCGGAGACCTTGAGCTCGTCGTCCTTGAGGCCGTTCTGCTTCATCTGCTTCGGCAGCAGGTAGCGACGCGCGATGTTGGCCTTCTCGTCCTCGGTGTAACCCGGCAGGCGGATCACCTCCATGCGGTCGAGCAGCGGCGGCGGGATGTTCAGGCTGTTCGCCGTGCAGACGAACATCACGTCGGACAGGTCGAAGTCGACCTCGAGGTAATGGTCGTTGAAGGTCGCGTTCTGCTCGGGGTCGAGCACTTCGAGCAGCGCCGCCGACGGGTCGCCGCGGAAGTCCATCGCCATCTTGTCGACTTCGTCGAGCAGGAACAGCGGGTTGCGCACGCCCGTGCGGACCATGTTCTGCACGATCTTGCCGGGCATCGAGCCGATGTAGGTACGACGGTGGCCGCGAATCTCGGCCTCGTCGCGCACGCCGCCGAGCGACATGCGCACGAACTTGCGGTTCGTCGCGCGCGCGATCGACTGGCCGAGCGAGGTCTTGCCGACGCCGGGCGGGCCGACGAGGCACAGGATCGGGCCCTTGAGCGTCTGCACGCGCTGCTGCACCGCGAGGTACTCGACGATGCGTTCCTTGACCTTGTCGAGGCCGAAGTGGTCCTCGTTCAGCACGCGCTCGGCGCCGGCGAGGTCGTGCTTGACCTTGGTGCGCTTGCGCCACGGGCACTTCACGAGCCAGTCGATGTAGTTGCGGACGACGGTCGCTTCCGCCGACATCGGCGACATGAGCTTGAGCTTCTGGAGCTCGCTCTTCGCCTTCTCGCGCGCCTCCTTCGGCATGCCGGCGCGCAGGATGCGCTTCTCGAGCTCCGCGACCTCGTTCGGCGCGTCGTCGAGCTCACCCAGCTCCTTCTGGATGGCCTTCATCTGCTCGTTGAGGTAGTACTCGCGCTGGCTCTTCTCCATCTGCTGCTTGACGCGCCCGCGGATGCGCTTCTCGATCTGCAGCACGTCCATCTCGCCTTCGATCAGCGCGAGGATGTGCTCGAGGCGCTTGCGGATGTCCTGGATTTCCAGGACTTTCTGCTTCGCGTCGAGCTTGAGCGACATGTGCGCGGCGACCGTGTCGGCGAGCCGACCCGGCTGCTCGATGCCCGCGAGCGAAGTCAGGATCTCCGGCGGCACCTTGCGGTTTAGCTTCACGTACTGCTCGAACTGCGAGACGACCGAACGCACGAGCACGTCCATCTCGCGCTCGTCATAGCGCTCGCCGTCGACGAGCGCGGTCGCCACCGCCGTGAAGTATTCGCCGGGCTCGAGGCTCGACACCGAGGCACGCTCGACGCCCTCGACCAGCACCTTGACCGTGCCGTCGGGCAGCTTGAGCAGCTGCAGGATCGTCGCGATCGTGCCGACGTCGTAGAGGTCCTTCGCCGTCGGCTCGTCGACGTCCGCCTGCTTCTGCGCGAGCAGCAGCACCTGCTTGTCGACCTTCATCGCCTGCTCGAGCGCGAGGATCGATTTCTCGC
This sequence comes from Steroidobacteraceae bacterium, assembly GCA_035554635.1. Classification (GTDB taxonomy): domain Bacteria; phylum Pseudomonadota; class Gammaproteobacteria; order Steroidobacterales; family Steroidobacteraceae; genus RPQJ01. The sequence goes on along the minus strand of DATMIB010000230.1, from coordinate 18,276 downwards.
GACCGACGAACAGCGGGATCACCATGTGCGGATACACGACGACATCGCGCAGCGGCAGCACCGGCATCGGCTCGGTCCGCACGACGGACTTTGTCGTCGGGGTGTTCGATTCGGGAGCGTTGGTCACGTGGCGGGTTCTCCGACCGGAGGGCCCCCGTTCGCCGTGGGCGGCGAGGGCCGGAAAGACTTTTCCCCGTCCGCGCGGGGCGGGCGAGGTTCAAAAACGGGTTGTTTGCGAGACGCCGAAAATATTATCGCGCCGGCTGACGCGAGGGGCGAGATTTGGGCGACGGCCGGACTTTTCAAGCCGAGCGGCGTCGGAAGAGGAGTCTAGAGTCTAGATTTTGGAGTCTAGTCGGAGGCGCGCTGCGCCGCGGCTGCCGCAGGCAGCCTCCGATTCCGACTGATCTCTAGACTCTGAACTCTAGACTCTTCCCGGTTCCGACTAGTTGTCGGAGCCGGTGCGCCGCTCCTCGACCGCAGCGAGGCGAGTCTCGTCCTGGCCGTACACGAGGTACGGCTTGCTCTCGCCCTGGATCACGTCCTCGTCGATGACGACCTTCTGCACGTTCCGCATGCTGGGCAGGTCGTACATGATGTCGAGCAGCGTGTTCTCGAGGATCGTGCGCAGGCCGCGCGCGCCGGTCTTGCGCTGCATCGCCTTGCGCGCGACCGCGCGCAGCGACTCCTCGCGGAACTCGAGGTCGACGCCTTCCATGTCGAAGAGCTTGCGGTACTGCTTGGTCAGCGCGTTCTTGGGCTCGGTGAGGATCTGCATCAGCGCAGCCTCGTCGAGCTCGTCGAGCGTCGCGACGACCGGCAGGCGGCCGACGAATTCCGGGATCAGGCCGAACTTGATCAGGTCCTCGGGCTCCACGTCGTGGAACAGGTCGCTGCCGTGCTGGCGCGCGTTCTGCTCGCGGACTTCCGCCTGGAAACCGATGCCGCCCTTGTGGGTGCGGTTCATGATGATCTTTTCGAGGCCCGCGAACGCGCCGCCGACCACGAACAGGATGTTCGAAGTGTCGACCTGCAGGAACTCCTGCTGCGGGTGCTTGCGGCCGCCCTGCGGCGGCACCGAGGCGATCGTGCCCTCGATCAGCTTGAGCAGTGCCTGCTGCACGCCCTCGCCCGAGACGTCACGCGTGATCGACGGGTTGTCGCTCTTGCGCGAGATCTTGTCGATCTCGTCGATGTAGACGATGCCCGTCTGCGCCTTCTCGACGTCGTAGTCGCACTTCTGCAGCAGCTTCTGGATGATGTTCTCGACGTCCTCGCCGACGTAGCCCGCCTCGGTGAGGGTCGTCGCGTCGGCGATCGTGAACGGCACGTTCAACAGTCGCGCGAGCGTCTCGGCCAGAAGCGTCTTGCCGGAGCCGGTCGGGCCGATCAGGAGGATGTTGCTCTTGGCGAGCTCGATGTCCTCGCGCGCACGCTCGCCCGACTTGGTCTGCAGCCGCTTGTAGTGGTTGTACACCGCGACCGACAGCACCTTCTTGGCGCGGTCCTGCCCGATCACGTACTCGTCGAGGACGCGCTTGATCTCCTGCGGCTTGGGCAGCTTCTCGCGGGTCTTCTCGGCCTTCTCCTCGAGTTCCTCGCGGATGATGTCGTTGCAGAGCTCGACGCACTCGTCGCAGACGAACACCGACGGGCCCGCGATGAGCTTGCGGACCTCGTGCTGGCTCTTGCCGCAGAAGGAACAGTAGAGAAGCTTGCCGTCGTCGTGCTTGGAGCGATCGTCCGCCATGTGCCGAGAACCCCGGTCCAGGAGGCCAAAAAACCTGGCTCCGTGGCTTATACCACGCGAGCCCCCGTCCGCAAAAATACCAGCCATCGCAGGGACTTGCATGCAAGTCCCCGAAGCCGGATGCGTGCTACACGCGCGTCGCCGCGCCTGCTTCGCTCCGCTCCTGCAGCACCGCGTCGATCAGGCCGTATGCGGTCGCCTGTTCGCCGGTCATGAAGTTGTCGCGCTCGGTGTCCTGCTTGATCCGGTCGATCGTCTGGCCGGTGTGCTTGGCCAGGATCGCGTTCAGGCGGTGGCGGGCGTCGAGGATCTCGCGGGCGTGGATTTCGATGTCCGTCGCCTGGCCCTGGAAGCCGCCGAGCGGCTGGTGGATCATCACGCGCGAGTGAGGCAGGCAGAAGCGCTTGCCCTTGCTGCCGCCCGCGAGCAGCACCGCACCCATGCTGGCCGCCTGGCCGACGCAGATCGTGCTGACGTCCGGCCGGATGAACTGCATGGTGTCGTAGATGGCGAGGCCCGCACTGACCGAGCCGCCCGGCGAGTTGATGTAGATCGCGATGTCCTTTTCCGGGTTTTCCGATTCCAGGAAGAGCAGCTGCGCGACGATCAGGTTCGCCATGTAGTCCTCGACCGGGCCCACGCAGAACACCACCCGCTCCTTCAACAGGCGCGAGTAGATGTCGTAGGCACGTTCGCCGCGGGCCGTCTGTTCGACGACCATCGGCACGAGGTTCAACGCACGCGGTTCGATCAGTGACATGGTTTGATCAGGCTCCGAAGTTCATCAGTTCCTTGAACGTGGACGGCTGGTCCGTGACCTTGGCCCGCTCGAGCAGGTAGTCGACGACCTGATCCTCCATCACCATGTTTTCGACCTGTCGCATTGCATCAGGGTTCTGGCGATAGGCATTCAGGATTGCATCCGGATCGGGATAAGTCGCGGCCAGTTCAGCGAGCCGGGCATCGACACGCGCGCGGTCGAGCTTGAGTTCCTGCGACTTCACGAGCTCCGAGACGAGCAGGCCGAGCGCAACGCGCCGTCGGGCCGGCTCGACGAACGGTTCGGCGGCGGGGACCTGCGAGGCGTCCTTGGCGCCCATGCGGCGCGCCATGTCGAGCTGCATCTCACGCACCTGCTGTTCGATCAGCGCGCGCGGCACCTCGATCGCGTTCGCTTCGAGGAAGCGATCGAAGACCTGCTGCTTGATGCGGGACCGCACGTTGTCACCGAGCTCGCGCCGCATGTTGTCGGCCACCTCGGACAACAACTGCTCGACGCCACCTTCGTTGACGCCGTACTCGCGGCAGAACTCGTCGTCCAGCGCCGGCAACTGCTTCTCTTCGACCTTCTTCACGTGCACCGTGAAGTCGGCCGTGCGGCCGGCGAGGTCCTTGTTGTGGTACTCGTCCGGGTAACGGACGGCCACGGTCTTGCGCTCGTCGGCCTTCGACCCGGTAATGCCCGCTTCGAAGTCCTTGAGCATGCGGCCCGCGCCGAGCACCACGGCGACGTCCTTGCCCTCGCTGCCCTCGAAGCCCTTGCCGTCGATCGTGCCCTGGAAGTCCATCGTCACGCGATCGCCTTCGCGGCTCTCGCGCTCGACCGGCTCGAAGTGCGGGCGCTGCTCGCGCAGGTTCTGCACCATCGCCTCGATGTCGCCCTCGGTCACCTCGGCCGACGGCCGGGTCACCTGGAGTCCCTCGATCTGGGCGAGCTTGACCTCCGGGAGGATTTCGAACACGGCGCGGTACTTGAGGTCCTCGCCCGGCGCGATCGAGATCGGCTCGATGCGCGGCCCGGCGGCCGGCAGCAGCTTCTGCTCGACGACCGCCTGGCTGAAGCTCGACTGCATCAGGTCGCTCAGCACTTCCTGGCGCACCTGCGCACCGAACTGCTGGCGGATCACCTTGATCGGCGCCTTGCCCGGGCGGAAGCCCTTGAGCTTCGCCGTGCGGCTGACTCGCTTCAGGCGCTCGTCGACCGCCTGCTCGATCTGCTCCTTCGGGACGCTCACTTCCATCCGGCGCTCGAGGCTGCCGGTCGACTCCACGGAAACTTGCATGTTCGTCATCGATCCTCAGAGGGTCTGCTGCGCCCGGGGGAGCGACCCCCGGAAAAAAGAGCCGCATATTGTGCCACGGCGCCCGGGGGGACGGGTTACGGGATCGGGGTGCTGCCCCAGGTTGGTGCGAAAGGAGGGACTCGAACCCTCACGGGGGTTACCCGCTGGAACCTAAATCCAGTGCGTCTACCAATTCCGCCACTTTCGCCCGTCTGCAGGCGGCGGCGATTCTACTGTAAGGACCACCCCGGTCGGTGGCCGGGTGGCAAGCCCGGTGAACGAGCGACTGGCGGACGAGCGACTGCCCCCCGTACGCTCGGGCCATGGATTCCCTGACCCAACTTGCCCTCGGGGCGGCGGTCGGCACTGCCGTGCTCGGTCGTCGCGCCGGGCCACGCGCTGCGCTCTGGGGCGCGCTCTGCGGCACGCTGCCCGACCTCGACGTGCTGATCCCCTACGGCGACCCCGTCCGCGATTTCACATATCACCGAGGCGTGAGTCATTCGCTGTTCTGGTTGACGCTCGCCGCGCCGCTGGTCGCCTGGCTGATCGGTCGGTGCCAGCGTGGGTTCAGTCGCGACCGAGGCTTGCGGTTTCGCGATTGGTTGCTGCTGGCCTGGCTGGCGCTGGTGACCCACCCGCTGCTCGACGCGTTCACGGTCTACGGCACGCAACTGCTGCTGCCGTTCACCGATTACCCCGTCGGCTTCGGCAGCATCTTCATCATCGATCCGCTGTATACCGTGCCGCTGCTCGTGGGCGTGATCGCGGCGTGCGGGCTGCACGGTCGTGCGCCGGCGCGGGCGGCACGCTGGAACGGCGTCGGCCTCGCGGCCAGCACCGCGTACCTCGCGTGGTCGCTGGTCGCCCAATGGCACGTGGGCAACGTCGTCGAGCGAACGGCGGCCGCGGGCAATCTCGACGGCAGTCGCACGCTGGTCACGCCGACGCCGTTCAACACGCTGGTGTGGCGTGTGGTGGTGATGGACGACGATGCGTACTACGAAGGCTTCCGATCGCTGCTGGACGACGGCGGGACCATCACGCTGCAGCGTCACGCGCACGATCCGGCACTGCTCGCACGGGTCCGCGACGACTGGACCATCCGTCGACTCGCGTGGTTCTCCAAGGGCTTCTACGCAGTGCGTGAAATCGACGATCACGGCCGTCCGCAAGTCGTCATGACCGACCTGCGCATGGGCCAGACGCCGTGGTTCGTCTTTTCGTTCGTCGTCGCCGAACACACGGCCGAGGGCGTCACGGCCGTGCCCCCGCGCCAGCTCGTGCCGCGACGTCCGCCGCTGCGGGAGTTGTCGTGGATCGGGCGGCGGCTGCGTGACGAGCGGGCGACCTACTCCAGCCAGACACGCGAGACGTAGAACGACTCGTTGCCCGAAGGCACCGTGGCGAACAGCATGACGTTCGCCACCGCCGCAAGGTCCATCGTCCTGTGCGCCGGCGCATGTTCCACGGCGGCGAGCGACACGCGCAGCGTCGTCCGCGTGTGCGGCGGGATCACGACCGGCAGGTTCAACCGGTCCTCGTGGCTCCAGTCGTGGTGGGCGTCGAGGATGCGCAGCACGAACCTGGCCTCCGCGGCACCGGGGTTGGTGACGTCGAGCGCCAGCGTCTCGTGACCGCGCCAGTCATGCTCGAACTCGGTGAGTTCGAAGGCCGGCCGCGCCGCGGGCGCGAAGTCGAGCCGCAAGGAGGCATCGTCGTCGCCTGCCTGACGCCAGCGTGTCGGCAACGGCGCGTGCGACAGCGCCGCGTCGTGCGCGACGCTGAAATAGTCGTCGGCGACCTCCCCGAGCGGCGCCAGCGTCGGAAACGCCGCGAACCGGGCGGCGTACGCGCGTGCGCATTGCAGCGGCGGCCACGCCAGCCCGAGCAGCATGGCCAGGACCATTGCCCACAGCCACCGTGTGTCACGGGGCGCTGCTCCCGCCCGCCGCACGCCCGAACGAGCGCCTTCCACCAGCGACAGTGCCCCGAGGCCAAGGGCTGCTCCCATCGCGTCGTGCAGCAGGTCGCGCAGCGAGACGTTGCGGTTCGGCAGGTACCGTTGCAGCCACTCGGTCAGCGCGCCGATCGCGACCGTGAGCACGAACGCGACGAGGTATTGCCGCAACGCGCGCAAAGGGCGGCCGGCCGCTTCGGCAGTGGATTTGCCTGCCGGCGCAGGTGCGGACGAAGTGGGCGCTGTTGCAAGTGCGGGCGGGGTGACCGACGCCGGTGCCTGCATGAGCAACAGAACGACGGCCATCGCCGCGAAGACCGGGCCGTGGCCGGCGTCCATCAGGACGCGCTGCCAGACGGTCTCCCCCGGCAACGTGACGACGAACACCGCTGCAACCAGCAGCGCGAGGCAGACCAAACCCAGGGGACGCGGGATCGACGGCATGGGTCGCCATGGTCCGGTGCGCTCGCGCGCGGGTCAAATCACGCAGCCCAGCCCGCCGTCTACAGCAGCAAGCTGCCGCGGTAACCCTTGGCGGCGAACGCGGCGAGCGCGGCCGCCTTGGGCCCGGGACCGAAATCGGGGTCGACCAGCGCGACGACGGCGCCGCCGAAGCCAGCGCCCGTGAGCTTGCAGCCGTGCACGCCGCCCTGCTCGACCAATGTCTCCACCAGCGCGTCGAGCGCCGGCACCGAGACCTCGTAGTCGTCGCGCAGGCTGCGATGCGACTCGAGCATGAGCCGGCCAAATTGCTCGGCGTCGACGCCGGAGGCCGCGTCGAGCACTCGCCGATTTTCGGTGAGCACGTGGCGGGCACGACGACGCCACGGCTCGGGCAACGCCTCGATCGCCGCGGCGTCCGTCGCATCGCGCAACGAGGCCACGCCGAGCATGCGCGCGGCCGTCTCGCATTCCTGCCGACGTTCGTTGTACCCCGACGCGGCCAGGGTCCGCGGCACGCCGGAGTCGAAAATCGCAATGTCCGACGACGCGGGGAACGGCACCAGGCGCGCCTCGAGCGACCGCGTGTCGAGGAACAGCAATTGGCCGGGCTGGCCGACGCTCACGGCCATCTGGTCGAGGATGCCGCAGCGCACACCGGCGAACTCGATCTCGGCGCGCTGGCCGAGCCGCGCCATCGTGACGTCGTCGATGTCGAGCCCGAACAGCTCGCGCAGCGCGCGCAGCACGGCGATCTCGAGCGCGGCGCTGCTCGACAGCCCCGCCCCCATCGGCAGGTTCGAATGGACCGCGACGACAATCGGTGGGATCTCGGCGCCGCGTTCGCGCAGGACCTCGATGCAGCCCTGCACGTAACGGCCGAAGCCCGCGGGCGGGGTTTCACCGGCGCGGTACTCGACCGTTGCGTCGTCGCCGGACAGGTTCTCCGACGTGAAGCGGAACCTGTCGTCGCGACTGCGCGCGACCGCCACTTCGGTGCGCAGCCCGAGTGCGGTGGGCAGCACGAACCCGTCGTTGTAGTCGGTATGCTCGCCGAGCAGGTTGACGCGACCGCTCGCCTGCGCCGTGACCTGCGGCTCGAAGCGGAAGCGACGGACGAACAGGGACGTGGCGCTCATGTGCCGATCTCCACGGCCACCGCGGCGAGTTCGCGCGCCTTGGCTTCCGGCAATGCGTCGTTGGCGAACATGCCTGCCGCGATCTCGGTGCCGGCCAGGTACTTGAGCCGCCCGGGCGCGCGATAGGCCGGGTAGAACTCCGCGTGCAGGTGCACTTCAGGGTGCGGCGCACCGTCGGTCGGCGCCTGGTACCAGTGCTGGATGTACGGAAATGCGCGCGACCAGAGGCCGTCGTACTTGAGTAGCACGGTCTTGAAGGCGCGGGCCAGGTCGTCGACCTGTGCCTCGGACAACTCGTCCAGCCGTGACACCTGCCGAAGCGGCGCGATCCACACCTCGTACGTGTACCGCGCCCAGGCCGGCACGAACGCGACCGCGTGCTCGCCGCAGTACAGGATGCGTGTGGCGGCGCGCAGTTCCTGCTCGAGCAGGCCCTGCAGCAGTGGCGCACCGTGGGCCGCGTAATGCGCGCGTTCGCTCGTGAGGATGCGTGTCGGCACCGCGGGCACGAACGGATAGGCGTAGATCTGGCCGTGCGGGTGGTGCAGCGTGACGCCGACCTCGACACCGCGGTTTTCGAACGGCAGCACGTACTCGATGTCGTCACGTGCGCCGAGCTTCGCCGTGCGGTGTCCCCAGACCTCGATCAGCAGCGCGATGTGCGCGAGCGGCAACTGCCCAAGCGAGCGCTGCGGATCCTGGCTGTAGACGACCACCTCGCACTGCCCCTTGCCGGGTGCGGTCGGGACGAGCTCGAGCTCGGGCGCGTCGGCCGCCACCGGCGACAGCGTTGGAAACCGGTTGTCGAACACCGCGACGTCGTAACGGCCGGTCGGCAGCTCGGTCGGATTGTCCGACGCGGCCGAGGGCAAGAGAGGGTTGTATTCGGGCGGCGGCAGGAACGTGCGCTCCTGGCGGTGAGCGGCGTAGGCGACCCACGTGCCGAGGAACGGGTGCCAGCGCAGGTGCGGATTTGCGGCGAACGGCGTCGTGTCGCCGAGCAGCGGCCCGAGGTCGCGCACCGGATCGCGCGCATACAACGTGAGGGCGCGACCGTCCGGCTTGTGCAGCTCGACGACGTGCATCCGCTTGCGGTCCATCGCAGCACCTCCTGCCGCCGAGCGCTTCAGCCGATGAAGCCGAGCGGGATCGGCACGTGGCCACGCACGGCCTCGGCGATGCGCTCGAGCGGGATCTTGGGCTCGCGCCAGGCCGTCAACAGCCCGTTCGCCTCCTGGAACGTGTCGGCGAACTGCGTGTAACAGAAGCCGCTGAACAACGCGGTCGTGCGCGCGACTTCGATCACCGCAAGACAGCGTTCGGTGTACTCCTCGAGCGTGTCGTAGCGGACGTACCCCCACTCGTTGCGGTGCGCGGGGTTGTGCGGGTCCGCGTAGGCGATGCCACCGAACTCGGTCAGGCAGATCGGCTGGCCGCGATGCGGGTGGCCGTCGAGCGTCAGGATGCGGCCCGCGGTCCAGCGTCGGTCGATCAGTTCCTGCGGCTGCACCTCGGGGCCGTAGCGCGCGCGCAGGTGCTGCGGATCGCCATCGTAGTCGTGGATGCCGATGATGTCGGTGGTCGAACTCTCCCAGCCGTCGTTGCCGATGACGGGACGGTCCGGATCGAGCGTCTTGGTGATGTGGTACAGCGTCGCAACGAAGTTGCGCGAAGCCGGGACCGTCGCGAGGTCGGGCACGCCCCAGGATTCATTGAACGGCACCCACACGATCACGCACGGGTGGCTGCGATCGCGCTGGACCGCGGCCGTCCACTCCTGCACCAGGCGGATGACGGTGCGCGGCGTGAAGCGATAGGCGCTCGGCATTTCCTCCCAGACCAGCAGTCCCAGCACGTCCGCCCAGTAGAGGTAGCGCGGGTCCTCGATCTTCTGGTGCTTGCGCACGCCGTTGAACCCCATCGCCTTGGCCAGTTCGACGTCGCGCCGCAGCGCCTCCGGGTCCGGCGCAGTCATGAGACTGTCGGGCCAGTAACCCTGATCGAGCACGAGCCGCAGCTGGTAGTGCCGGCCGTTGAGCATCAGCCGGTCGCGCTGGATGCCGAAGCTGCGCAGCGCGGTGTACGACCGGAGCCGGTCGACGACCACGCCGGCACGCACGAGTTCGATCTCGGCCTGCAGCAGTGTCGGTCGTTCCGGTGACCACAGCATTTCGTTGCGGAAGTCGTCGATGCCGGGGTCCGACAGGCCGAGCTTGCGATGCACCTCGCCGTGCAGCACCTGGTATTCGTCGTCGATCAGCACCTTGTCGCCGACCCACAACCGCAGATGCACCGAGGAGCGGTCACTGCCGACGCCCTCGATGAACGCGTGGAACGCGACCTCCCAACGTTCGAGGTTGGGCGTCCACTTGACCGCGCGCACGTACGTTTCGGGCACCTGCTCGAGCCACACCGTCTGCCAGATGCCGCTCGTGCGCGGATACCAGATGCCGTGCGGTTCGAGCTTCCAGTCCTGCTTGCCGCGCGGCTTCTCCAGGTCGAGCGGATCGTCGAGCGCCTGCACCGTCACGCGTTGCGGCCCGTCCGTGCGCAGGTGGCGCGTGATGTCGACCACGAACGGCACATGGCCGCCCTCGTGCTCGGCGACCGGAAAGTCGTTGATCCAGACACGGGCCTGGTAGTCGACCGCGCCGAAATGGAGCAGCAGGCGCGAGTGGCCGTCGAGCGCGGGCGCATCGAACTCGCGCTCGTACCAGCACACCGGGTGAAATCCGGTGTCGCCGATGCCGCTCATGCGGCTCTCGGGGCAGAACGGCACGCGAATCTCGAGCGGCCACTCGGCAACCTCGCGCGGGTGGTGCCAGCGGTGCCGCGGGTCGAACGCAAAGCGCCAGGGCCCGTCGAGGGAGACCCAGTGCTCGCGCTGGAGCTGTGGACGCGGGTGCAGCACCCCCGGAGTTGTCGTTGTTGCTGTCATGTCGCCCATCGAGCCGTGCGACCGAAAAGCGACAATGTGCAGCGTGTGCTCCAAAACCGCTGTGGGAGTTCGGGCAGCGTCAGGGTAAGACTTCGAACCTCCACACCGTCACGGCGCGGTATTGCTGGCCGGGTTCGAGCACGATCGACGGAAACGCGGGATGGTGCGGCGCGTCCGGGAACGCCTGCGTTTCGAGACACAGGCCTGCATGTCGCCGGTAGCGCACTCCCCCCGGGCCGACCGCCGTGCCATCGAGAAAATTGCCGGAGTAGAACTGCATGCCCGGGCGATCCGTCCACACGCGCAGTCGCCGTCCGCTGCGAGGCTCGTCGAGCACGCACGCTGGACGCAGCTCGGTGCCCGCTGGCGTCGCCGGCCGCAGCACGAAGCAGTGATCGTATCCGCCGGCGTGCTCGAGCTGCCCGTGGGCTGCGCCAAGACGATCGCCGATCGGTGCCGAGCGACGGAACTCGAACGGCGTACCCTGCACTGGACGCAATTCGCCGGTCGGGATCAGCCCCGCGTCGACGGGGCAAAATGCGTCGGCCTCGATCTGCAGCTCGTGCCGAAGCACGTCGCCACCGTCGTCCGCACCGCCGAGGTTGAAATAGGTGTGGTTGGTCAGGTTGACGAGGGTCGTCGACGTCGTCGTCGCGTGATACTCGAGCCGCAGCTCACCGGGAGCGGCCAGCGTGTATGACACACGCACGTCAAGTGTGCCCGGGTAGCCCTCCTCGCCGTCGTCGCTGCGTCGTTCGAACACGATTCGGGCCGTCGCCTCGTCGGCGGCCGCCTCCACGACACCCCACGTCCGCCGATCGAATCCGATGCGGCCTCCGTGCAGGTGATGAGGGCCGTCGTTGCGCGCGAGCGAATGTCGGCGCCCGGCAAGGTCGAACTGACCGTGCGCGATGCGATTGGCGACGCGTCCGACGATGGCACCGAAGTACTCGCGTCTTGCACCGAGGTACTCGCGCAGGTCCGCGTAGCCGAGCACGACGTTGTGCTGCGCACCGCTCCGGTCCGGCACGGAGAGACGCGTAATTGCGCAACCCGCGTCGATCACCTCCATCGCGCAGGCGCCGGCACGCAGTCGGAATCGCTCGATGCCCTGGCCCGCATCGGTCGTGACGGTGCCCATGTGCGTGAACTCGCAACCGGCCACGTGTTGCTCCTTGCTCGTCGCGCGTGAGGCCTGCTCAAGGAAGAGTTCAGAGTGCAGAGTCTAGTCGGAGTCGGCGTCCAGCTCCGGCGACCTAAGCGCAACGCGCTTCCGCCTAGACTCTGAACTCTAGACTCTAAACTCTTCATCTGGACGCACGTCAGCAATGGCCCACGAAGGGTTGCGTCCAATCGTGACGGTCACGGGCAAGGGTTCGCGATAGCTTCCCTAGTCGGGCACAGCCGGGCTGTCGCTCGTTGTTTTCCTGGAGAATTCCCATGCCCACCCGTGCCCTGCTCGTGTTCTCTCACCTGCGCTGGAACTTCGTATACCAGCGTCCGCAACACCTGTTGTCGCGCCTGGCGCGTCACTTTCGCGTCATTTACGTCGAGGAACCGCTTCACCACGACGGCGCGCCTGCACTTGAGGTCGTCGAAGCCGACCGTGGCGTCACCGTGCTGCGGCCGCACCTGTCGAAGCGAGCCGTAGGCTTCCACGACGACCACATCGCGGACCTGCAGTTGCTGCTGCGGGAGCACCTCGAGGCCATCGGCGTGGAGGACTACGCGGTCTGGTTTTACACGCCCATGGCCTTGCCGTTGATCGATCCGCTGCAGCCGCGAGCCGTCGTGTACGACTGCATGGACGAGCTCTCGGCGTTCCTCAACGCACCGCGGCAACTCGTGCAGCGCGAAAGCGCGTTGCTCAAGCGCGCGGACCTGGTGTTCACCGGTGGCCCGAGCCTCTACCGCTCGAAGAAGAGCCGCCATCCGTCCGTCCACTGCTTTCCGAGCTCGGTCGACGCGCAGCACTTCGCGAGCGCGCGCACCGACGCGCCGACGAGCAACGAGCGGCCGACCCTCGGCTTTTTCGGCGTACTCGACGAACGCGTCGATCGCGAGCTGATCGGCGCACTCGCGGATGCGCGGCCGGACTGGGACTTCATCATGGTCGGGCCGGTGGTCAAGATCCCGGTCGAGTCGCTGCCGCAACGACCGAACATCCGTTACCTCGGCCAGCGCAGCTACGAGGAACTGCCGGGCCTCGTCGCGCAGTGGGACGTCTGCCTGCTCCCCTTCGCACTGAACGAAGCCACGCGCTACATCAGCCCGACCAAGACACTCGAGTACATGGCGGCGGGCAAGCCGATCGTCAGCACGCCGATCAACGACGTGGTCGAGTGCTTTGGCAGCATCGTGCACGTGGCGAGCACGCCCGCGGCGTTCATCCGTGCATGCGAAGCCAGTCTCAAGGAAACGCCACGACAGGCACACAAGCGGCGTGAAGTCGCCGACGCTGCGGTCGACAAGACCTCGTGGGACGCAACGGCGGCGGCGATGCGCGAACTGATCGACCGTGCCTGGAGCAGCGGCGCGCATCCGACGGCCGTCCCGGTGGAGACGACTCGGGCCGCGGGCTCAGGGATCGCTGGCAGCCGGCCGCGCGAGGTCGAGACGATCGTGATCGGCGCCGGCCCGACCGGGCTCAGCGCGGCATATCACCTCGGACGCGGCAGCCTGCTGCTCGAGGCGGGCAGCACCGTCGGCGGCTGGTGCCGCTCGATCGTCGACAACGGTTTCACGTTCGACCACGCCGGCCACATCATGTTCTCGAACGATCCGTACGTGCACGAGATGTACGAGCTGCTGCTCGGCGACAACGTGCACTGGCAGGATCGCGAGGCGTGGATCTTCAGCCACGACGTCTACACACGTTACCCGTTCCAGCAGGCGCTGTACGGCCTGCCGCCGGACGTACTCAAGGAATGCATCGTCGGAGCGATCGAGGCCCGCTTCGGCCCGCTCAAGGAGCATCCGCCGGCCGCGCCCGCCCGGGCGGCGGCAGCGACGACGCACCGGCCGCTCAACGGCTGCGAGCCCAAGGCGGAATCGATCACGGACTGCTGTGGCGACGGCATCGCCGAGAGCACCGCGCCGCTGGTGCAGTTCGAGAAGTCGATCCGGCACACCCGCACGGAACCCGCCAACTTCGAGGAGTTCATCTATCGCGTCTGGGGCGCGGGCGTCGCCAGGCACTTCGCGATTCCGTACAACCGCAAGCTCTGGGCCGTGCCGCTCAACGAAATGGAGACGTCGTGGCTCGGCGGTCGCGTACCGCTGCCCGACCTCGAGGAAATGATCGAAGGTGCGCTGCGACCGTCGCAGAAACCGATCGGGCCGAACGCACGCTTCGGCTACCCGTTGCGCGGCGGCTTCCAGGCGCTCATGGACGGCTTCCTGCCGTTGCTCGAAGGCGAACTGCTGCTCGACGCGCGCGTGGTCGCCGTCGACGCATTGCGCCACCAGGTTACGCTGGCCGATGGCCGGCGCTTCCAGTACGAACAGCTGATCAGCACGATGCCGTTGCCGCAGCTGGTCAAGAAGCTGTCGGGCGAGGCGCTCGTGCACGTGCGCGAGTCGGCGGCGCGGTTGCGACACACCTCGGTGCGTTGCGTGAACCTCGGCGTCGCGCGCACCGACGTCACCGACAAGCACTGGATCTACTACCCGGGCGACAGCCTGTTCCACCGCATTTTCGTGCAGGGCAACGCAAGCCCGCACTGCAACCCACCCGGCGGGTTCGGCCTGACCTGCGAGATCACCTACGCGCCGACCAAGCCGCTGCCCTGCGACGGCGACGAACTGATCGACCTGTGCATTCGCGACTGCATACGCGTGGGCATGCTGCGCGAGGACGACCGCATCATCGCCCGCAACCAGGTCGACATGCCCTACGCTTACGTCGTCTACGACCACGCGCGGGCACACAACTTCAAGGTCATCGACGAATGGTGCGCACGCCACGGCATCATCCTTGCGGGCCGTTACAGCGAGTGGCAGTACTACAACTCCGATCACGCCTTCCTCGCCGGTCGCAAGGCGGCCGAAAAGGCGCGCGCGCCAGATGAAGAGACGACGACGAGCACGGTCGCACGCTCTCTGACGCAGGAGGCGGCGACGTGACGTCACGAGCGGCTCACTCGCGCGGCTCGATCGCCACGCCGTCGGACTCGAGGCCCTTCGGGCCGGACTGAGCCTGTCATGGGCGCCACGAGCCCGACGCCACGCCGCCGATTCGACAATCCGGTGTATCCGGAGTATTTCGCCGACCCGTTCGTGTGGCGCACCGACGAGTGCTACTGCGCGATTGGCACCGGCGCGGCGGAGGCCGCCGGTGCAACGCGGTCGTCGCGTGAGCCGACCGTCTTTCCGCTGCTGCGCTCCGACGATTTACAGTCGTGGCGCCCTGCGGGCCACGCGCTGGTGCGCCCCGATGCCGCACTCGGGAATGCCTTCTGGGCCCCCGAGGTCGCATGCTGCGACGACACCTGGTACCTCTACTATTCGGTCGGCCACGACGACCGCGCGCATCAATTGCGCGTGGCCGTGGCCGAAACGCCGACGGGCCCCTACGTCGACTCGGGCGCGCTGACCACCGTCGACGAAGTGCCGTTCGCGATCGACCCGCACCCGTTCCGCGACGACGACGGGCAGTGGTACCTGTTCCACGCACGCGACTTCCTCGACACGATCGACGAGCACGGAGCACCCGTTCGCGCCGGCACGGCACTGGTGGTGTCCCCGATGGCGAGCATGCTGTCGCTCACGGGCGAGGTGCGCACGGTCGCGCGTGCGCGCTGCGACTGGCAACGATTCGCGGCCGACCGCCCGATGTACGACGCGCGCTACGACTGGCACACGCTCGAAGGACCCTTCGTCGTGCGGCACGACGACCGCTACTACTGTCTTTACAGCGGAGGCTGCTGGCAGGACCACAGCTACGGCGTCGACTACGCCTTCGCCACGTCGGCCCTCGGGCCGTGGAGGGATGACGCATCGAACGAGGGTCCGCGCGTGCTGCGCACGGCGCCTGGCCGATTGCTTGGCCCGGGACATTGTTCCGTCTTCACCGGGCACGATGGCGTCACGCGGTACCTCGCCTATCACGCCTGGGATGCGGCGATGACCGCCCGCAGGCTCTGTATCGAGGAACTCGTCTTCACGTCTGCGGGCCCGCGCGTCGCCGGTGCCGCCTCGGCGCGCGGGATCACCGCAGACTCGATCCCGGAGTGAGGCCTTGCCGTGCACGTTCGTCGCAGCGCCCTCGACCGTCTCGTCGCACCCGACGCGTTCCAGTGGCTCGCGGGGATCGAGGACACGTTCATCACGGCGCCGTCGCCAAAGACCGGGCGCACGCTCGACGAATACGAGCTGACCGAGCACTACACGCGCTGGGAAGCGGACCTGCAGCTCTTTGCCGAACTCGGCCTGCGGGCCGTGCGTTACGGCATCCCGTGGCATCGGATCAACCCGGCCCGCGGCGTGTGGGATTTTCGCTGGGCCGACGAGCCGCTCGAGCGCCTGCTCGAGCTCGGCATCGCACCGGTCGTCGACCTCGTCCATTACGGGCTGCCGGCGTGGATCGAGGGCGCGTACCTGAACCCGGACTACCCGGAACTCGTCGCGGAGTACGCGGCACGCGTCGCCGAGCGCTTCCATGGACGTATCCACACTTACACGCCGTTGAACGAGCCCCGGGTCACCGCCTGGTATTGCGGGCGCATCGGCTGGTGGCCGCCGTTCGGGCGCAGCTGGCGCGGCTTTGTCGAGGTCATGCTCGGTGTCTGTCGAGGCATCGTGCGGACCGTCGAGCGAATGCGCGCGGTCGATCCGGAGATCGTCGACGTGCACGTCGATGCAACGGACCTGTACGACGCCGCGTCTTCGGTGCTTGCAGCGGAGAACGTTTCCCCGGCTCTGGCAGCGGAAGCGGCGCGACGCCAGGAGATCGTGTTCCTCGCGCTCGACCTCGTCAGCGGTCGCGTGCAACCCGGCCACCCGTTACATGCCTGGCTGCTGCAGCACGGCGCCGACACTGCAACGCTCGAGTGGTTCGTCGAGCACGCCCTCGAGCCCGACCTGATCGGCATCAACCTGTACCCGATGTTTTCGCAAAAGCGACTGCTGCAGGCACGTGGCGGACTGCGCGTGCGGATGCGCTACGCCAAGGCCGAGATCGTCGAAACGCTTGCGGACCTCTACTGGCAGCGCTACCACCGTCCGTTGCTGATCAGCGAGACCGCATCCGTCGGCTCGGTCAGGCGTCGCCGGGCCTGGCTCGACTCGTCCGTCGAGGCGGTTGCACGAACGCGCAGCCGCGGCGTGCCCCTCCTCGGGTACACGTGGTGGCCACTGTTCGCGCTGGTCACGTGGGGCTATCGCGAAGGCAAGAAACCGCCCGCCGACTATCTCTACCAGATGGGCCTCTGGAACCTCGCGCGGGATGCGAGCGGGCTCGCACGCGTGCCGACGCCGCTCGTCGAGCGCTATCGCGAACTGGTGGCGGGCGGCGTACGCGAAGTCGGCCGACTCAATGCCGTGGGCGGCACTCACGACACCGGCGGTTACAGTGCCGGGCCGCGCGCGTCACCGGCACCAGCGACCACAACCCTGTCGACGACGGTCGGGAGCGGCGATGTTTCGTAGTTTCTATCTGGCCGGCTTCGAATGTGCGACCGGGTACAACATGCACGGCGACTGGATCGACCAGATCGCCGCGACCGGACACGACCTCCACGTCGACGAGGACTATCGCCGGCTCGACGACGTCGGCATCCGGGCGGTGCGCGAGGCGATCCGCTGGCCACTCGTGGACCGTGGCGGACGGTACGACTTTTCGTCTGTCGATCCGTTCCTGCGTGCGGCGCGCACGTACGACTGCGACGTGATCTGGGACCTGTTCCACTACGGCTATCCCGACGACCTCGATCCTTTTTCGGAGCACTTTGCGACACGCTTCGCGCAGTACTGCGGCGCGGCCGCGCGCTACGTCGTCGAGCACACCGACGGCGCCTGCTATTTCACGCCGATGAACGAGCCCTCGTATTTCGCCTGGGCGGCGGGTGACGTCGGCCGTTTTGCGCCGCACGTGCACGGTCGCGCGGCCGAGTTGAAGCTGTCACTGGCCCGCGCTGCGATCCGCGGCATCGAGGCGATCCGCGAAGTGTGTCCGCACGCGCGCATCGTCAACGTCGACCCGATCTGCCGCGTGGTCGTCGACGCCGACGCAGAGCCTTCGGCCATCGAGCACGCACACCGCTTCAACGAGCAGTACGTCTTCGAGTTCTGGGACATGGTCGTCGGCAGTTTGCGACCGGAATTGGGCGGTTCGCCCGCGCACCTCGACATCGTCGGGCTCAATTACTACTGGACCAATCAGTGGGCGCTCGGCAGCGAAGGCGTACCGCTGGCCGACGACGACCCGCGTCGCGTGCCGCTGGCGGACCTCGTGCGCAAGGCGTGGCGGCGCTACGGCTGCGAGATCGTGATCACCGAGACGAGCGCGCTCGGCGAAGCGCGTGCACCGTGGATCCACGAGCTGTCGACGATGGCCGAGCACTTGTTGGCCGAGGGCGTGCCGCTCGGTGGCATCTGTCTCTATCCGATTCTCGGCATGCCCGAGTGGCACGCGCGCGACCAGTGGACACGCATGGGGTTGTGGGACCTCGAGCGCGAGCAGGACGTGCTCGAGCGCAAGGCCTGCGGCCCGATGATGGCCGCGTTGCGTCACGTGCATGCCGTGCGTGGCGTGGACGTCGGCGGCAATGCGCGGCCCTTGCGGCTGCCGCGCACCGGTGCACCGCCGTTCGAGACCTACGGTCGCCTGGTCTGGCAACGCGTGCGGCCCCGGGCGCATGCATTGCGACTGTTCCTGTCGGAGGACTCGCGCTGTCGCTGGGTTGCCGCCGTCAGCTGGCGTACGGGCAGCCGCCATGTCGAGCGCGTGCACACCGCGGCATCGCTCGACGAATTGCTCGGGCAGG
>DATMIB010000229.1:0-38200 GCA_035554635.1 Steroidobacteraceae bacterium | reverse complement strand
GATGTCGAGCGTCACCTCGTCGACCGCGACGAAGTCACCGAACTTCTTCGTCACCTTCTCGATCCGGACGTACGGCTTGGCGTCCGGGTCGGTCCAGGGTTCGAACTTCTGCTGCGCGGGGCGCGGTGGCGTCGACATAGGTTCTCGTAATTCTGGTCGGCGTCCCGCGCCGGCGGCGGGACAGGGGCATTGTAGGGCGGTTGGCCTGGCGTGCGCCTGCGTTCCTGCGGTCAGCGCCCCGTCGTGAACCGCGTCCAGGTCCGATTGAGCTCACGCGTGAACTCGGGCGACTTCGCGAGGTTGGCGCGCAGCCGGGCCTTCACCTCGGGCGTCGGGTAGATGCCCGGATCGTCGCGCAGGCCCTCATCGAGCAGCGGCGTGGCGGCGGCGTTCGGATTCGCGTACATGACGAAGTTCGAGTTGGCCGCCGCGACCTCGGGCCGCAGCAGGAAGTCGATGAACTTGTAGGCGTTGTCCGGGTGCGGCGCGTCGGCGGGAATCGCCAGCGTGTCGAACCACAGGAGCGCCCCCTCCTTCGGGATCGAGTAGGCGATCTCGATCGGCTTGCCGGCCTCCTCGGCCCGGTCGCGGGCCTGCAGGATGTCGCCACTGTAGCCGACCGCGATGCAGAGCTCGCCGTTGGCGAGCTGGTCGATGTACTGCGAGCTGTGGATCGTGCGCAGGTACGGCCGGATCGACAGCAGCAGCTTCTCGGCGGCCGCGAGGTCGGCCGGCGCCTCGCTGTTGGGGTCCTTGCCCAGGTAGAGCAGCGCGGTCGCGACCATGTCGGTGGGGTCGTCGAGCATCGAGACGCCGCAGTCCTTGAACCGGGCGAGGATGGCCGGGTCGAACACGAGCTTCCAGCTGTCGACGGGGGCATCGGGCAGGATCGCCTTCACCTTCGCCGCGTCGTAGCCGATGCCGGTCGTGCCCCACATGTAGACGACCGAGTGAGCGTTGCCTGCGTCGTGGCGTGCGGCCTGGGCAGTGATTTCGGGGTCGAGGTTCTTCAGGTTCGGCAACCGCGCCGCGTCGATCGGCGCGAACACGCCGGCCGCAACCTGCCGCTCGAGGAAATACGCGCTCGGCACGACGATGTCGTAGCCCGACTTGCCGGTGAGCAGCTTGGTCTCGAGCACTTCGTTCGAGTCGAAGACGTCGTAGTTCACCGTGATGCCGGTTTCCTTGCGGAACTGCTCGAGCACGGCCGGATCGATGTAATCCGACCAGTTGTAGACATTGAGCGAGGCAGGGCCTGTGGCAGCGCCGGGTTTCGCGGCGGTGCCGGGCGGCGGCGTGTCCGCGTCCTTGCCGCCGCCACAGGCGACGAGCGTCATGCAGGCGACGAGGACGGAAAAACGGGTGTGGTGCAGGCTAGGCATGGATCTCCTCCCACTGGCACAGATGCGTCGGCCGCCCTCCGCCGCGCGCGGCCGGATCGAGCTTAAGCCCGGTGGTTAGTGTAGCCGCCCGTCAACGAAAACGGGGCGGCCGGATCGCTCCGACCGCCCCGCGTTGTGCGCGTCGACGCGTTTACTTGCCGGTCGTGAACCGGGTCCAGGTGCGGTTCAGCAGGCGCGTGAACTCGGCGCTCTCGGCGAGGTCCGGGAACAGCTTCGCCTTGACCTCGGCCGGCGGGTAGATGCCCGGATCGTTGCGGACGGCCTCGTCGATCGACGACAGCGACGCCGAGTTGCCGTTCGCGTAGTTGATGAAGTTCGAGTTCGTCGCCGCGATCTCGGGCCGGTTCATGAAGTCGATGAACAGGTGCGCGTTGTCCGGGTGCGGCGCGTCCGCCGGGATCGCGAACATGTCGAACCAGATGATCGTGCCTTCCTTCGGCACGTTGTACTTGATCACGTTGCCCTGGCCGGCCTCGGCCGCGCGGTCACGCGCCTGCAGGATGTCGCCGCTCCAGCCGACCGCGATGCAGATCTCGCCGTTCGCGAGCGCGTCGATGTAGTTGGAGCTGTGGATCATGCGGATGTAGGGGCGGACCTTCATCAGCAGGTCTTCGGCCAGCTTGAGGTCGGCCTCGGACTGGCTGTTCGGATCCTTGCCGAGGTAGGCGAGCGCGACGGCCGTGATCTCGCTCGGCGCGTCGAGCACGGAGATGCCACAGTCCTTGTACTTGGCGGCTTCCTTCGGATCGAACACGAGCCTGAAGCTGTCGACCGGGGCGTTCGGGTCGATCTTCTTGACCTTGCCTTCGTTGTAGCCGATGCCGGTCGTGCCCCACATGAAGTTGACCGCGTGCTCGTTGCCCGGGTCGTGCAGGGCGACGCGCTGCAGCACCTCCGGGTCGAGCTTGTCCCAGTTGGTGATCTTGCTGCGGTCGAGCTTGCGGAACACGCCCGCCTTGATCTGGCGCTCGAGGAACGAGGCCGACGGCACGACCACGTCGTAACCGGTATTGCCGGCGAGCAGCTTGGTCTCGACGACTTCGTTCGAGTCGAACACGTCGTAGTTGACCTTGATGCCGGTCTCGGCCGTGAACTGCTCGAGCGTCTTCGGGTCGATGTAATCCGACCAGTTGTAGACGTTGACGACCTTCTCTTCGGCCGAGGCCGGAGCGGCGGCGGCGGGTGCCGCAGCGGTTTCGGTCGCCGGCGGAGCCTCCTCCTTCTTGCCGCAGCCCACGAGCGCGGTGGCGGCCACCAGGCCCATCAAGCCGGCGCGGATGCTGATACTCATCGTAGGGGTACCCCTGTAATTATTTGCGACGATGGCGCGGACGCCGGCTTCCCTGGCCGCCCGCGCGAGATTCGCTGTATAGCGAAGAAAAATTGCGGTGGCTAGAGGCACGGTGCGGCGCGCATCGCACCGGTGCAGCGACCGGGCGGCGCGCCCCGCGACCGTGCACGGGCCGCGCTTAGAACCGCCCCTCCGCGCGGCAGCGCGCGTGGGTCAGGTCGAGGCACTTCCACGCCTTCTCGGCGAGTTCGTCGATCTGCTCGCGGCTGATCACGAGCGGCGGCGCAATGATCATCGTGTCGCGCACGGCACGCATGATCAGGCCGTTCTGGAAGCAGAAGTCGCGGCAGATCGTGCCGACCTCGCCGCGCTTGTCGAAGAACGCCCGGGAACCCTTGTCGCGGACCAGCTCGAGCGCCCCGATCAGGCCGACCGAACGCGCCTCGCCGACCAGCGGGTGTTCGGACAGCTCGCGCCATTTCTTCGCCAGGTACGGCCCGGTTTCCTCACGCGTCCGCTGCACGAGGTTCTCCTGCTGCAGCAGCGTGAGGTTGACGCTGGCGACGGCACAGGCGGCCGGGTGACCGGAATAGGTGAAGCCGTGCGCGAACTCCCCGCCCTGTTCGATCAGGACGTCGGCGACGCGGTCGGCGACCATCACGCCGCCGATCGGCAGGTACCCCGAGGACAGGCCCTTGGCGATGGTCATCAGGTCGGGCTTGATGCCGAAGTGGTCCGAGCCGAACCACTGGCCGGTGCGACCGAAGCCGCAGATGACCTCGTCGGCGATCAGCAGGATGCCGTAGCGTTCGCAGATGCGCTGGATCTCCGGCCAGTAGGTGTCCGGTGGGATGATGACGCCGCCGGCGCCCTGGATCGGCTCGCCGATGAACGCCGCGACCCGGTGCGGCCCGAGCTCGAGGATCTTCTGCTCGAGCGCGTGCGCGGTCTTCAGGCCGAACTCGGCCGGGCTCGTCGAGCCGGCCTCCCCGTACCAGTACGGCTGCGGGATGTGGACGATGTCGGGGATCGGCAGGCCGCCCTGCTCGTGCATGAAGCTCATGCCGCCGAGGCTCGCGCCCGCCATCGTGCTGCCGTGGTAGGCGTTGACCCGGCTCACGATGACCTTGCGCTCGGGCTGGCCCAGCAGGTCCCAGTAGCGACGCACCAGCCGCACGACCGTGTCGTTGCCCTCGGAGCCCGACCCCGTGAAGAACACGCGGTTGAACTGCGGCGGCGTCAGGTCGACGAGCTGTTTCGCCAGCTCGATCGCGGGCGGGTGGGCCGTCTGGAAAAAGCTGTTGTAGTACGGCAGCTCGAGCAGCTGGCGGTAGGCCGCCTCGGCGAGCTCGCGCCGCCCGTAACCCACGTTGACGCACCAGAGCCCCGCCATGCCGTCGAGGATGCGGTTGCCGTCGGAGTCGTAGAGATAGACGCCCTCGGCCTTGACGATGACCCGCGAGCCCTTGGCGTGCAGGTGCTTGAAGTCCGTGAACGGGTGCAGGTAGTGCTGGCGGTCGAGGTCCTGCCAGTAGGAAGTGGTGCGTTCCGCGATGTAGGGCTTTGAATGCATGGCGATCACTTTCCGTGAGTGATGACGGCGTGCAGTGAATGGAGAGTCTAGAGTTCAGAGTCTAGAGTTCAGTCGGAAGTGGCCGCCTGCGGCGGCCGCGGCGCTGCGCGCCTCCGACTAGACTCTAAACTCTAGACTCTAGACTCTAGTCACTTCCTCAGACGTTCAGCAGCAGGTGCTCGCGCTCCCAGCTGCTGATGACCTGCAACCAGGTGTCGAGCTCGCTTTCCTTGACCGCGGTGTACGCGAGCACGAAGCGGTCGCCGAGCAGGTCGATCAACGGGCGGCAGTCGCGCAGCATGCGCACGGCCTCCTCGATGTTGCGCGGCAGGCCGAACGGCAGGTCGTACGCGCTGCCGGCGACGGGTTCCGACGGCTTGAGCGCCTCGAGCATGCCGAGGTAGCCGCAGGCGAGCGACGCGGCGATGGCGAGGTACGGGTTCGCGTCGGCGCCGCCGAGGCGGTTCTCGATGCGACGGTTTTCCGGGTTCGAGATCGGCACGCGCAGCCCGGCCGTGCGGTTGTCGTAGCCCCACTGCGTGTTGATGGGCGCCATGTGCCGCAGGATGATGCGGCGGAACGCGTTGACGTTCGGCGCGAACAGGCACATCGCCGCCGGCAGGTACTTCTGCAGCCCGGCGATGTGCGCGAAGAACAGCTGGCTCGGGTTGCCGTCCTTGTCGCTGAAGATGTTCCTGCCGGTCTTCGCGTCGACGACGCTCTGGTGGATGTGCATGGCGCTGCCCGGCTCGCGTGCCATCGGCTTCGACATGAACGTCGCGTACATCTTGTGCCGGAACGCGGCTTCGCGCGCCGTGCGCTTGAACATGAACACCTGGTCGGCCAGCGACATCGCGTCGCCGTGGATCAGGTTGATCTCCATCTGCGCCGCGCCGTCCTCGTGGATCAGCGTGTCGATCTCGATCTCCTGCGCCTCGCAGAACGCGTAGATGTCGTCGAACAGCGGGTCGAACTCGTTGACCGCGGCGATGCTGTACGACTGGCGGCCGATCTCCGGCCGGCCCGAACGGCCCACGGGTGGCTTCAGCGGATAGTCGGCGTCGATGTTCGGCTCGACGAGGTAGAACTCGAGCTCGGGCGCGACGATCGGCTTCCAGCCCTTCGCGGCATAGAGGTCGAGCACGTGGCGCAGCACGTAGCGCGGCGCCATCGTCACCGGGCGGCCGTCGGAATAGTAGCTGTCGTGGATGACCTGGGCCGTCGGCTCCGCGGCCCAAGGCACGACGCGCGTCGTGTTCGGGTCGGCCTTGAGCACGATGTCGATCTCGGACGGGCTGATCGCGCGGTCGTCCTCGGGGTATTCGCCCGTGACGGTCTGCAGGAAGATGCTCTCGGGCATGCGCATGCCCTCGTCCTCGGCGAACTTGACCGCGGGCATGACCTTGCCGCGCGCGATGCCGGCCATGTCGGGCACGACGGCCTCGACTTCGGAGATGCCGTGTTCCTTGAAGAACTGCTGGATCGGGGTGCTCATGCGTGATTACCGTTCTTGATTGCGCGCCCGCGCCGCATCGCCGAAGGCGGCGAACAGCGCGCGCGAAAAGGGATTCTTCATGACCTGCCACTCGGGGTGCCACTGCACCGCGAGCGTGAAGCCGGGCGCCGAGCGCACGCGGAACGCTTCGATCAGGCCGTCGGGGGCGCGCGCCTCGATCTCGAGGCCGCGCCCGAGCGTCTGCACGCCCTGCGCGTGCACCGAGTTGACCATGACACGCTCGGTGCCGGCCCATTCGTGCAACTGTCCGCCGCGGACGAGCTCGACTTCGTGCGCCGGGGCGTACTGCACCTCGAGCGGCTGCTCCTTGTCCTCGCGATGGTCGCGGTAGCCCGGCACTTCCTGCACCTTCTGGTACAGCGTGCCGCCGAACGCCACGTTCATTTCCTGGAAGCCGCGGCAGATCGCGAACAGCGGGATGCCCGCGTCGATCGCGTGCGGGATCAGCGGCAGCGTGGTCGCGTCGCGGTGCGGGTCGTGCAGCGTGTCCGGATCGCTCGCCGGCCCGGAGTAGCGATGCGGCTCGACGTTGGACGGGCTCCCGGTCAGCAGGATGCCGTCGAGGGATTCGAGCAGCTGGTCGAAGTCCCGCTCGCCAAGCGAGGGAATCAGCAGCGGGATCGCGTCGGCCGCTTCGGCGACCGCGGCGATGTACTTCTCCCCGACACAGTGGAAGGGGTGGGGGCCGAGGATGCGTCGATCCGCGGGAATGCCGATCAATGGTTTGCGGCGAGCCACGTTTAAAATCCTAGACGGCTTCTACCCGGCCGTCGTCCATGAACGCGCTCGATTAAACCACAGGGGCATGGGCCGAGTCGCCGAGCAGCGCAAAAAAGTGGCCAAAAATCAGCCCAAGCGGGGACTTGACAGCGGCCGTGCAACGCCGCCGTCGGCTTGCCGCCCGGCGCGACGAAAGCTTATTCTCGACGCTCCCCGGCGGCCCAGCCGTCGCTAAATCTTAAACAATGGGGTACTCATGACGTGTGTCGCGGACTTCGGGCAGGCGCGCGCCTGGCTCGATCGTCACCCGCAGGTGCGCTACGTCGACCTGTTGCTCGCCGACCAGATGGGAATTCCACGGGGCAAGCGCGTCACGATCGACGAGCTCGAAGCCATGCACACCACCGGGCTGCTGTTGCCGGCGTCGATGTTCGCGCTCGACGTGCTCGGCGGCACCGTGCAGTGCACCGGCCTCGGGTTCGACGAGGGCGACGCGGACCGCGCCTGCCTGCCGATTCCGGGCACGCTCGTGCCCGTGCCCTGGCTCGGGCCCCAGGTCGCGCAGATGCAGGTCACGATGTACGACCACGACCGTTCGCCGTTCTACGGCGATCCGCGCCACGCGCTCGGGCGTGTCGTCGCCCGCTTCGGCGAACTGGGCCTGACACCGGTGATGGCCGTCGAACTGGAGTTCTACCTGGTCGACCGCGAGCGCACGGCCGCCGGGCACGCGCAGCCCCCCCGGCAGCCGTTGACCGGGCGGCGCGAGCACAAGACGCAGATCAACTCGATGCAGGAGATGAACGAGTACTCGACGGTGCTCAGCGCGATCGATGCCGCAGCGCGCGAGCAGGGCTTGCCGACGGGGACGGTGCTGGCCGAGTACGGCCCGGGCCAGTTCGAGGTCAACCTGCACCACGTTTCCGACGCGCTGCTCGCCTGTGACCACGCGATCCGCCTGAAGCGCCTGGTCAAGGGTGTCGCATTGCAGTTCGGCTTCGAGGCGACCTTCATGCCGAAGCCGTACCGCGACCACGCCGGCAGCGGCGCACACCTGCACATCAGTCTCGTCGACGCGCAGGGTCGCAACGTCTTCGCCGCCGACGACCCGCAGGGCAGCGTGGAACTGCGCCACGCCATCGGCGGGCTCGCCGCGACCATGAACGACGCGATGGCGATCTGCGCGCCGACCGCGAACTCCTACCGTCGCTTCCAGCCCGAAGCCTACGTGCCGCTCAATCCGAGCTGGTCGGTCAACAACCGCGGCGTCGCGTTCCGCGTGCCGCACGGGCCGCCCGACAGTCGCCGTGTCGAGCACCGCGTCGCGGGTGCCGACGCCAACCCCTACCTGCTCGCCGCGATCGTACTCGCCGGCATGCACCTCGGGCTCACGCGTCGACTCGACCCGGGGCCGGTGCTGGCCGGCAACGCCTATCGCGACACGGCCTGCACCATCCCGCTGTCCTGGCCCGAGGCGCTCGGCGTGTTCGAACGCAGCGAATTCGCGAAGGAGTACCTCGGCGAACGTTTCGCAAGGCTCTACGCGCAGACGCGTCGTGGCGAAATGATGGATTTCTCCGCGCACGTGCCGGCGATCGATTACGACTGGTACCTGACGACGAGCTGACATCGTGGCGAGCGCGCACATCGACTCGTACTACGCCGCCTCGGCCCACCCGGCGCCCGACCACCCACCGCTGCGCGGCGACGTCGAGGCCGACGTCTGTGTCGTCGGCGGCGGGCTTGCGGGCTGCGCGACCGCGCTCGAACTGGCCGAGCGTGGATACAAGGTCGTGCTGCTCGAAGGCCGGCGCGTCGGCTGGGGCGCCTCGGGGCGCAGCGGCGGCCAGGCCATCGTCGGTTACGCCTGCAGCCAGGACAAGCTCGTCGCGCAGCTCGGGCGCGACGCCGCGAAACAGATGTTCGACGTCACGGTCGAGGCGCTCGACCTGATCCGCGAGCGCGTCGCGCGGCACCGCATCGACTGCGACCTGCACTGGGGCCACCTGCTCACCGCGATCAAGCCGCGCCAGGTGCTGGAACTGCATGCCTGGCAGGACGAACTCGAGCGCGACTACGGCTACGGCGGCACCCGCTGGCTGGAGCGCGACGAGCTTGGCGGCGTGCTCGTCACCGACCGCTACATCGGCGGCCTGCGCGACGATCGCAGCGGCCACCTGCACCCGCTGAACTACACGCTCGGCCTCGCGGCGGCTGCCGTCGCCGCCGGGGTGCGCATCCACGAGCAGACCGAGGTCGTCGGCGTCGAGGCCGGGCCGATCGTGAGCGTACGCACGGGCGACGGTGGCACGGTGCGCGCCAGGCACGTGGCGTTGTGCTGCAACGCGTTCATCGACGCGCGCCTGTCACGGCATTTGCGCAACCGCATCATGCCCGTGGGGACGTACATCGTTGCGACCGAGCCGCTCGGACGCGAACGGATCGAGTCGCTCGTGCGCGAGAACGTCGCCGTCTCCGACGTCAACTTCGTGCTCGACTACTTCCGCCGCTCGGCCGACCACCGCTTGCTGTTCGGCGGTCGCGTGAGCTACTCCGGGCGCGACGCGCTCAACACCGCCAACGCGACGCGCGTGCGCATGCTCAAGGTGTTCCCGTCGCTCGCGGACGTGAAGGTCGAATACGCCTGGGGCGGCCACGTCGACATCACGATGAGTCGTGCGCCGGATTTCGGCCGCCTCGCGCCGAACGTCTATTACCTGCAGGGTTTTTCCGGGCACGGCATCGCACTGACGGGCATGGCCGGAAGGCTGCTTGCCACGGCAATCGCCGGGCAGGCCGAGCGCTTCGACCTGTTCACGCGGCTCGAACACCGCAATTTCCCGGGCGGGCCGGCGCTGCGCATGCCTGCCCTGGTGCTCGCGATGTTGTGGTTCCGGCTCAAGGACTGGCTGTGACGGGCGTCCCGCCGTCACCCTCGGCTTCGCCACGATGACGACGCAGGGGCTCCGGCTCCGGCGCGCCCGCGCTTCGCTGGAAGGCCTCTCGCTCGGCGACGCGTTCGGCGAGCAGTTCTTCCGCCCCGTCGACGCGGCGCGCGCACTGATCGCCGCCCGCACGCTGCCCGAGCCACCGTGGCCATACACCGACGACACAGCCATGGCGATCTCGGTCGTGGAGGTGTTGGCCGAATGCGGTGGCATCGACCAGGACCGGCTCGCATCACGCTTTGCGGACCGCCACTCGGTCGACCCGGCGCGTGGCTACGGTCGTGGCGCACACGAGATCCTGCAATCGATCGCCGCGGGCATGCACTGGCGCGTCGCGGCACGCAACCTCTTCGAGGGCCGCGGCTCGATGGGCAATGGTGCGGCCATGCGCGCCGCGCCGATCGGCGCCTGGTTCGCCGACGACCTCGCGCAAGCCGTCGAACACGCGCGCCGCAGCGCCGAGATCACCCATGCGCACCCGGAGGCGCAGGCGGGTGCGATCGCAGTGGCGGTTGCGGCCGCGTGCGTCGCCGCGAAGACGGTGCGCGAACCGCGGGCGCTGTTCGAGTCGGTGCTCGCGCTGACCCCGGCGTCGGCGACCCGCGACGTGATCGACGTGGCGTCGCGCCTGACGGGTGATACGCCCGTGGATCGGGTCGTCGCCACGCTCGGCAACGGGGCTGGCGCGCTGTCACAGGACACCGTGCCGTTCTGCCTCTGGTGCGCGGCGTGGCACCTTGGTCGCTACGAGGAGGCCCTCTGGCGCACCGTCGCGGGGCTTGGCGACCGCGACACGACCTGCGCCATCGTCGGTGGCATCGTCGCAGCCGACCCCGCGATCGACCTGCCGCCGGAATGGTGTGCGGCGCGCGAGTTGCTCGACGTCGTGCCGCGGCGCAAGCGCTGACGAGCCGCGCCGGTCGTCAGGTGCCCGTGCCGGCGAGCTGTGCGAGCCGTACCTCGCGATCGCCCGCGACGACCATCAAGCGCGCCACCTTGGAGCCGGTCCGGGTCGGCTTGAACGTCACGTCGATCAGGCAGGACGCCCCGGCCGCGAGCGTGCTGCCGCACCGGCTCGCAGCGAGGAACTGCGCTGCGTCCACGCCGACGGTCTTGACCTTGGCGATCCCGACGGGCGCCCCGGACACGTTCGCGAGCGTGAACTGGCGCGACACTGTCGTGTACAGCGGTAAAGTCCCGAAGACCTGCGTGTCGGGCAGCAGCGTGTACGGCACCGACCAGGGCTTGCCTTCGACGATCCGCACGACCTGGTCCACCGGCAGGTCGTAGACCGTCTGTCGCACGCCGCTCGGCCAGCGCACCTCGATCGCATCGATCCGCGTGGCGGCGCCGACGCCGAAATGCACGCGCTGGAAGTCCTGCGCGCCATTGTGCACGCCGTTGCGCTGCATGCGCGTCTGCTTGCGTCCGCCGGCGCTCAGCACCATCGAGGTGCCGACCCCGTCGCGATTGGACTGCACGCCGCGCAAGTCGATCTCGAGCCAGTGGTTGCGGTTGCCAGCCGTCGCGCTCACGTTGCGGAACACCTGCGTGGGCCCGACACTGAAAGGCCAGAGCCCCTGGCCATTCGTCAGCACGACGTCGACGAAGCCATCGATGTCGAAGTCGGCGGTCGCCACGCCGTCGGCGACGCCCGCCTCGGTCCGCGCCACACCGCCCGCGGAGGTGACCGCCGTGAAGCGACCCTCCACGTTGCGGAAAAGCTGGTTCCTGACGCCCTGGCGCGAAAGCGGTCCCGAGCACGCCGCGAGCAGGTCGACGTCGCCGTCGTTGTCGAAGTCCGCTGCCGAGGCCGAGTAGCAGTTGGACGCCGGCGCGTCGGCAAACCCGGCAGCGGCGCTCGCATCGACGTAACGGGTGCCATCGCTGAGCAGCAACGTGGGGCGGCTCATTGCCGCGAATTGCGTGAACCCCACGGTCCTGAGCTGGCCGATGCCCGTGGCCGTGACGGCAAAGTTCGCGTCGATGTAGACGGTGCCGACGACGCGAACGCGCCAGGTCGCCGCAGCCCTGTCGAAACCGACGTAGACGCCGTGATCGCCGGAGGGCTTGGCCAACCCGTCGACGCTCGCATCGCCCGGCGACAGCACGAACGGAATTCCGACCGGGTGGCGGCCCGTGGCGCCGATGTAGACGACTCCCGGATTCCACTTCTGTACGGAGCGGGGCGCGATCATGAACTCCACCGCGCCGCTCGCCCCGAAGTCGAAGCCTCGCGTGCCGCCGTTCGCGTCGAGCTGCACGTGGGCCAGCAACTGCCCGTTGCGCAGCGTCGCGTCGCTCGCCATGACGCCCTTGACCTCCACGATGTCGTCGCGGCCGTCGCCGTTGAGGTCGAACAGTGCGGCATCGAACGTCTGGGCGTACTGCGGTGGAATGCGGAGCGCGCTGCGTTGGTCCGCGAGCGGCAACGCGCTCACCTGGTTCGCGTCAAAGACGCGGTACGGGAACGGTTGGCCGCTCAGGAGCAGGTTGAGCCGACCGGACGTGAACGATCCGAGCAGCGGATATTTCGTGAAACCGAGCGGTGCAAGTGCGCTCGTGCGGTCGAAATAGCCCTGGTTGTTGCGGAACAGGACCGAAGGGGCTTCGGCGCGCACCGCGTTGAGCGCGAGCACGTCGAGACGACCGTCCTTGTCCCAGTCGAACCAGATTGCATGCCGGCCGCGACCATACGCGTCATCGAGGCCACACGTGGCGGCACGATCACGGAAGGTCCCGCTCTCGTTGACGAAGAGGCGGTTGGCCTTCGCGGCCGGGCTGCCGTCCGTGCCGACGAGCTCCAGCAGGTCCTGGTCGCCGTCGTTGTCGTAGTCCGCCCACGCAGCGCCGTGGGCGTCGCTGTCCTCGTACGGAAACACCGAGGTCGGTGCCTCGACGAATCGGCCGTCGCCCTGGCCGAAAAACAGGTTGTGCGGCTCACCGTGGTTGCCCGCGTACAGGTCCGGCACGGCATCGCCGTTTGCGTCGCCCCACGCGACCGACCAGCTCGGCCCGGCATACGCAATGCCGGAGCCGGCCGTGACTTCGCGAAAGGCCAGCGGCGGCGGTGCGGCGATCGCGGTCGCGGCGAGTGCAACGCCACCGAGCGCCAACGGGCGTACGCGAACCATGCGGCCTCCCCGCGTCACGAAGACTCGCGAATGGACTGTCGAATTCGGATCGATTCGCCGAAGAGTCTGGCGGTTGCGCGGCCATCCGGTGCCGGCCGCGACGGACTATCGAACGGTCGCTCACGACCGGCAGTCGGCGGTGATGACGATCGCCAGCGTCGCCCGGTGTGGTCGCCGTGTCAGGCGGGACGCGGTGCGCTGACATCTGATGACGATCGCTGGTCGACCGTTGGCGTGCCGCACGAAATCGACTCGCGGCCCGCGTCGATGCCGCGGCGGAACGTCTTTGCTCAGGCGCGTCGCCACGCGCCCGGCTGCACCGGTACGACACGTCGGCGAGCAACGATCGTGTCGCGGGAGCTTGCGTCTCGAACGGCCGGCTGGGCCGGCACTCCTGGCTCCGCGCGAGCGTGCGCGGAGCGAGTCGCTGTCAGCGTCCGCGCGCTAATCGCCGGTGTACGAGGCACCGCTGGTGCAAGTCTCGTGCACGACGACACGCGAGAGCTGTGGCAACGCGGGCTTGAGCTCACGCCAGATCCAGCGCGCCAGGTTTTCGCTCGTCGGGTTCTCGAGCCCCGGCACTTCGTTGAGGTACTGGTGGTCGAGCCGCTGGAACAACGGCTCGAACGCGCGCTTGACGTCGGCGAAGTCCATCACCCAGCCCAGGTGCGGATCGACCGGCCCGGCCACGTGCAGCTCGACGCGAAATGAATGCCCGTGCAACCGCGCACACTTGTGACCCGCGGGCACGTTGGGCAAGCGGTGTGCGCTTTCGAGCGTGAATGCCTTGAAGATTTCCACCGTCGATCGATCCTGGGCCGTGGGGCCTCTCGATGCGGGCGTCCAGGCGCGGACGACAACCGCGCCCGGACCCCCAGGTTTACTTGGCTTGCCTGCGCAGGCAGTCCTGCAGGTACACGCGACGGATGTCGCCGCTCAGGCCCTTCTCGTCCGCCTTGCGATAGCACGTCCGTGACTGGTCGTACCGGCGGGCGTCGTAGTTGTACTGCGCACCGTGGTCGGTGCACCACTCGACGAAATCCTTGCGGTCCTGCCCCTTGAGGTTGCGCTCGTTCGCCTTGTGGTTGCAGTCGGAGACCTGCTCGCCGCGGTTGGCGTCGTCGTCGCCGCTGGCGTGCCGGTCCTTGTCGCCGTCGTGATGGCGCTCGTGTTCCGCGCCCTTGCCGTTCTTGCCGCCCTGGTCGTACGGGACCTGCGTCGCCTGGGCGTCCTTGTCCTTCCCCTTGCCCTTGTCCTCGGGCGGTGCCGAGAACGCGAGCGGCGCCAGCATCAGGCCCAGCACCGCGGCGCCGAGCACGTGTCGCACGTTCTTGTTGGTCATGTAGCCACCCTCCCTTTGCACGTCGGCAGTATCGGAAGACCGTCAGGGCGCCGCAAGCCCGGTTGCCCGCGGACGCAACAGGTAGCAGACGTGGATCCGGGCATTGCGCGCGAAGTCCTCTGGGATCGTCGCGCGCGTGATGTCCTCGACCTCGAAGCGGTCGGCGACCGCGGGGTCGAGCCGAAACTTCTGGTAGTTGTTCGAGAAGACGATCGTGCCGCCGGGCGCAAGCAGCTTCCCCGCCATCTCGAGCAGTCCGGCGTGGTCGCCCTGCACGTCGAACTCGCGCTGCATGCGTTTCGAACGCGAGTGGGTCGGCGGATCGATGAAGATCAGGTCGTATTGCGGCGGTCGCGGCAGGCGTGCCTGCGTTTCGAGCCACGCGAGGCAGTCGGCCTGCACGAACTCGTGCTGTGGCGCGCGCAGGCCGTTCAGGTCCATGTTGCGCACCGCCCAGTCGAGGTAGGTGCGCGACATGTCGACGGTCGTGGAGGCGGTCGCACCGCCGCCGGCCGCGTGCACGGTCGCGACCGCGGTGTAGGCAAACAGGTTCAGGAAGCGCTTGCCGGCGGCCATCGTGCCGAGCCTCGCACGCGTGATCCGGTGGTCGAGAAAGAGCCCCGTGTCGAGGTAGTCGGTGAAGTTCACGAGCAGTCGATAGCGGCCTTCGCGCACCGCGTGGAAGCTGCCTTCCGCGTCGAGCTTCTCGTACTGCTCGCCGGCCTTCTGCCGCTTGCGCACGCGCAGGAACAGCCGTTCGGCCGGCACTCGCAACACGTCCGGGATCTGCGCAAGCGCCTCGTCGCGCCGGGCCCGCACCGCCTCCTGCGCGACCGTGTCCGGCGCCGCGTACTCCTGCACGTAGACCCAGCGCTCGTCGTCGTTGCCATAGACGTCGATCGCGAACGCGTACTCGGGCATGTCCGCGTCGTAGACGCGGTAGCAGGCAACGTCGTTGCGACGGGCCCACTTCTCGATCCGTTCGCAGTTCTTGCGCAGGCGATTGCCGAACATCACCGAACCCGGGCGGGCACGGGCCGCTTCGAGACGGGCGGCTCGCACCTGCTCGGGGTCGGGCTCGACGGCGGACTCGTCGAGCCGGATGCGCAGCAGCCGGCCTTCGATCGGGCCATTGAAGAACGTGTGCACGCGGTGCGCCCGCAGTCGCAGCGCGCGACCGAGCGCGGGCTCGCCCGTGAACACGGCCGCGTCCCAGCCCGGAAAGCAGTGCAGCAACTTCTCGCCGAGTGTCGCGTACAGCGTCTCGATGCGCTCGGGGTCGCCGATCCGCACGCCGTAGGGCGGGTTCACGACTACGAGACCGCGCGAAGAAGCGGGCGTCGCCGGCAGGTGCGCGAGATCGCGGCGCTCGAACGCCAGGTGATTGCCGAGCCCGGCGCGGTTCGCATTGGCGATCGACGCGCGCACCGCGGCCTGGTCGCGGTCGCTGCCCGCGCAGCGACCTTCGAGCAGCGCGTCGAGGTTGCGCCGCGCCTCGGCGGCCTGGCGCAAGCCCTGCCAGACGGTCGCGTCGTGCCCGAGCCAGCGCTCGAAGCCGAACCGGCGCCGCAGCAGGCCCGGCGCCACGTTCGCGGCCATCAGTGCCGCCTCGATCACGAGCGTGCCGGAGCCGCACATCGGGTCGTAGAAGCGGCCACCGTCGGCCGCGATCGCGGGCCAGCCCGAGCGCAGCAGCAACGCGGCGGCGAGGTTCTCCTTGAGCGGCGCCTCGACTCCGGATTGGCGATAGCCGCGACGGTGCAGCGGTTCGCCGCTCAGGTCGAGGCCGACCGTGACGCGTTCGCGCGCGAACCGCAGGCTCACGCGCAGGTCCGGTGTGGCGAGGTCCACCGACGGCCGCGTCCCCGTGGTCTCGCGCAGGCGATCGACGATGGCGTCCTTGGCGCGCAGCGCCGCGAACTGCGTGTGACGCAGCCAGCGGGGCGATTCGCCGACCACGTCGACCGCGAACGTGCCGTCGGGCCGCACGTGCGTTTCCCACGGCAGGTCGAGCAGGCCGCGATACATCTGGTCGGGGTCGGCCGCGTCGACTTCCGTGAGCGTCAGCAACACGCGGCTGGCAGTGCGCGAATGCAGGCAGGCCGCGTAAGCGGCCTGCAGGGAGCCGTGGAAGCTCACGCCGGCCGGGTGCTCGCGTTCGACGTCGATGTCCAGCGCGCGCAGTTCCCCGGCGAGCAGGTCGGCGACGTTGCGCGGACAGGCCGCGAAGAACGTCCGCTCGTCCGCGCCGCGACGACGCGGCGCGGCGAAGGCAGCCTCCAGTTCCGGGCCACTCTCAGCGACGGGCGGGGTGTTCTCGTTCACGGTCGTTCCGTAGTCGGGGCCAGGATCACCAGCTCCCGCGCCCGCACGTCCGCGAGGGCACGGTTGATGATGCGATAACTGTCGGCGTCGAAGCGGGCGTCGACGGCACGAGCACGTTCGAGCACTTCGGCAATATCGCTTTCGTCGCGCGCGGTGCCGAGGTGCCGCCAGCGGTCGAGCACGTGCAGCTGCGTGCCCTGGCCGCCGGGGGCCGGCTCGCGGATGCCGACCGGACCCGCGAAGGGCCAGGGTTTGAGCTTGAGCGACGCCAGGGTCAATTGCAGCCGGGCATCGTGCAGCGCGCGAAGCTCGCGGCCGAGGCAGGCGCCGCGACACCTGCCGAACTGATAGGCGACGCAACTGCCCTCACCCGCTTCGAGGCCGAGTGTCTTCAGGCACAGGCCTGCTTCGCGCGCCTTGCCCTCGATCGCACGCCACGCGTCCCTGGCGCTGCGGAACGGGCCGAACACGACGGCGTCGGGGTCGAAGGTCGCGTCGGCGAGCTCGAGCACGCGTGGCACGAGGCCGGTGCCGTCGTGCTCGAGATGCACGACACAGTCGCCGTCCGCCGCGCGCGGCCGTCGATTGCCGGGCGGCGCGTTGTCCTGCAGCAGCCGCGACTCGAGCAACAGCGCACCGAGCTCGCCGCCGGTCTCGATCCATTCGACCTGTCGCGTCTCGCTCGCGATCGTCGCGGCCTTGCCGGAGCGTTGCCCGCCCGTGAAATGCTCGAACACGCGACTGCGCAGGTTGCGACCCTTGCCGACATAGAGCAGTGCGCCCGCCGCGTCGCGCAACAGGTACACGCCCGCCCCTTCGGGCAGGTCGTCGGCGAGTTCGGCCGGCAGGTGCGACGGCAGCCGCGCTTCGCGCAGCGCCGCGGTCACCGCCTCATCGACGACGGTCACCCCGCGCTCGCCCTCCATTGCCGCCAGCAGCGCCGGCAGGACTTGCGCATCGCCGAGCGCGCGGTGCCGCGCGGCACAGGCGAGCCCGAAGCGCTCGATCAGCGTGTCGAGGTTGTGCCGCGGGTGCTCGGCGTACAGCGTGCGCGACAGCCGGACCGTGCACAGCACGGCCGCCGAGAAGCGGACGCCGTGGCGGCGGAACTCGCTCCGCAGGAAGCCGTAATCGAAGCGTGCGTTGTGGGCGACGAAGAGCCGCCCTTCGAGTCGCCGCAGCACCTCGTCGCGCACGTCCGCGAAGGTCGGCGCGTCGGCGACCATGGCCTCGTCGATGCCGGTGAACGCGGCAATCGACGGCGGGATGCGCACGCCCGGCTGCACGAGCGTGCTCCACTGCTCCACGATCGCGCCGGCGTCGAGCAGCACGATGCCCACCTCGATGATGCGATCGTGTGCCGCCATCCCGCCGGTGGTCTCGAGGTCGACGCACGCCACCGGGCCGCACAGCGATGCGGCACGCAGCGCCGTCAGCGCGGCAGGTTCAGGCATCGCGTTCAGGTGTCGGAACGCCCGTCGAGCGTGAAGATCGGGCCGTAGAGCTCCGGGCGACGGTCGCGGAACACTCCCCAGGCGTGACGCTGCATCCGCAGCAGGTCGAGGTCGAACGTCGCGGTCAGCACCGACTCCGAGACGCGGTCGGCCTCGGCGACCTTGCCACCCGTGCCGTCGGCGATGAACGAAGAGCCGTAGAACGTCATCTCGTACTTCTGGCCGCGTTCGACGCCGACGCGGTTGGAGGCGACCAGCGGCATGACGTTCGCGGCGGCGTGGCCCTGCATGCAGCGTTGCCAGTGGTCGCGCGAGTCGATCGATGCGTCCTGCGGTTCCGAGCCGATCGCGGTCGGGTAGAACAGCATGTCGGCGCCCATCAGCGCCATGCAGCGCGCCGACTCCGGGAACCACTGGTCCCAGCAGATGCCGACGCCGAGCTTGCCATAGCGCGTAGCCCACACCTTGAAACCCGTGTCGCCGGGCGAGAAGTAGAACTTTTCGTGGTAGCCGGGGCCCTCGGGGATGTGCGACTTGCGATAGATGCCGAGCACGGAGCCGTCGGCGTCGACCATCACGAGCGAGTTGTAATACGCGTTGTTGGCGCGCTCGAACACGCTCACGGGCAGCGCCACCTCGAGCTCGGCGGCGAGCGCCTGGAACCGCCGCACGATCGGGTTGTCGGGCACCGGGTGCGCCGTCTCGAAGTGCGTCGCGAGGTGGTCCTTGCAGAAGTAAGGCCCCTCGAAGAGCTCCTGCAGCAGCACCACCTGCGCGCCGCGGCCGGCCGCCTCGCGCACGAGCGCCTCGGCCCGGTCGAGGTTCTCGGCGGGGTTCGGCGTGCAGGCAAACTGGGTGGCGGCAACGGTGACTTGCATCGCGGGCTCCGGGCGCAGGGGAAGAGTTCAAGTATAGAGTCTAGAGTTCAGTCGGAGCGCGGCCGATGGCCGCGCACGGACGAGTATGGGAGTGTCCCCTCGACAACGCAGCGCGCCTCTGACCGTCGGAGCCCTCACCCGCGCCGTGCGCGACCTCTCCCGCGAACGGGAGAGGTGGAGTGCCTCCGACTGGACTCTGACTCTAGACTCTAGACTCTTCCGCTCCGAGCACTCCGAGCACGTGCCGGCCGATCATGCTCTCCTCGTCCGTGGGCACGACGTACGCCGCGACCGCGCTGGCGGCGGTCGAGATGCGCGGTCCGTGGCGCCGGTTGGCCGCCTCGTCCAGCTCGACGCCGAGCCATGCCGCCAGGCGACAGATCCGCGCGCGGATCTCGGGCTGGTTCTCGCCGATGCCCGCCGTGAACACGATCGCGTCGAGTCCGCCCAGTGCGGCTGCGAGCGAACCGAGTTCGCGCCCCGCCCGGTAGACGAACACGTCGAGCGCCTCCTGCGCGCGCGGATCGGCGCTCCTCAACAGGTCGCGCACGTCGCTCGAGATGCCGGACATGCCGAGCAGCCCTGACTCGTGGTAGATCAGCCGCTCGATGTCGCGCGCACCGAACTTCATCTCGTCCATCAGGTAGAGCACGACGCCCGGGTCCATCGAACCGCAGCGGGTGCCCATCGGCAGGCCGTCGACGGCCGTGAAGCCGAGTGTCGTGGCGATGCTCTGCCCGCCCTGCAGTGCGCACATGCTGGCGCCGTTGCCGAGGTGGAACACGACCGTGCGTCCGGCCGCCGCGCGCGGATCGAGCGCCGGCAGCTGCGAGGCGATGTACTCGTAACTGAGGCCGTGGAAGCCGTAGCGGCGCACACCGGCTTCGGTGAACCGAGCCGGCAAGGCAAAGCGCTGCGCGACGGCGGGCACGGTCCGGTGGAACGCCGTGTCGAAGCAGGCGATCTGCGGCACGCCCGGCAACCGCTGCAGCATGGCGCGGATGGTCGCGAGGTTGTGCGGCTGGTGCAACGGCGCCAGCGGCACGTAACGGTCCAGCTTCTCGAGCACGTCGTCGTCGACCGCGATCGGCGCCATGTACTGGAGGCCGCCGTGCACGACGCGATGGCCGACGCCGACGATCCGCGCATCGCCGAGGTGGCCCTGCAGCCGTTCGAGCAATTGCTCGAGCGCCACGGCGGGGCTGATGGGCTCGTCGCCGAGCGCGACGTCGACGTCCGGCCCCTCGCTGCGACGCAGGCTGAACCTCGGTGCCGTGCCGAGGCCCGACACCTGCCCGCGCAAGTCGCGCACGAGCGTCTCGCCGTCGAGCCGGAACACGCAGAACTTGATGCTCGAGGACCCCGTGTTGAGCACGAGGACCGCACGCGGTCCCGAGGCCGACCTCATGTGGCGGCTCTCGCAGCGCTGGCAGCCCGCTTCGCGTGCACGACCAGCTTGCCCACCGCCGCAGAACCGATACGCATGCGCACGTTGTCGGCACGGCTCGTGAGGATCACCGGCACGCGGGCGCCGAGCACGATGCCGGCGGCGTCCGCGCCCGCGAAGTACAGCAGCTGCTTCGCGAGCATGTTGCCGGCCTCGATGTTGGGCACGAGCAGGATGTCGGCGACGCCGGCGACCGGCGACTTGATGCTCTTGGTGCGCGCGGCGAGCTCGCTGATGGCGTTGTCGAACGCGAGCGGGCCGTCGAGCACGCCGCCGCGGATCTGGCCGCGGTCGGACATCTTGCAGAGCGAGGCCGCGTCGATCGTCGACCGCAGGTCCGGGTTGACCGTCTCGACGGCCGACAGGATCGCGACCTTGGGCGCCTCGATGCCGAGACTGTGCGCGAGGTCGATCGCGTTCTGCGCGATGTCGGCCTTTTCCTTGAGCGTCGGCTCGATGTTGATGGCGGCGTCGGTCACGAACAGGATCCGGTCGTAGGCCGGCACGTCCATGACGAAGACGTGGCTCACGCGGCGCTCGGTGCGCAGGCCCGACTGCGAGGACACGACCGTCGACATCAGTTCGTCGGTGTGCAGGCTGCCCTTCATGATCGTGTCGACTTCGCCCGCGCGGGCGAGCGCGACGGCCGCGGCGGCCGAGGCGTGGCTGTGCTCGGTGTCGATCGTCCGGTAGCGGTCGATGTCGACGCCGAGCTTGCCCGCGACCGAACGGATGCGGCTGAGCGGCCCGATCAGCACCGGCACGATCAGCTCGCGTCGCGCCGCCTCGATGACACCCATCAGCGACGGGCCGTCGCACGGATGCACGACGGCGCAGGTGACCGGGGCAAGCGGCTCGCAACGCTTGAGCAGCCGCGCGAACACGTCGTTGCGCCGGACGATGAACTCCGGACGCTCGAGTTCCGCGTAGGTCGCCTTGCGTGTCGGCGCCTCGACGACGACCGTGCCGCGCAGCACGTCGCGGCCTTCCGACTCGACGCTGCAGTCGAACACGACCTGGCGGCTTTCCGCGCGCTTTTCGCGCACGGTGACGACCGCGCGGACCTGGTCGCCGACGCTCAACCGGCCATTGAACTCGAGTTGCTGCGAGACGATGTGCGTGCCGGGCCCCGGCAGCCGTCGTTCGAGCATCCCCGAGATGATCGCCTCGGCCGCCACGGCGTCGACGGTCAGGTCGTCCGGATCGAAATCGACGCCCTCCTCGACGTGGAACGGCACGACGTCACCGGAGACCAGCAACAGCGCCTCCACCTCCGTCTGACTCAGCGCGCGTTCCGCCGTGGCGGTGGCGCCGATCTCGATTTCGTCGAACGTGACATTGCTGTAGCCGCTCATTGCGAGAGATCCACCCAGGTCGTCTTGAGTTCGGTGTATTTGTCGAAGGCGTGCAGCGACTTGTCGCGGCCGGTGCCCGACTGCTTGAAACCGCCGAACGGCACCGTGATGTCGTCGGCGTCGTAGCAGTTGACGTAGACCATGCCGGCCCGCAGCGCACGCGCGATCCGGTGCGCCTTGGTGATGTCGCGCGTCCAGACGGCCGCAGCGAGGCCGTACTCGACGCCGTTGCCGACCCGCACGGCCTCCTCGGCGTCCTTGACCGTGATCGTCGCGAGCACGGGCCCGAAAATCTCCTCGCGGGCGATCTTCATCTCCTGCTTCACGTCGGCGAACACGGTCGGCTCGACGTAATAGCCGCCCGTGTCCTCGCGCGTGCGCGCACCGCCCGCGACCAGCGCGGCCCCTTCGCTGCGGCCCGCGTCGATGTAACCGAGCACGGTGCGCATCTGCACGTCGTCGACGATCGCGCCGAGCCGCGTCGCCGGGTCGAGCGGATCGCCCGGCGGCATCTGGCGGCTCACCGCGACGACCTTCTCGAGCACGCGGTCGCGGACCTTGTCCTCGACGACGAGCCGCGAGGCCGCGGTGCACATCTCGCCCTGGTTGAAGAAGATCGACGCGGCCGCGGTCTCCGCGGCGCGGTCGAGGTCGGGGCAGTCGGCCAGGATGATGTTGGGCGACTTGCCGCCGCACTCGAGCCAGACCCGCTTCATGTTCGACTGGCCGGAGTACTGCAGCATGAGCTTGCCGGTGCGCGTCGAGCCGGTGAAGCCGATGCAATCGACGTCCATGTGCAGAGCGAGCGCCTGCCCGGCCGTGTGGCCGTAGCCCGGCAGCACGTTGAAGACCCCGTCGGGCAGGCCGGCCTCGGCCGCGAGCGCCGCGAGCCGGATCGCGCTGAGCGGCGATTTCTCCGACGGTTTCAGGATGAACGAATTGCCGGCCGCGAGTGCCGGGCCGATCTTCCAGGCGGCCATGATCAGCGGGAAGTTCCACGGCACGATCGCGGCGACGACGCCGATCGGCTCGCGCGTGATCAGCGCCAGCGCGTCGGGTCCGGTCGGCGCGACTTCGTCGTAAACCTTGTCGATCGCCTCGGCGTACCAGGCGATGCAACGCGCGGTGGCCGGGATGTCGACCGCCAGGCTGTCGCCGATCGGCTTGCCCATGTCGAGCGTCTCGAGCAGCGCGAGCTCGTCGCGGTGCGCGAGGATCAGCTCGGCGAAACGCTGCAGCACGCGCTTGCGCTCGCGCGGCGGCTGGCGCGACCAGACGCCGCTTTCGAAGGCACGTCGTGCGGCGGCGACGGCACGGTCGACGTCGGCCTGCTCGGTCGAGGCGACGCGTGCGATCACGCGGCCGTCGATCGGGCTCACGTCGTCGAACGTCGCACCGCTTGCGGCGGCGACATAGCGGCCGTCGATGAAGGCCTGGCCATTGATGGCCAATGCGGCGGCTCGCGCGCGCCAGCCGGCGGTCGTGGTCGGTGTGGCGGTCTCGTTCATCGCGGGGGTGCTCTCCGTGGCGGAGTCTCGTTCGTGGTTCGTGCGGTGTCCTGCCGGCGCTGGCGCTCCGGCTCAGAAGGTCGGTGGCGTGCTCGCGGAAATGATCTCGCAGGGCTCGCTGCCGGTGTTGCGGAAGCGGTGCGGAATCGCGCTGGTGAAATAGTAGGCGTCGCCCGGGCCGAGCTGCCGGGTTTCCGCGCCGACCGTGAGTTCGATGCGACCGCTCACGACGACACCGCCCTCTTCCCCGTCGTGCCGCAGCATGTCGGCGCCCGTGTCGGCGCCCGGCGCGTAGCGTTCGTGCAGCACCGACATCGCCCGATTCGCGCGGCGGGCCGCCACCAGCCGGAACGTGACCGAACGGTCGCCGAGCGTGGCGAGCTCGTCGGCACGAAAGAACACCTGGGGCGTGGCGGACAGGTCGCGCGTGAAGAATTCCGCGAGCGACATCGGGATGCCGTCGAGGACCTTCTTGAGCGAGCTGACCGACGGGCTCACGCGGTTCTGCTCGATCAGCGAAATCAGGCCGTTGGTGACGCCCGCGCGCTTGGCCAGCTCGCGCTGCGACAGCCCGTACATGGTCCGCACGGCGCGCAGGTGGGCGCCGACATCGATGCTGATCTCGCTCACGGGGTGTTCAATATCCTGCACAGGCGGGTCACATTTCGGCCGAATTTCACGAACCTTTGAGGCAAGTGTCAATTTTATTTATCATCGAGCGGCTGGCAGTGTCGCGCCAGCGACTAGTGACTGGCCCATGGTGACTAGTCGGAACGGGTCGCGCGATGCGCGTCTGCCACCAACCACTAATCACTAGCCACTAATCACTCCCATGCAGCGTTCCGAACTCGAAGCTTTCTGGATGCCGTTCACCGCCAATCGGCAGTTCAAGGCCAATCCGCGACTGCTGGCGCGCGCCGAAGGCATGCACTACTGGACACCCGAGGGGCGGCAGATCCTCGACGCCGTCGCGGGGCTCTGGTGCGTCAACGCCGGTCACGGCCGCAAGGAGATCGCCGAGGCGGTCAGCCGGCAGATCGCGACCATGGAATATGCGCCGCCGTTCCAGATGGGGCACCCCGAGGCGTTCCGTCTCGCCAACGACATCGTCGGCTGGCTGCCCGACAGCCTGAACCACGTCTTTTTCACGAACTCGGGCTCCGAGTCGGTCGACACCGCGCTCAAGATCGCGCTCGCCTATCACCGCGCCCGTGGCGAAGGCACGCGCACGCGCCTGATCGGTCGCGAGCGCGGCTACCACGGTGTCGGTTTCGGAGGCATTTCGGTCGGCGGCATGGTCAACAACCGCAAATGGTTCGGCACCGGCCTGCCTGGCGTCGATCACCTGCCGCACACGCACGACCTCGCCCGCAACGCGTACACGCGCGGCGAACCGGAGCACGGCGCCAACCTCGCCGACGAACTGGAGCGGCTCGTCGCGTTGCACGACGCGAGCACGATCGCCGCCGTGATCGTGGAGCCGGTCGCGGGCTCGACCGGCGTGCTGATCCCGCCGAAGGGTTACCTCAAACGGCTGCGCGATCTCTGCACGAAGCACGGCATCCTGCTGATCTTCGACGAAGTCATCACGGGCTTCGGCCGTCTCGGTGCGCCGTTCGGCGCGCAGTACTTCGGCGTCACGCCGGACCTGATCACGATGGCCAAGGGCCTCACCAACGGCGCCGTGCCGATGGGTGCGGTCGCCGCGAGCTCACAGGTCTACGACACGTTCATGCAGGGGCCGGAGGGCGCGATCGAGCTGTTCCACGGCTACACGTACTCCGCACACCCGGTGGCGTGCGCGGCCGGCATCGCGACGCAGGAGATCTACCGGCGCGAAGGGCTGCTGACGCGTGCCGCCGAAGTCGCCGGCGTCTGGGCGGACGGCGTGCACTCGCTGCGCGGACTGCCGCACGTCGTCGACCTGCGCAACCTCGGACTCATCGGCGCGATCGAGCTCGAATCGGTCCCCGGCAAGCCCGGTGCGCGCGGCTACCAGGCGTTCGTGCGAGCGTTCGAGCAGGGGCTGCTGATCCGCGTCACGGGCGACATCATTGCGTTGTCGCCGCCGCTGGTCATCGAACGGCAGCACATCGACCAGGTCTTCGGCACGCTGGCCGCAGTGCTGCGCGAACTCGACTGACACAAGGCAAGACGCCCGGGCTCCTCGCGGAGACCGGGCGTCGGCAGCGTGCGATCGGCGGTGAGCTGACGCTCACGCGCCGCGGTCGGCCATCACTCGTTCGACCAGGGGAACGTGGTCGAGATCGAGAAGATCGCGCGGCCGGTCGACTTGAACACGTCCTCGTCGCTGTAGAACGCGTCGTTCTCGTCGAGGCTGGTGTCGACGTACGACAGGCCGAAGTCGAAGTGGCCGAGCGTGTACGTCACGCCGATCGAATAGTCGTAGTACTCGGTGTCCTCGAACGCGTCACCGTAGTTGTAACCGGCGTGCAGCGCGAGGCCGAAGTTCGCCGGCAACTCGAACGTGCCGTTGGCTTCCGTGTAGAACGCATCGAGGTCGGTGCCGCTGTAGTCGTTCGTGTACCACTGCTTGACCTCGAGCCACTTGTAGCTCAGGGCACCGTAGATCTCCGGGTACTCCTTGATGTCGTCGGAGCTCGGATAGGTGTAGTAGACCAGGCCGACGTCGTAGCCCAGGTCGTCGTTGAACGAGCCCGCGAAGCCGAGGTAGAGGTCGACCTCGAGGTCGCCGTCCGTGTCGTCGCCGTAGTCGATGTTGCTCGCCCAGGCACCGGCGTAGAAGCCGCTGTCGTGCGCCCAGTCGATGCTGCCCTGCAACGCCGGATCGTTGGCGCTGAGGCTGATGCCGCGGAAGTTGTAGTCGGTGATTCCCGTCACCGTGCCGGTGACCTCGGCGTGCGCTGCGAGCGCCGCAAACGACAGGCCGACCGCGGCCAGACCTTGGCTGAGTTTCATCTATCTATACCCCTTTGTTGTCTGATGGCAACAATAAATGCATGGCCAGCGCCGCGAGTGTAGCAAGAGCCGGACGCGCTACAGACTCCCCGACTCGAACCATGGCGGCTCGACGTGGTGCGCTGCAGGAACTGTGCCAGTAGTAATATCTGCTCTGGCCGCGGGCTGAGGGCGACGAGACGCACCGTTACGGCTCGGTGCACCGTGTTGGTTGCACCAAATCAGACACGGCGCTTCTCGTGCT
Organism: Steroidobacteraceae bacterium; assembly: GCA_035554635.1. Lineage (GTDB taxonomy): Bacteria > Pseudomonadota > Gammaproteobacteria > Steroidobacterales > Steroidobacteraceae > RPQJ01. The sequence goes on along the minus strand of DATMIB010000229.1, from coordinate 12,122 downwards.
GTGGCGGTAACGCTACGCGGCCGGCTCGTAAATGGCGTAGAACTTTTGTGCCGGTTCGAGCACTTCCCAGAGTCCCTCGAAACCGGCCGGCATCACGAAGCAGTCGCCGGGCCCGAACGTCCAGCTGCGCCCCGCATCGTCGCTGACGCGCACGCGTCCGGCGGTCAGGACGCACAGTTCGTTCTCGGTGTAGGTGACGCGCCAGGCCCCGACGCTGCTGCTCCAGATGCCGCCGAAGAACCGGCCGGTGGCGTCGGTATAGCCGTTGCGCACGAACTGCGCCGGCATCGGGCTGCCGACCGCGAGCCGTGCGTCATCGAGCGTGAGCGGTTCCTCGGCGGCACAGGTCTCGTCGATCCGTACGACTTCAGGTCCGAGTACGTGCGTCATGCCTCGCTCCATGTGCTGCGTGATGGGCCGCGGGACCCCCAGCGGCGCGCGAGGTTACCACGCGGCTCAGCGCGGCCTCGACGCCATCCTTACGCGCGCAACAGCCAGCAGCGAGGTGACTTCGTCGTCGCGAGTCTGGTCGAACCTCGCGTACCACTGCCCGACGGCGCCGAAGAACCTCGGTATGCGCAACGCGACGACGCGATCGACGATGCATCGCAGACGCTCGACCGCCTCCGCTGAGGCCACCGGCACGGCCACCACGATGGAACTCGCCTGCAACGCGCGCACGGCGCGCGCAGCTGCCTCCATGGTCGCACCGGTGGCTAGGCCGTCGTCGACGAGGATGACGTCGCGACCCTGCAGGACCAGCGGGGCGGCGTCGCCGCGATACGTCCGTTCACGACGCGAGAGTTCTTCGCGCTCGCTCACGAGTACCTGCTCGAACTGCCGCTCGGCCTGCGACAGCATCGCCAGCACTTCCTCGTTGCGCACGACGGCGCCCCCGCTCGCGAGGGCGCCCATCGCCAGCTCGGGCTGGTACGGCACGCCGAGCTTGCGCACGCAGATCACGTCGAGCGGCAGGTCCAGGGCAACGGCGACTTCCGCCGCGACCGGGACGCCGCCGCGCGGCAACGCGAGCACCAGCGCATCTGCGCCGTGGCCCTGCGCCGCGAGGGCCTGCGCAAGCCTGCGTCCCGCGTCGGCGCGGTCATCGAACCTGTCACCGAACCTGTCTGCCACGCCCATCCCTGTGACGACGGCTTGCGGCCGACGACTCCGACACGACGACCCGCGCCGCGGCCCTCCGCTCAGGAGGCGACGGGCTTCTCGCGCAGGTTCGTCTCGCCCCGCAGCATCGACATGCGTTGCTGCAACTGGCGCCTCGCTGCGTCGAATGCATCGCGCAGCACCACGTATACGTCCTCGTGCCCGTCCCGATCCGGCCGCTCCATGTCGACGACCACGTCTTCGCCCGGCAAGGCGAGCTGCACCTTGACGTTGAACACCTTGCCCTGGTGGTGATGCCGGTGCGGCGAATCGATGACCACGCGGCAGGATTGGATGCGGTCGCTGAACACACCCAGGTGATCGGCCAGCTCGCGCACGCGAGTTTCGACCGCAGGGGAAGTTTCGATGTGGCGGAAGGTGATCTGGACAGGGATTGTCACGATTCTGCGTCCCTCTGTTGATGTCCACGAGGACGGTTTCATTGTCGAGCGACGCTGCCCGTGCACCATCAGTATTGGTCACAGCAGCACTGCACTCCAGGTCCAAGAGTACACTGACCGAAGCGCCCGTCGAGACCCGAATCTCGCGTGAACGCCGCACCAGTATCCGCCTCGTCGCTCGACACTGCCGCCGCGCAGGCGGCATTCGTTGCTGCAATGCAAACGCCGTCTGCGTATGCGGCACTGCATCACGTTCACACGCCGATCCGGCTGATCGAGACGCACGTCTCCTGGGTGTTTCTCACGGGCCGCTACGCTTATAAGATCAAGAAGCCGGTGCGCCTGAGCTTCCTCGATTACTCGACGATCGCACGGCGCGCGGCGCTGTGCCACGAGGAGTTGCGGCTCAACCGTCGTTACGCGCCGGAGCTCTATGTCGATGTCGTGCCGATCGGCGGCACACCGTCGGCGCCGCGCGTCGGCGCGCACGAAGACGTGTTCGAACACGCATTGCGCATGCTGCAGTTCGACCCGTCGCTCGAGCTCGGCGAGCTGTTGCAGCACGGTGTCGTCGATACCGGCGAGTTTGTGAAGTTCGGCGCGGAGCTGGCAACGATGCATGCGAGCGCCGAGCGGGCGCCGCCAGGCGCCGAGCATGGCCACCCTGAACGCACCCATCGCGTCACGCTCGCCAATTTCGACGAGCTCGGCCGTGTCTTTGCCGACGGGGCCCGTCGTGACGGCACGCCGTCATCCGGCGAACGCGCACACGCGCAGCTGCTGGCGCGACTCGACGCCACGCACTCGCACGTCGAAGCAATGTTCAGGGACGTGCGTCCGCTCATGGAGCGACGCTGGCGCGCAGGCAACGTGCGCGAATGCCATGGCGACCTGCACTGCGGCAACGTCGTGCGGTGGCAGGGTCGCCTCGTGGCGTTCGACGGTCTCGAATTCGACCCTGCGCTGCGATTCATCGACGTGGCGAGTGACCTCGCGTTCCTGACGATGGACCTGTCGGTGCACGGGCGCACCGATCTGCGGACTGCGCTGCTCGATGCCTGGACGACGACAGGCGGTGACTACGAAGCCGTCGAGCTGCTGCCTTACTACGAACCCTACCGTGCGCTGGTGCGCGCGAAGGTTGCGGCATTGCGCGGCGAGCACGCTGCGTCGGCGGCAGACGCCGCGCGCCACGACGCGCAGCGCTACCTCGACCAGGCGACGACGGCATCGACACGTGCGACCCCTGCGCTCGTCGTCATGATCGGGCTGTCGGGCTCGGGCAAGACGTGGCTCGCACGCAGGCTTGCCGTGGCCGGCGATGCGTTGCACCTGCGATCGGACGTCGAACGCAAGCGCCTCGCAGGGCTCGGCCCGCTGGACGATTCGCGTTCGCCTGCCGACGGCGGGCTGTATACGTCCGAGTTCGGCGAACGCACCTACGCGCGGTTGCGTGAATGCGTGCGCTCGTGCCTGCGCGGCCGCCAGAACGTGATCGTCGATGCGGCGAACCTGCGTCGACACGAACGCGCCGCCTTTGCCGCGCTCGCGCGGGAACAGCAGGCCCGCGTGCGCTTCGTCCATTGCGTGGCGCCGCTGACGACGCTCAAGGAGCGGATTGCCACCCGGCGCGCCGGCGCGAACGACGCGTCCGAGGCCACGGTCGAGCTGCTCGACCGTCAGCCCGGATACTGGGAACCGTTGACGCCCGAGGAGACTGCCCACACGTTCGTCGTCGACACGACCGACACCCAGGGCATCGAGCGTGCGATCGCCGACATCGTGCAGCACTGCCGCGCGACGCGCGGCTGACCACGGCGCGGCATCGCCGGGCGCTCCCCCCGGGCCACTGACGGCGACCGCAGCACGGCGTCGGGGAACCGCCTGCACTTGCACCAACTCCGCGCAACGCGACGCCGTGCAGCATCCGCGTTGGTGCACCGTCACACGCCAGCCCCGACGCGCCAGCGTGCAGATCTCCGATCGTTCCGGGTCTTTCCGCCGTGGCACGACGCTTGCCTGATCCTGTGGAATCACTGGACTCGGGGGACGGGTGCATGGTCACGACGACGACGCGCAAGCCGCTGGATTCCGAACGCCTGGGATGGCGCACGTTGCCAGGGCTGCTGGGCCGTCATGCGTCGAGTCCGCAATCCGTGCACGCGCTGCTCGGCTACTTCCTCAAGGACCGTCACTCGCCGACGCCGTTTCCCGGGCGCGACATGCTCGCCAACGAGGGCTTCTTCGACTGGGGCCTCGCGCGGCCGCTCGAAAAAGTGATCGAAAGCCCCGCGCACCTGGATGTGCTGCTAGGCATGCCCGAGATCTACCGGCAGAGCGTCGCGGTCGTCGAGCCCTGGGTCAGCGTCGGCACCAATCCGCTCGGCGAACCCGTGCGTGCGTCGAAGAACGTCGCCTACGTCCTGCAACAGGTGGCCGACGCCGACACGATCCTGTTCCCGGTCTGGCAGAGCGGCGTCCGCTCGCCCGACCGCCTCGCGAACGTGCTGAGCGCCGGCATCGCAACCATCGTGCAGGGCGGCTGTCCGTCCGTGCACGATGCGAGCAGTTTCGCGGGCGCCAACGCCGGCCTCGACGACCTGTTGTCGCTGGTCGACCAGCTGCTGCTGCGACGCTCCTCGGCCAGCGGCCCGAGCATCTTCATCTGTCTCGGGCACCAGCTGGCCGCCGCCTCGCACGTACGCTTGCTCCGACGCGCCGTGGCGGAGGTGGCGCGGCTCGAACGCCTGCCGCTCGACCCGCACGGCCGCGCGCTCGACGCCCTGCAACGCGTGTGCGGACACATCGCGCGCGTGGGCGAGCGGCTGCCGGTGATCAAGCACGGCGAGGTTCGAGCGACGGGCTGGCACGAACCGGATTTCGCCGTCGCCCGCAACGAAGGTGTCGAAGTCGGCACGCGCCAGCTGCTGCCGTACGCGCGCCGTCACGACGACCGCCACGTGCCGGAGGAATTGCATCATGCCCACGCGCTGGTCGCCGACGAGCTGGAAGGCGTGATCGACTTCGTCATGACGCTCGAACGCGTCGTGCGTGTCGAGATGTTCCACGGCGACGAAGTGAACGAGGAAGCCGCGCTGTTCGCCAACTGGGCGTACAAGAGCCTCCACGACACGCTCGTGCCGATCCGGCACGAACTCGCGGTGAGCCCGGTTGCCTGGCTGCTGTGCCTGCCATACGCGCTCGAGATCCTCGGCCAGACCCGTGTCGACGACGAGGCCTGGACCGAAGTCGGTGCGACCGCCATCTATTACAAGGACTGGGAAACGCACCGGATCCGGCGCTCGTTCACCTGCCAGTTCCACCCTGAACTCATGGACGACATCCGCGACATCGGGCCGCGATCCGGGCCGCGCTATCACGAAATGAAGGACCATGACGGCGTGCGCCTGCTCGTGAGGCTTCTGTACCAGGGCATGCAGGACTAGACTGCGACGGTCCGGTGTCCACCGGCACGGCGGCGCGCAGTGAATGCCGTTCTCGCCGTCACGACGCGGAATGGCAGGAGGTCGATCCGTCCGTGATCATTATCCGCATCAAGCATCTTCGCGACTCGCTGCGCAGGGGAGTCGCTCGCCGTGGTCGGGCGCCGCCGTGCGTCACGATGGGGCTCGTCGTTGCGCTCGTCGTTGCGCTCGGCTGCGCCGACGGCGCCAGGGCGCAGGACGCGAAACCGGCGGCGGCTTCGACGCCCAGCGTCGCGACGGCCGGCGGCATCGCGCGGCTGCAATGGCTCGCGGGGTGCTGGGCGAGCGAGCGCGGCGAACCCGGCTCCGGTGAACAGTGGACCGCGCCCGCGGGCGGGACGATGCTCGGCACCAGTCGCACGATCAAGGGCGGGCGCACCATCGAGTACGAATTCGTGGTGATTCGCGCGGACGACGACGGCGCGCTCGCGTACGTCGCGCACCCGTCGGGACAGCCGATGGCCGCGTTCGCGCTCGCCAGGCTCGCCGATCGCGAGGTGACGTTCGAGAACGCCGCGCACGATTTCCCCCAACGCGTCGGCTATCGACTCGATGCCAGCGGCAAGACACTGCTGGCCTGGATCGAAGGCACGCGGGACGGTCGCGCGCGCCGTGTCGAGTTCCCACTGGTCCGCACGCCGTGCGATACGGCGCCGGCGGCCGTCGCGTCGGTGGCCTTGCCATGACGTTCCGAGGCGGCCGCAACATCGCCATGAAGGTGCCCGCGCATCGCTGGCTGCACACCGTGGCGTTCTACGAGGAGACCCTTGGCCTGCCCGTCCTGCAGCGGCAGGCGAACTCGATCGCGTTCGAGTTCGGCTCGCAGCGGCTGTGGATCGACCGCGTCGATCACCTGAGCCGGGCCGAGGTATGGCTCGAAGTCGTGGCGAGCGACCTGGCCGCGGCCGGCGCAAGGCTGGTCGCAGCCGACGTGCCGCGCTGCGACGCCGTCGAGCCGCTGCCCGACGGATTCCACGGCTACTGGATCGTGAACCCCGCGGACGTGGTTCACCTCGTCGCTGCCACGGACGACGCGTAGTAGCCCCGCCCGGGCCCGTCGTCCCAACCCAGGTTCCTTCTTCGACCATGGCGCCACCGACGTTGACGCAACTGTCGTTGCGCCAGGGAGTGCAGGAACTCGCCGCGGGCGATGCGCAACTCGCCGCGATCGTGCGCAGACACGGACCCCCGCCGCTGTTCGCCCGGCCGCGCGGATTCGCGACGCTCGTCTGGATCATCCTCGAGCAGCAGGTCTCGCTGGCCTCGGCACGCGTTCTGTTCGAAAAGTTGCGCCGCGCGTTGCAAGGGTCAGTCACGGCCGGGGCCGTGGCGGAACTGGGCGAGCCGGGACTGCTGGCGCTCGGCTTCACGCGGCAGAAGGCACGGTACGTGAGCGGTCTAGCGGAGCGGATCGTGCGACGCGAACTCGAGCTCGACCGGATCGCACGACTCGACGACGCCGACGCCGAGGTGGCACTGCTCGACGTGCCGGGGATCGGGCCCTGGACGGCGGGTGTCTACCTGCTCATGGCACTGCGTCGACCCGACGTGTGGCCGCCCGGCGACCTCGGCCTGCACAAGTCGATGATGGAAGTGGAGTGCCTGCCACGCGTGCCGTCGAGTCTCGAAGCCGCCGAGTACGCGCTGCGCTGGAGGCCCTGGCGTGCCGTGGCGGCGCGGCTGCTGTGGCACGCCTACGTGTCGCGACGGGGCATCGCACCGCCGGCGTCGCGACCCCGGCGCTGATCGAGTTCGTCCCGGATCAGGCCGGCGCGCGACTCACTTGCGGTTGCGACGCGTACGGACGAAGTACAGCACCACGACGATCGCGGCGACGAGGACGACCCATTTCATGACGGCGGAAAATTCCCTGGTGGGCGCGCTGCATTGCGCGGCGCACGACACTAGCAGGAACACGCGTGACGTGCGCGGCCGCCGGTGGCAGCCGTCGCAACCATGGTGGGGATTCGTGCGAGGGCCTCGCCTTGCAGGCCGTGCAGCAGGCGACTGCGCATCGATTAAGGGAATTGGTGGTGAGGGGGAGAATCGAACTCCCGACCTAGGGGTTATGAATCCCTCGCTCTAACCGTCTGAGCTACCTCACCACGAGGTTCCGGCCGGCACGGCCGCGCTGGGCGGTCCGTTGGGGACCGCGGATTCTACAGAGCCAGCCGGGGCTCGCCAAGGCGCAATAAACCCCCGGTTCCTGCCTTGGCGAGCAGTTCGTGCCAGACTGAAGCAAAAGAACGCGTCCAGGGCACGGATGCGCCGTCGGACCTCCCCTCGCCTCCCTTGCCCACGCGCATTGCGCCGCTGCCGATGTCCTGACCGGCAGCAGCGCCCGCAGTACCGTAGACCGTCCGAGCGGCGGGGGCTCGGGCCTCCGCCCCCTCCCCGCTTCATCCGCTCCCTAGTCCGCGTCGGCGCATTCGTCCTGGCGCGAATACTGCTGCAGCTGCTTGAGCTCGGCGTCGTGCGCCTGCACGAAGTCGACGTTGGCTTTCGCGACCCCGGGCGGCAGCTTGCCACCCGGCTGTTGCACGGCCCAGGCCGCGAGGCCGTTCTGCAGCAGCGACAACGTGAACACGACGTACTCGCGCAGCGGCATTCCCGCACTCTGCACCGCCGCCTTGGCACCCGGCACGGACTCCAGCTTGGCGACCATGGACGCGATCGACTGCTCGTCCGCACCGTCGTCGCCGCCGTCGTCACCATCGTCGCTGCAGCTCTGCGTCTTCCCGGCCGGCAGCTGCGCCAGCTTTTTCGTTGCCTGCGTGTACTTGGCGAGCCCCGCGCCCGTGAGCACGTAGCGCTGCACCTCGCGCACGTCGGCATCCTGTGCCGCCGCCGCGCCCGGAAAAGAGAGCACCGCCCAGGCGATGCAACCTGCGGCGAAGATGGGACGAATCGTCGATGTGAACATGCAATAAACCTCCTGTGCCGTCCCGTCTTGAGGCGGGATCGGCGGCCGCAAGGGTCCCATTCGACCCGGCCACCTGCAACCTGCATGCGACGGAAGCTGCGACGGACCGCGCGCGGGCGCGTCTATACTGCGGGCAAACGAGGGATCGGCCGCCGCCCGCGGTCGCCAACCGGCAAGCCATCCGCTGCAACGCGAGCCTCGTGGCCGCGCGCGACGATGGGACTCGGACAGGGACGTCGCGATGTGGGGCAGGCTGCAGGCTTTCGTGCTCTCCTGGCTGGACGCGGCGCTCGCCACGGCGGGCGAAGCGTTCGTCCGCGGATGGACCTGGGTCGAGCGCGCGTATCGGCGGCCGTTGTCGTGGCTGGCGTCGCGGCTGAAGTTTGCCTTCTATCCCCTGCTTGCGCTCGCGGCGATCGGCTGGCTCGCGTGGGACTGGCAGCACGCACGCTCGCTCGATGCGGCCGAGAACGCCATTTTCGATCGTGTCGTGCACTGGCGCCCGGTCGAGCCGCAGCCTTCCGGCCGCGTGGTGATCGTCGAGATCGACGAATGCTCGATCGAACATTTCCGCGCCCGCGGCGAGGGTGGCTGGCCGTGGGACCGCCAGCGCCATGCCGACCTGCTCGAACAACTCGATCGTGGCGGCGTCCGTGCCGTCGGTTACGACGTCCTGTTCACGGACCGATCGCCCGATCCGCGCGGTGACCTCGCGCTCGAGGCCATGGCTGCGGGAGCCCCCGGCCGGTTCTTGTTCGCGTCCTCGCGCCTGCACCCGGAGTTCGACGCGGAGGCACCGCTTGCGGCCTCGCAGGTGCCCGGCGCGTTCGCACGGGTCGACGATCCGCGCAGCGACCCCAGGGTGGCGGTGCTGTTGCCCTTCGGCGCGGTCATGGCTGCCTCGAGCGCGCTGGTCAACGTCACGCGCAACGACGACGGAGTGCTGCGCGACATCCCGCTGTACGAAGCCGCCGGCGACTGGGCCTTGCCGTCGCTGTCGCTGCGCCTGGCGCAGGCGTCGCGGCCGGGTTCGTCGGTGACGAGCACACCGACGGTCCGTCCCAACTGGCGCCGCGGCGGGCACCTGCCACGCATCAGCGCCGCGGACCTGCTGTCCGACGGGCGAGCGATCTGTCGCGCACGCGGCACTGCGATGCCCGACCTGCGCGACCGTGTCGTGCTCGTGGGATACACCGCCGCCGGTCTCAACGATGCGAAACCCACGCCCGCGAGCCCGGTCATGCCCGGCGTCGAAGTGCTTGCGGAGGCGACGGAGGCGCTGGTGGCCGGTTCCGCGATCCGCACGCCGCCAGGCTGGCTCAAGTACGTGCTCGCGGGCTGGCTCGTGACACTCACGACGTTCGCGTTCTTCCGTGGCGAACCGGCGACGGACATCGACTCGATCTTCATCGCGACCAACCTGGCCTTGCTCGCGGCGGCCTTCGTCGGGCTCACGTTCTTCGGCTACTTCTTCGACATCTTCGCGGCCGTGGCCTTCGTGAGCCTCGTCTTCGGCTCGTGCCGGCTGTACGCCGGCGTCCAGCGCGGCCGCGCGGTCGGCAACGCGGACTACCTCGACGAATACGACCCGGCGACAGACCGCTGGCTCGCGTTCGCGCGATTGCGGTTCGTGCCGGACGCGAGTCTCGACCGCCAGGCGCTGGCGCGACGCCGGCGCGAATACCGTCGCCGCGTGCGGCGATTCCTGTATGCCGGCAGCGATGCCGTGATGCTCGAGGGTGTCGTCGAACGCAAGAGCTGGCTGCACGACGCGCTCGGCGACCTGCTGGTGCTGGTCTGGCACGCGCCCGATCGCGAGACCGCGCGCGCCGCGGCGATGCGCGACCTGTCGCGGCTGGAGCGGCAACTGGCGAACTACGACCGCCGGTTGCCGGACGACGGCAGCGTGCGCGTGGCGTTCCTGTGCGCCGAGGTCAGCGCGCCCGGCCGCGACGAACAAGACGACACGAAAGCCGGTCGTCGGCCGTGCCTGCACGAGTTCGTCGGCCGAGTGCTGGTCGCCACGACCGACGTCCCGCTCGTCCAGCGCGAAGCGCTGGCCACGCAATCCGTCACTTCCTGAGGAGCCTCTCCATGCGCGCGTCCGTACAGATGGGTCTGCTTGCCGTCCTCGTGCTCGCGGCCGGCATCGGGGCCGCGGACATCCCTGCGGTCGTGCGCAAACCGACCGTGGACGTCTACGCGCGCCCGAGCTTCGAGGCAAACAAGGTGGCCACGCTGCAACGCGACGCGGCAGTCAGGATCTCCGCGCAGCAGGGCCTGTGGTATGCGCTGCAGGTGCCGACGGGTTTCGTGCGCATCAACGACGTACGCCTGGACTACGCGGGCACCGAGGACGGCGACGCCAACCTGCGCGTACTGATGGGTGGCAAGGCCGGCGCGGGGCGCGTCACGGAGACGGCGGGAGTGCGCGGCATCGACGAAAGCGACCTGAAGGCCGCGGGGCTCGACCAGGTGCAGCTCGACCGGCTGGTTGCGCAGCGTGTCACCGTTGCGGACGCCGCGAGTCACGCCGCCGCGCAAGGCTGGAATGCGACCGAAGTCGCCTTCGCCGGTGAAACCGGGGGTCGCGACGACTCTACGCCCGCGCCCCCGAGCGCCTCGACGGCGGCGGCCGCCGAATCGGCCGCCGGGATGCTGGGCTCGTTCGGTCGCAAGCTCGGGACCGTGCTGGGCACTGCGTCCAAGGTGTTGCCCAAGTCGGAACAGGAACTCGCGGCCGAGGAACTCGCGCTGGGCCCGCAGATCGCGGGGCGCATCCTCGGCGTGCGGCCGCTGTGGGGCAATGCCGCGGCACAACAACGCGTCAACCTCGTCGGCCGCTGGCTCGCGTCACAGACGAGCCGGCCCGACCTGCCATGGACGTTCGGCGTGATCGATACGCCTGAGCTCAACGCATTCGCGGCGCCCGGCGGCTACGTGCTCGTGACGCGCGGCCTGTACGAACTGCTGGCGTCGGACGCCGAACTCGCCGCGGTGCTGGGGCACGAGATCGGCCATTGCGTCGCGCGCGACCACTATCGTGTGATCCGAAAGCAGGAGATGACGGCCGCGGGGCAGGAGGCCGTCTCGCGCGAGGTGGGCTCCGGCGGCGGCGGGGCGGCGGAAACCTACGCCCGACGCTACGTCGAAAAGCACGGCGCCGCGATCATGCTGACCGCGCTCGATCGCGACGCGGAGTACCACGCCGACGAGTCGTCGGAGTTCTACCTCGCGCGCGCCGGCACGAACCCGCTCGCGCTTTACGCCGTGCTGCAGAAGATGGCCGCGCTAGGGAACGCGTCGGCCGGACTGGCGCAGCTGTACAAGACGCATCCGCCGCTCGACGAACGGCTCGATCGCATCGATCAGCGCGACCACACGGCGCTCCTGCCGTACACGAGCCGGGAATAAGCGCGTATCGCGAGAGATCTCCCCCCGCTGCAGGCCCCCCTCACCCCGTCGCCCTCACCCGCGCACTGCGCGACCTCTCCCGCGAGCGGGAGAGGTGACAGCCAGAAAGGTGAGGATCAGACGTTGAAGCGGAAGTGCATCACGTCGCCTTCGCGGACGAGGTATTCCTTGCCCTCGAGCCGCATCCTGCCCGCTTCCTTGGCGCCCTGCTCGCCCTTGCAGGCGATAAAGTCGTCGTAGGCGATCACTTCGGCGCGGATGAAGCCTTTCTCGAAATCGGTGTGGATCTCGCCGGCGGCCTGCGGCGCGTACGCCCCGGTGTGCGTGGTCCAGGCACGCACTTCCTTGACGCCCGCGGTGAAGAACGTGAGCAGCCCGAGCAGGTGGTAGGCCGCGCGGATCACGCGGTCGAGCCCCGGCTCGTGCAGGCCGAGTTCCTCGAGGAATGCGACGCGGTCGGCCTCGTCGAGCTGCGCAATCTCCGCTTCGATCGCCGCGCACACGGGCACGACGTCGGCACCTTCGGTTTCGGCGCGCGCACGCACGGCGTCGAGGTGCGGGTTGTTCGTGAAGCCGTTCTCGGCCACGTTCGCGACGTACATGAGCGGCTTCAGCGTGATCAGGCAGAACTCGCGCAGCAACGGCTTCTCGGTTGCGGCGTCGAGGGTGAGCGTGCGGGCCGGCTTGCCCGAGTCGAGGTGCTCGCGCATGCGCTTGAGCAGGTCGCGCAGGCGGATC
>DATMIB010000228.1:0-37269 GCA_035554635.1 Steroidobacteraceae bacterium | reverse complement strand
GGACGTGGAGCAGACCGCATACCGGGACACATCGACTTCGGCCCCGGCGTAATCCCGCAGGATCACGTTGGCGGCGGTATTGCTGAGCGCCGGTGTGTAGGTCGTCGTTACTGACATGCGGGTGCCGAAGCCGCTGGGGGTGGCGCCGAACTCAAAGGTTGCCGCAGCCGAGGCGTACGGGTCCACCTGCAGGCGGTAAGTAGCGCCGCTCGGGGTTGCCACGACGGAAGCACCGGGCGCCACGGCCGCGCCGGCCGGGAAGGTGGCCCGGGCGAGGGTGCCCGTGGCGCCGGTCAGTGTGCTGAGGCTCCAGCCGTCCAGGGAGACGGCGCTCGCGTTCGGGTTGAAGATCTTCACGTACTCGGTGCCCCCGTTGCCGGGGTTGATCAGCAACTCGGTGATCAGGATTCGTAGCCGAGCATGCGCACGAGCGCGGGATTCGCGGCCATGAACTTGCCGTCGGCCGTCGTCTGGAACACGCCGGCCGTGACGTTCTGGAACAGCTCGCGGTAACGCTGCTCGGAGGCCTTGAGCGCGAGCAGCGTGTGCGTGCGCTCGGTCGCGTACCGCAGCACGCGCTCGATCATGTGCGACGAGAGCTGGTCACGGACGAGGAAGTCGAGCGCCCCGCGCGCCACCGCGTCCGGGCCGACGTCGTCCCCGGCGTCGCTGACGATCACGATGATCGGGATCTGCGTCGCCTTGGGCTGCGTCCGCAGGAACGTGGTCAGGCCGGCGCTGTCGGGGAGGTTCAGGTCGAGCAGCACCGCGTCGATGCGACCGAGCTTGATCCGTGCGAGCGCCTCCGCGAGCGTCGAGGTGACCTCGAGCCGGTAAGGCTGGCCGCGGATGGCGGCGAGTGCGCTCGCCACCCGGGCCTTGTCGGCCGGGTGGGCACTGACGAGCAGGACGGTGGCGGATGGCATGCGAGCCCAAGTATAGGGGTCGCGTCGCGCCAGATTATGTGACGTCGTGCCGGTCCGGGCCGGTCGTCGCGACCCGTTTTGCGATGGACTTCAAAAAGGCAGCGTCTGGACGAAATCCACCGGCTTGACCACCAGCACGTCGCACGCCAGGCGGTCGAGGACACGTTCGGCCGTGCTGCCGACCAGCCGCTCGCGCAGACGACCGCGGGTCACGGCCCCCATCACGATCAACGTGGCGCCCGTCTGCTCGGCATGCCCTGGCAGCACGTCGGCGGCCGCCCCCTGCAGCACGCGCATCGCCACGTCTGGACTGCCAGCCGAACGGACGGTCGCACGCAGCGCGTCCGTTACGCGCGTCCGTTCGCTTTCGAGCACGTCGGTCCATGCGACGTCGGCCGCCATCGGCGCGCCGGCCATGCCGGTCGTGGCCGCAAGCAGTGCGGCGGGGAAGAACGCGTGGACGGCCTCGACGGTGCCGTCGAGCGCGCGCGCCACGAGCCGGGCGGCCCCGAGGATGTCGGTGTCGAGCGCGACCGGCTTGGCGTGACGGTGGTCGGGGTCGAGCGCGGCGAGCACGAGGGGCCGCTCCGGCCAGGCAGCCTGACGCGCCAGCAGCAACGGCACCGGACAGGCGCGGATCAGGTGCCAGTCGGTGTTGGAAAAGAGCGCGCGCCGCACCGGCGGATGGAAATGAGTGTCCTTTACGACGAGGTCGGGCGCGAACTCCGCGATGCGTCGCAGGATGCCCTCGTACAAGGGATGGTCCCAGTGCACGTGCGTAGTGACCTCGAGCCCGTCGGCGCGCAGGCCCACGGCGAGTGCCTCGAGCGCCTGCGTTCGTCCGGCGAGGAACTGCTCGCGCAGCGTGCGCAACTGGTCGGTGTCGAAGAAAGGCGCGGCGGTCAGTGCGGGCGCGAAGTCGCAAGCGAACAATTCGAGCGATGCGCCGCAGGCCCGAGCGAGGCGCGCTGCCTTGAGCGCGGCGGGTTGTGCATCCACAGTGGGATCGATGACGGCAAGGATCCGGTCGAGGCGCTGCATGATTGCCTCCGTGGCGCTTGGAGCGCTGTGCCCGCACGTCCAATGTGCGGACTCGCCGCGACGACCGCAATCAGGATGCCCTGCGGCAACTACCTAGCCCCTGCCAGAGCTCTCCGTACTGTATTGCGGCAACCGCTGACTTTAGCATTCGCCCCTGCGGCCTCGCCTGCGCCGCAGATGGAATTCGTTCTCATTCTTCCGAGGCATCGATGAACACGACGGCCACTCATTACAACGACAAGGTGGTCCGGCAGTTTGCGATCATGACTGTGGTGTGGGGGATCGTCGGCATGCTCGTCGGCGTCCTCATCGCAGCGCAACTGCTCTGGCCGGACCTGCTGCCTGCCGAATCCTTCCTCACGTACGGGCGCCTGCGGCCGCTGCACACCAACGCTGTCATCTTCGCGTTCGGCGGGTCGGCGCTGTTCGCGACCTCGTACTACATCGTGCAGCGCACCTGCCACGCGCGCCTGTTCGGCGACGGCCTCGCGGCGTTCACGTTCTGGGGCTGGCAGTTCGTGATCGTGCTCGCGGCGATCACGCTGCCGCTCGGCCTGACCTCGGGCAAGGAATACGCCGAGCTCGAGTGGCCGATCGACCTGCTGATCACCGTCGTCTGGGTCGCCTACGCGATCGTGTTCTTCGGCACGATCGCCGTGCGCAAGGTCAAGCACATCTACGTCGCGAACTGGTTCTTCGCGGCGTACATCATCACGATCGCGGTGCTGCACATCTTCAACAGCCTCGAGGTGCCGGTCTCGCTGACGAAGTCGTACAGCGTCTACCCCGGTGTCATCGACGCGATGGTGCAGTGGTGGTATGGCCACAACGCGGTCGGCTTCTTCCTGACCGCAGCCTTCCTCGGCATGATGTATTACTTCATCCCGAAGCAGGCCGGCCGCCCCGTCTACTCGTACCGGCTCTCGGTCGTGCACTTCTGGGCGCTGATCTCCACTTACATGTGGGCCGGCCCGCACCACCTGCACTACACGACGCTGCCCGACTGGGCGCAGTCGCTCGGCATGGTCTTTTCGCTGATCCTGCTCGCGCCGTCGTGGGGCGGCATGATCAACGGCATCATGACGCTCTCGGGCGCGTGGCATAAGCTGCGCACGGACCCGATCCTCAAGTTCATGATCGTCTCGCTCTCGTTCTACGGCATGTCGACCTTCGAAGGGCCGATGATGTCGATCAAGACGGTCAACGCACTCTCCCACTACACCGACTGGACCATCGGCCACGTGCACTCCGGCGCCCTCGGCTGGGTCGCGATGATCTCGATCGGCACGATGTACGCGCTGATCCCGAAGGTCTACGGGCGGGAATCGATGTACAGCACGAAGGCGATCGACGTGCATTTCTGGATCACGACGATCGGCGTGGTGCTCTACATCACCTCGATGTGGATCGCGGGCGTGATGCAGGGCCTGATGTGGCGCGCGACGAACGCGGACGGCACGCTGACCTACGCGTTCATCGAGTCGATCAAGTCGACGTACCCGTACTATGCGGTCCGCCTCGCGGGCGGCGCGCTGGTGCTCGCGGGCATGTTCATCATGGCCTGGAACGTCTGGAAGACCGTCGCGGGGCGCACCAGCACCGCGGACACGCCCGTCGCGCAGCCGGCCTGAAGGTAACCACACATGAACCACGATGCAGTAGAAAAGAAGGTCGGGTTGCTCGGCGTGCTGATCGCGATCGTGATCAGCATCGGCGGCCTGGTCGAGATCGTGCCGCTGTACTTCCAGCAGGCAGTCACCGAAGCGGCGCCGGGCATCGCGCCCTACGATGCGTTGCGTCTCGAGGGCCGCGACGTCTACATCCGCGAGGGCTGCTACACCTGCCACTCGCAGATGATCAGGCCCTTCCGGTCCGAGACCGAGCGTTACGGGCCCTACTCGCTGCCGGGCGAGTCGGTCTACGACCATCCGTTCCAGTTCGGCTCGAAGCGCACGGGGCCCGACCTCGCGCGCGTCGGTGGCCGCTACTCGGACGACTGGCACCGCGTGCACCTGATCAACCCGCGTGACGTCGTGCCGGAGTCGAACATGCCGCGCTTCCCGTGGCTCGAGCAGGCGGGCATCGACGGCAAGCTGACGACGAAGAAGATGACGGCGCTGCGCAGCATCGGGGTGCCCTACACGGACGAGGACATTGCCGGCGCCGCGGCGGCGGTCGAAGGCAAGACCGAGCTCGACGCGCTCGTCGCGTACCTGCAGGGCCTCGGCACGAACCTCAAGACGGGCACCTGAGCCATGGAAATCGGCACCCTGCGCGGTCTGATCACGCTCGCACTGCTGATCGCGTTCGTGGCGCTGGTGATCTGGGCCTGGAGCAAACGACGCAAGGCGGATTTCGACAAGCTCGCGCGCATGCCGCTCGAGGACGATCCGCCGTCGCAAGATCAAGGGAGCAAGACCCGATGACTACTGGTTGGAGCCTCTGGATCGTCATCCTGACGATCGTCAACATCCTGGCCTGCGTCTGGCTGCTGCGCTGGACCTCGAAGCCGCGCACGAGCACCGAGAAGATCGGTGGCGGCGCCGACACCGGCCACGTCTGGGACGGCGACCTGCGCGAGTACAACAACCCGCTGCCGAAGTGGTGGTTGTGGCTGTTCTACCTGACGGTCGCCTTCGGCCTGCTCTACCTCGCGCTCTACCCGGGCCTCGGCAATTTCGGCGGGGCCAAGGGCTGGACGCAGGCGAAGCAGTACGAGGAAGAGAAAGCCGCGATCGAGGCGAAGGCGCAGGTCGTCCTCGGCCCGCTCGCCGCCCTGCCCGTGGCGGAACTGGTCAACAACGATCAGGCGATGGCGACGGCGCACAACCTGTTCCAGCAGAACTGCGCGCAGTGCCACGGCTCGGACGGCGGCGGGGCGAAGGGCTTCCCGAACCTCGCGAACGCCGACTGGCAGTGGGGCGGCGACGCCGACACCGTCGTCGCGACCATCGCGAACGGACGGCTCGGGGTCATGCCCGCCTGGGGCCCGGCGCTCGGCGCGCAGGGCGTCGACGAGGTCGTGGCCTACGTGCAGAAGCTGAGCGGCCAGCAGGCGGACGCAGCGCTGGCGAGTGCCGGCGAGGCGCGCTTCCAGCTGATGTGCGTCGCGTGCCACGGCGTCGACGGCAAGGGCATGGCCGCCCTCGGCGCACCCAACCTGACCGACGACGTCTGGATCTACGGCGGCGACGCCGCGACGCTCCGGCAGACGGTCGACGTGGGCCGCAACGGCCAGATGCCCGCGTGGAACGACAAGCTCGGCGAGCAGCGCGTGAAGCTGCTGGCCGCCTACGTCACCAAGCTCGCACAGGACGGATCGAACTGACGTGTGGCGCGCAGACGGCGATTACACCGGCAAGCTGCGGTGGCCACGCCTCGGGCAGGACGTGGCCATCGTCGCCTGGCCGTCGTTCCTCGTCGCGAGCGTGGCCACGATGGTGTGCTTTGCGTTCCTCGATCCGCTGCTGGTCGGTAACGACGACTATCCCCCGCCCGCGTTCTCGACCCGCATGTCGGGCTACGCGGTCGGCTTCTTCTTCTTCTGGCTGGTAGCCGCGTTGTCCAGCCTGATGACCCTGTATCTCGTGCGGACGGCACATCCCGAAGAACGAACAGAAACGGGAGCTGGCGAGGAAGGGACCCGGAGTCCCGAATGAGCGAAGTCGAAGCCCAAGTCGAAGGCGGGCTGTACGCAGCGCGCCAGAAGATCTATCCGCGCGAGATCCAGGGTCGCTTCCAGAGCTTGCGCGTCTACGCGGTGTGGGCGCTGCTCGGCCTGTACTACGTGCTGCCCTGGATCCGCTGGGAGGGTCGGCAGGCGGTGCTGTTCGACCTGCCCGCGCGCAAGTTCCACATCTTTGCGCTGACGTTCTGGCCGCAGGATTTCTACCTGCTCACCTGGCTGCTCGTCATCGCCGCGCTGTCGCTGTTCTTCTTCACCGCGCTCGGCGGACGTCTGTTCTGCGGCTACGCCTGTCCGCAGACGGTGTGGACCGAGGTCTTCCTCTGGATGGAGCGCTGGGTCGAGGGCAGCCGCACGCAGCAGATGAAGCTCGCGAGGGCGCCATGGACGCGCGACAAGATCCTGCGCGTGGGTGCCAAGCAATTCCTCTGGATCACGTTCGCGCTCTGGACCGGCTTCACGTTCGTCGGCTATTTCACGCCGGTGCTGGAACTGGCCGGCAAGATCGCGAGCTTCGCGACCGGCCCGTGGGAAACGTTCTGGGTGCTGTTCTACGGCGGTGCCACCTACGTCAACGCGGGCTACATGCGCGAGCAGGTCTGCAAGTACATGTGCCCGTACGCGCGTTTCCAGAGCGCGATGTTCGACGACGACACGCTCGTCATCACCTACGACGAGCGCCGCGGCGAGCCGCGTGGCGCGCGCAAGCGTGGCAGCGACCACAAGGCGAAGGGCCTCGGCGACTGCGTCGACTGCACGATGTGCGTGCAGGTGTGCCCGACCGGCATCGACATCCGCAAGGGCCTGCAGTACGAGTGCATCGCCTGCGCGGCCTGCATCGACGCCTGCGACGACGTCATGGCCAAGGTCGGCTACCCGAAGGGCCTGATCCGCTACGACACGCAGCACGGCCTCGAAGGCAAGCCGAAGCGCATCCTGCGCACCCGTACCATCGTCTACGGCACCTTGCTCGCCGTGCTCGTGGTCGGCTTCTTCGTCGCGATCGCGCATCGCAACGTGGTCGGCGTCGACGTGATCCGCGACCGCAACGCGCTGTTCCGTGAACGCCCGGACGGCACGATCGAGAACGTCTACAACGTCAAGATCCTCAACAAGGACGGCGAGCCGCACGCGTTCGTGATCACGGCCACGGGCTTGCCCGGGTTGCAGCTCGATTACGGCACGCGCGCCGTCGACGTGGCGCCGGGCGAAGTCCGCAGCGTACCGGTCCGTATCCGAGTGCCACGCCACGAACTGCGCGGCGGCGCGGACATCACGGTCTCGATCCACACCGAAGGTGCGCGCGCGCTCGAAGCCACGGGCAAGGCGCGCTTCCTGGCACCGACGAACTGATAGGCTCCGAGCATGAGCAACGACACCGCCAAGCCCTGGTACCGACACGCCTGGCCCTGGCTGCTGGCGATCCCGCCGACGGCGGCCGTCATCGGCGGCGCCATCACGCTGTACCTGGCCGTCTCGCGCCCGGACACGCTCGTCAGCGCCGACTGTCACCGCGACGGCGCCATCACGGTCTGCGGCGAGGCTGCGCCACGCCGTCCATGACACGCACGACGGGCTCGGCCTGCTTTCATTGCGGCGAGCCCATCCCGGTGGGCGTGCGCATCCACGCCCGGATCGATGCGCGCGAGGAGCCGGTCTGCTGCCACGGCTGCAAGGCCGTCGCCGAGTTCATCACGGGCGCCGGCCTCGACGACTATTACCGTTACCGGGACCAGGCCAGCGCGCGCGCGGACGAGCCGCAGCGTCCGGACCGCTGGGCCGCCTACGATCGCGCCGACCTCGTCGAGCGGCTGACACGCGCCGAACCCGGCGGCGCACGTTCGATCACCGTGCTGCTCGAAGGCCTGCGGTGCTCCGCCTGCAGCTGGCTCGCCGACAAGGCATTGCGCCAGCAGCGCGGCGTGCTCGAAGTCAGCATCAACCCGGCGACCGCGCGTGCGCGCCTGGTCTGGAACCCTGGACAAGTGCGGCTAGGCGACCTGCTGCGCGTGCTCGAGCACGTGGGTCTCAGACCGCACCCGCTGGCCGGCGAACCCGCGGAGCAGCTGGCACTGCTCGAGCGTCGCACGGCACTCAAGCGGCTGGCTGTCGCCGGCTTCGGCATGATGCAGGTGATGATGTTCGCGTTGCCGATGTACGTCGGCGGCATGGAGCGCGGCATGCAGGAGTTCTTCCGGCTCGTCAGCATGCTGCTGTCGGTGCCGGTCGCGCTCTATTCGGGCTGGCCGTTCTACGTCGGCGCGTGGCACGCGCTGCGCGCGCGCACCGTCAGCATGGACGTGCCTGTCACGCTGGGCATCCTCTCCGCGTTCGTCGCGAGCGTCTGGAATGCGCTGACGGGCCACGGCGAGGTGTACTTCGACTCCGTCACGATGTTCGTGTTCTTCCTCGCGCTCGGCCGCTACGTCGAGATGGTCGCGCGACACCGCGCCGGCAGCGTCACGGACGCGCTCGCGCGCCTGGCCCCTGTGACCGCGCGACGCGTTCACGCCGACGACAGCATCGAGGACGTGCAGGCGGTCGAGCTGCAGCCGGGCGACGAGCTGCTGGTACGGACCGGCGAGATCTTCGCCGCCGACGGCGTGGTCGTGACGGAGGCCGACGGTCGCGTCGACGAATCGATGCTGACGGGCGAGTCGACGCCGATCGCCAAGACGCGCGGCGCGGCCGTGCGCGCCGGCACGCAGAACCTCGGCGCACCGCTGCGCGTGCGCGTGACCGCGGTTGCAGGCCAGACCGTGCTCGCCGGCATCGTCGCGCTGCTCGAGCGCGCCCAGGCCGAGCGACCGCGTCTGGCCAAGGTCGCCGACCGCGCCGCCTCGTGGTTCCTGAGCCGCATCCTCGTCGGCGCCGCGCTCGTCTTCGCCGTGTGGTGGTTCATCGATCCGGCGCAGGCGTTTCCGGCCACGCTCGCCGTGCTGGTCGTGACCTGTCCGTGCGCGTTGTCGCTCGCGACGCCGGCCGTGCTCGCCGCCGCGACGTCGGACCTCGCGCGACGTGGCGTGCTGGTCGCGCACACCGACGCGTTCGAGGCGCTGGCCAAGGCCACGCACGTGCTCTGGGACAAGACCGGCACGCTGACGCGCGGCCTCGTGCGCGTCGAGGAGGTCCAGCCGCTGCGTGACCTCTCGGCCGAGCAGTGCTTCGGGCTTGCCGTCTCGCTCGAGCGGCTGTCCGAACACCCGATCGCGCGCGCGTTCGTGGCGGACGGCGCGACCGTGCCGACGGCGACCGATGTCGCTGTCGCCGCAGGCCAGGGGCTCGAGGGCACGATCGACGGCCGCCGGGTGCGCATCGGCACGCGCGACTACGCGCTCAGCCTCGACCCGCGGTCATCCGATGCGTCCGACGGCGGGGCGGCCGGCAGCTGGGTCTGGCTCGGCGATGCGGAAGGTCTGCTCGCCGGGTTCCGGCTCACCGATCCGATCCGTGCCGAGGCCGCGGACACGGTGCAGGCGTTCGCCGCCCTCGGCCTGCCGTCCGAAATCGTCAGCGGCGATGCCGAGCCCGCGGTCGCCGCCCTGGCCGCGCGTAACCGCATCGACCGTCATGCGTCACGGCTGTCGCCGCAGGACAAGGTGGCGCGGTTGCAGGCGCTGCAGGCGGCGGGCGCCGTCGTGGTCGCGATCGGCGACGGCATCAACGACGCGCCGTTGCTGCGCGGCGCCGACGTCGCGATCGCGATGGGGCGGGGCTCGGCCCTCGCGCAGACCAGTGCGGACCTGATCCTCGTGCGCGATTCGCTCGAACAGTTGCCAGGCGTCGTCGTCACGGCGCGACGGGCCCAACGCATCGTCAAGCAGAACCTCGCCTGGGCGATCGCGTACAACCTCGCCGCGTTGCCGCTCGCGGCGCTGGGCCTCGTGCCGGCCTGGATCGCCGCAATCGGGATGTCGCTCAGTTCCGTGATCGTCGTGCTCAACGCCATGCGCGTGGTACGGCGACCACCCCGCACGCCCGGTCCGCACTGGACCGACGCCACCGCGGCGGGAGCGACCTGAGATGGAAATCCTCTTTCTGATGGTGCCGCTCGGCATGGTGCTCGTCGGGCTCGGCATCTGGGCGTTTTTCTGGGCCGTCGGCAGCGGCCAGTTCGACGATCTCGACAGCCCGGGCTGGTCGGTGCTCGGCGACGACAAGCCCCAGCCCCCGGCGCCGTCGGGGCACGCAGCGGACGACGCCGCGGACCCGACGGACACCGGCAAACCATGAACACACTCGACCCTGGCCAGCTCAGCTTCTGGGCCGCCCTCGTCGCGGGCTTCGCGGGCAGCGGCCACTGCCTCGCGATGTGCGGCGGGATCGCCGGCGCGCTGGCGATGCGCGGCCAAGCGGGCGCAGCCGCCGCCGCGGACTGGAACACGCGACTGGGAACGGCGCTCGCCTACAACGTCGCGCGGGTCGCGAGCTACGCGGTTGCCGGCGCGCTCGCCGGCCTGTTCGGGCAGGCGTTGCTGCGCACCGTGGACGTGGCGCCGCTGTCGGTTGCACTGCGCGTACTGGCCGGCGGCGTGATGATCGCCGCGGCGGGACGCTTGCTGTTCGGCTGGCGACTGCTGGACCCGCTCGAGGCGGCCGGCGCGCGGGTCTGGCGCAAGGTCCTCCCGTGGGCATCGCCGCGCGGCTCTCAGCGCGGCGGCGTGGGCGGCGCCATTGCGCTCGGCCTGGCCTGGGGCTGGCTGCCCTGCGGCCTCACGTACTCGATGCTGTTGCTGGCTGCGACGACAGCAGACGTGGGTGCAGGAGCCCTCGTCATGGTCGCGTTCGGCCTCGGCACGCTGCCGGCGATGGTGTCGGCCACGGTCGCGTTCGAACGTGCCGCGCGATTGCTCGCGGCCAGGGCCACGTTGCGCGTGGTCGCCGGCTCACTGCTGTTCGCGTTCGGCGCATGGACCGCGGGCAATGCCGCATATCACTCGCTCGCGCACGGCGGCCACGGCGCTCACGCGCCGTCCGGTGACGCGGCGAATCCCCATGCGGGGCACGCGATGCGCACCACCGACGACCCGCACGCGGGCCATGCGATGCCCACCATCGACGATCCCCATGCCGGGCACGAGATGCCTGCTGCCGACGACCTCCATGCCGGGCACGACATGACGTCGGACCACGTGGACGCGGGTACGGGTGATGCTGCCTCGCCACACGGGTTGGAAACGGCGGAGGCCACGGCGGGTGGGACGATAGCTCGCTGAGCGCTTCGGCGGGGATCGACCCCCCCACACAGACGATGCACGGGCGACGCCGCCACCCGGTCGTCCTGGCCGAAGACGGCGGCGTGCCCTGCGGGCGCCAGCCCCCCTGTTGCGTCTGGCGCCGTCCCCCCGTCGCCGTTACTGGATCGTGATCGCCAGCGGCCGTGGCTTCTCGACGGCCACGCGCGGCAGCGTCACGACCAGCACGCCTTCCTTGGCCTCGGCGCGGATCCCCTTCGTGTCGACGTCCTCGGGCAGCGCGAAGCTGCGTTCGAACACGCCATGGAAACGTTCGGTCCGATGCGCTTTCTCGCCCTTCACTTCCTTTTCGATCTTGCGCTCACCCTTGATCGTGAGCACTCCGTCGTCGAACAGGACCTTGACGTCCTCCTTGCGTACGTCCGGCAGGTCGAGCTTCACGAGGTACTCTCGTTCACGTTCGACGACGTCGGCCGGCGGCAGGAATTCCATCTCGCCCTCGGCCGGTCGTCCGAGGTTCGGCATCCGGCCGAACAGCGGCGGCGCGAAGCCCTTGAGCAGGTCGTCCATTTCGCGGAAAGGTTCCCATCGCATCAGTCTCATGACGCCCTCCTTGGGTCTGCCCTGCAGTGCCATGGCCGGGGCCCGCTCCCCGGCCCCAGTGCGATTCTGGTAGCGGCCCCTCAGGCCCGCGATTCGCGGTGATGCCTAGGAGTGGTTCCTTTTGTACCTAGTGCGCGCGCGCCACTTCACTTACGATTCGCATCCTTCGTGAAACCGTTGCCGTCACCCTTGCTCGACGATCGCAAGCCAGTCCCGGGAAGCGAAGGCCCGCAGCGCTCCAGCCGGGCCGAGCTCGAACTCAAGTCGCTGCTCGACGCGGCGGTCGATGCCATCATCGTCATCGATCACCGCGGCCGCATCGAGCAGTTCAGCCGCTCCGCCGAGCGGATCTTCGGCTATGCCGCCGACGAGGTGGTCGGCCGCAACGTCGAGATGCTGATGCCGGCGCCGTACCGCGCCGAGCACGACGGCTACATCGAGCGCTACAACGAGACGCGCGAACCGCGCATCATCGGCATCGGCCGCGAGGTGCGGGCCCGGCGCAAGGACGGCACGATCTTCCCGTGCGAGCTCGCCGTCGGGCAGGTCGCCGAGGTCCAGCCGCCGCGCTTCGTCGGCTTCATCCGCGACATCACGTTACGCAAGCAGGCCGACGAACGCCTGCGTCGCAGCGAAGCCGAACTGCGGCTCGCGCAGGAACTCGCGAGCCTCGGCAACTACGTCATCCACCTCGACCACTGCGAGCCCGACTACTACTCTCCCCAGCTGCACCGCATCCTCGGTGTCACGGCCATGGACGACAACGTCCCGCTGACCACGCTGCTGCGACTGTGGGTGCACCCCGGCGACCGCGAGAAGCTCGACGACGCCATCGCGGAGCTGCTGTCGAAGCGCGGCGCGTGCGACGCCGAATACCGCATCGTGCGCACCGACGGGACGACGCGTTACCTGCACCACATCGCACAGATCACGCACGACGCGCAGGGCGAACCGCTCAAGCACGTGGGCACGATCCACGACGTGACCGACCGGCGCCAGAGCGAGGACGAGGCGCGGCAGCTGCAGGAGCGCCTCACGCATTTCAGCCGGCTGTCGACGATGGGCGAGATGGCCGCCGGCCTCGCGCACGAGATCAACCAGCCGCTGTCGGCGATCACGATGTACGCGCAGGCGTGCCAGCGCTTCATGCAGTCGCCGCAGCGCAACGACGAAGACGTGCTCGAGGCCCTCGTGCAGATCAGCGCGCAGGCGCTGCGCGCCGGCGAGGTGATCCGGCGCCTGCGCCAGTTCGTGAAAAACCGGGAAGTGAAGCGCGAGCCCGTCGATTGCGGCCGCCTGCTCGACGACTTGCGCACGCTCGCCGAGACCGATGCGCGGCTGCACAACGTACGCCTGCGGATCGAAACCGAGCACGACCTGCCGACCGTCTACGCCGACCCGATCCAGTTGCAGCAGGTGGTGCTGAACCTCGTGCGCAACGCGATCGACGCAATGATCGACGCGCCCGAGACGCGCCGCGAAGTCGTGCTCAGCACGCGGCTGCTGCCCGAGGGCGAAATCGAAGTCGTCGTCGCCGACCACGGCAGCGGCCTCGCGCCCGACGCTGCCGAGCACCTGTTCAACCCGTTCTTCACGACCAAGGCCGGTGGCACGGGGCTCGGGCTGGCGATCAGCCGGTCCATCGTGCGCGCCCACGGTGGCCGGCTGTGGCACACTCCCAACGAGGGAATGGGTGCCCGCTTTCATTTCACGTTGCCGGTGTCGCCGGCGCCCAAAGGGGAGTAGTTCGAGTGATCAAAGAAATCAGGCCCACGGTGTTCGTCGTCGACGACGATGCGGCCGTGCGCGATTCCCTGCGGATGCTGCTCAAGTCCGTGGGCCTGCCGGTAGAAGTGTTCGAATCGGGCCAGGAATTCCTCGACGCCGAGCGTGACGACCGCCCCGGGTGCCTGGTGCTCGACATCCGCATGCCCGGCATGAGCGGGCTCGAACTGCAGGGCAAGCTCAACGAGCGTCACTCGATCCTGCCGATCATCTTCATCACCGGGCACGGCGACGTCCCGATGGCCGTCGAAGCCATGCAGGCCGGCGCCGTCGATTTCATCCAGAAGCCGTTCCGCGACCAGGACCTGCTCGACCGCATCAACCAGGCGCTCGAGAAGGACGCCGGCAGCCGCCGCATGCTGGCCGAGCGCAACATGATCCGGAAGCGTCTCGAGTCGCTCACGCCGCGCGAGCGCGAAGTGCTCGACCTCGTGGTGGCCGGCAAGGCGAACAAGGTCATCGCGGGCGACCTGAACTTGAGCCAGCGCACCGTCGAAATCCATCGCGCACGCGTCATGGAAAAGATGGAAGCGCACTCGCTCGCGCACCTCGTGCGCATGGTGCTCGAGGTCGAACGCACCGAGGAGTAATGCCTCGTAGGAATGGTCTTATTGCGTCTGCAAGACGCTGACGCAGATGCGTTTCGTTTAGGTATAAATCCCCATGGAGGGGGGTCGGTGGGACGTTAAAACTGCATCCCATGCGACCACATCGCACAGCGCAGTTCGACTTTTTCGACCTACCGTGCGACTCGGCGTGACCCGCCGGGCTTTGTGGTCGCCGCTCCTCCCATGACACCCACGCCCTCTGCATCGCCGGAGGCTCCGCCGTCGGTCGGAGTCATCGATTCCGATCCTGTCGCCCGCGGCAGGATCGAGGCGTTGCTGCACCCGATCGGCGTCGAGGTCGTGCCGTACGACAGTGCCGAGGCGTATTTGCTCGCGAGACCGGGCAAGTCGCTGGCCTGCCTCATCGTCGACCTGCTGTTGCCCGGAATGAGCGGCCTGGAGTTGCTGCGCCGGCTGCGCGAACTCGGCAACGACGTGCCCGTGATCCTGCTGGCGGATGAGTCGGACGTGCCGACCGCAGTCGCCGCGATGCGCGAAGGCGCGACCGATTTCATCGAAAAGCCCTACGTCAGCGTCGCGGTGCTCAAGCAGGTGCAGAAACTGTTGCAGCACGGCCAGGGCAGCGGCGGGCCCGGCACCGGCGCTTGATACACTCGACGGCCACACGCACGGTGGCCCATGAATTCGTCCCCTTCGACCGTCGCCAGCTGGCTCGAGGAAAAGCAGTCCGCGTGGCTGTACCGCGAACTCGCCCGATGCGAGGAAGATCCGCGGATCGCTGAGCTGTTCAAGGCACTCGCCGCGGCCGCGGAACTCCAGGCTGGCAAGTGGCTGGCGCCGCCGGCAGTCGCTCCGGCCTTCGTACCCTCCCCGAGGGCCCGCATTGCGGTCGTGCTCGCCCGCGCGCTGACGCCACGACGCGTCCGCCACATGCTGGCTGCGATGAAGGTGCGCGGGCTCTCCGTATACGACAGCCGCCGGCCGCTGGCCGGGCACCAGATGCCGACGTCCGTCTCCGACGTCGGCGCCCGTCACAAGGGTTACGGTGGCGGCAACCTGCGTGCGGCGGTGTTCGGCATCAACGACGGCCTCGTGTCGAACACGAGCCTCATCATGGGCGTCGCCGGTGCGGCCGCCGGTCCGGAGTTCGTGCTGACCGGCGGCGTGGCCGGTCTGCTCGCCGGCGCACTTTCGATGGCCGCCGGCGAGTACGTTTCGATGCGCTCGCAGAAGGAGATGTTCGAGTACCAGATCGGACTCGAGCGCGACGAGTTGCGCGAATACCCGGAAGAGGAAGCAGAGGAGCTGGCCCTGATCTACCAGGCGCGCGGCATGGAGCTCGAGGAGGCGCGTCGCGTGACACGCGCGCTCGTGAAGGACGAGAACCATGCGCTCGACGCGCTCGCGCGCGAGGAGCTCGGCCTCAATCCCGACGACCTGGGTTCGCCCTGGGGTGCCGCCGTCGCGTCGTTCCTCGCTTTCGCCGCCGGCGCGGTGGTGCCGTTGCTGCCGTTCCTGGCGGGCGCGGCGCCCTCGTCGGCGATCGTCTACGCCGCCGTCATCGCCGCGTTTGCGCTGTTCGGCGTCGGTGCGGTACTGAGCCTGTTCACGGGTCGCAACGCGCTCGCGGGTGGGTTGCGCATGGTGCTGATCGGCGCCGGTGCGGGCTCCGCGACCTGGCTGATCGGGTCGCTGCTGGGTGCGGCGATCGCGTGACGGCGACCGCCACGCCGCCCATCCGCGACAGCCGCTCCTAATCGCGCGCTTCGCGCCATTGCCGCAGCTGCTGCAGCAGGCGACGCCGTTCCTCCACGAGTTCGACGATCAGCGCCGCACCCGCGAGATTGACGCCCAGGTCCTCGACGAGGCGTGTGATCGCGCGCAGCCGTGGCATCTCCGCCGCCAGGAAGCCCCACGTCGCGGGTTCGTGACCCGCGCGCGGCTCGAGTGCGCCGAGTTCCACCAGCTCGACGATCCAGTGTCGTTCGACGCGCAGACGCGCGCAGAGTTCGTCGACGTGCACGACTGCGGTCTCGTCGAGCGCGCGTGCGGCGACGACGACGCGATCGCGATCTTCAGGCTCGTGGTGACTGGTCATCGCGGTGTCGTCCGGAGTGTCACGAGGACGCGGCGGTCGTGCTGAGTTCGGCGCGCGGGTCGAACGGCAGCTCGCGCTTCATCTGCTCGAACAGCTCGCGTGTCCGCGGGCCGTCGGGTGGAAGCACGATGCCGAGCACGACGTACTGATCGCCCGGCGTCGACCCGGGCAAGCCGCGGCCTCGCAGGCGCAGGCGCTGACCCGACCGCGCTCCCGACGGCAGCTTCATCTCGACGGGTCCGCCGAGCGTCGGCACCGACACCGTTTCGCCGAGCGCCGCTTCCCAAGGCGCCACGGGCAGCGAAACGATCACGTCGCGACCGTCGACCTTGAACAGCGGGTGTGGACGCAGGTTGACCTCGAGGTACAGGTCGCCCGCCGGCCCGCCGCCGATGCCGGGACTGCCCTGCCCGGCGAGACGGATCTGCTGGCCTTCGGTGACGCCCGCCGGGATCGCGACCCGCAGCGTTCGCGGCCGCGTCGCGACGTGGCCGTCGGGGGTGAGCTCGGGTGTGCGCAGGTCGATCGTGCGCGTGGCACCGCGATAGGCGTCTTCGACGTCGATTTCGATGCGCGCGACGTGGTCCTGGCCCGCTGCGGCAAAGCCCCGTCCGCCACGCGCGCCCCCGGACTCGAAGCCGCGACCGCCGCCGAACGGGCTGCGTTCGCCGAACAACTCGGAAAAGAAGTCGCTGAAGCTGGCGCCTTCGTGGGGACCGCGCCCCGCCCCGCCTCGGGTGCCGCCGGTCGAGAACTCGAAGCCCTTGCCCCAATCGGGCGGCGGGCGGAACTCCTGGCCCTGGCGCCAGTTGGCGCCGAGCTGGTCGTACGCCACACGCTTTTCAGGATCCTTGAGGACTTCGTAGGCTTCCTGCAGCTCCTTGAACCGCTCCTCGGCGTTCGCTTCCTTGCTGACGTCCGGGTGGTACTTGCGCGCCAGTTTGCGATACGCGCGCTTGACCTCGTCCTGCGTCGCGCCACGCGCCACGCCCATGACCGAGTAATAGTCCTTGTACCGCATGGCCGGTCGTCCCTCCGTGGCCGTGATGTGGAGACTGGGCCACAGCGATGCAAGGGGCAACGGCGCGTTGCGCCGCGGGCCACGCGCCCGTACCAACGCCGGGCTCGCTTGCGCCGGCGAGGCGGCGTCCCCATTTCGACGGCCATCGGCTGCAAAGGAAGTCTCATGGCCACATCTCCCGACAACCCGGCGTCCGGGCCGCAGGTCGTCTGCCAGCGTTGCGAAGGCATCGTCCGCATCCCCCGCGACCGGCTCGATGACCAGCCGAAGTGCCCGCGCTGCCACGCACTGCTGTTCGACGGCCACCCGATCGAACTGAACGAAGCCAATTTCGAACGACACGTCGGCAGGACCAGCCTGCCCGTCGTCGTGGACTTCTGGGCACCGTGGTGCGGACCGTGCCGGTCGATGGCGCCCGTCTACGAACAGGTCACGGCAGCGACCGAGCCCGCGGCACGCTTTGCCAAGCTCAACACGGACGAGGCGCAACAGGTCGCCGCTCGCTACGGCATCCGCAGCATCCCGACGCTGATGGTGTTCCGCGACGGACGCGAAGTCGCCCGGCAAGCGGGCGCGATGGACCCGTCGAGCCTGCGCCGCTGGCTCGCTGGATCGCTCGCCGCGTAACGCCAGCCGTGCCGCACCGGGCACGTGCAGACTCGGGCCACGGCACATCGTCCGCACTGGCGCGCGACGGCCGTCGTGGCCCAGACTCGCGCACCTTTCCTGAGTCGCGCAGGTCCGTTGCATGCATGCCATCGCCGTACACGGCGGCGCGGGTGACATCCCGCCGTCCGAGCTGACATCGGAACGCGAACGTGAGTATCGCGACGGGCTCGAGCGCGCGCTGCGCGCCGGGCAGGCCGTGCTCGCGAAGGGCGGGCCCGCGCTGGACGCGGTCGTCGCGTCGGTCGCGGCGCTCGAGGACGATCCGCTTTTCAACGCGGGCCGCGGCGCCGTGCTGGCGGCGAACGGGGCCTGCGAACTCGACGCATCACTGATGGACGGACGCGACCTGCGGGCGGGCGCCGTCACCGGCCTGAGACACGTGCGCAGCCCCATCGGGCTGGCACGACTGGTCATGGAGCGTTCGCCGCACGTGATGCTGGCCGGCCCTGCCGCGGAGGAGTTCGCGCTCGAGCAGGGACTCGAGCCGGTACCCAACCGGTACTTCGTCACGGCCAGGCGCGAACGCCAACTCGAGGATGCATTACGCCGGGGCGGCGTCGTCGAAACCGACCAGCTGATGGGAACGGTTGGCGCCGTCGCGCGTGACGAGCACGGCAACCTCGCCGCGGCCACGTCGACCGGCGGCATGACCGCCAAGCGCTGGGGCCGCGTCGGCGACTCGCCGATCATCGGCGCCGGCACGTACGCGGCCAACGACAGTTGCGCCGTCTCCGCGACCGGTCACGGCGAGTTCTTCATCCGCGCCGTGGTCGGCCACGAAATCGCCTCGCTGATCCGTCATGCCGGCAAGGACGTGGTCTCGGCGGCCGAGACGGTCGTGCTCGAGCAGCTCGTCCACATGGGCGGCGAGGGTGGAGTCATCGCGATCGGGCGCGACGGGCGGATTGCGATGCCGTTCAACTCGAAGGGCATGCTGCGCGGAAGCATCGACGGCGACGGCCGGCTGACCACTGGGATCCTGCGCTGACGGTGGCGTGCTCCGGTGGCGTCGCACACCGGCGACAGCCACCGACGACTAGTCGCAGAGTCGTCGCAGCCTCGGGCGGTGCACGCGATTGAGCCAGACCTCCTGCGGGTCCCAGCCCGACGGCGTGGACTTGCCGACCTTGATGGCGGTGACGAACGTCGTCGCCGCGGTGTCGGGGTTGATGTCGCTGGCGCGTCGATTGAAGACGCGCGGTTCGCTCGGTCGTGACGGAGCCGTGGCCACGAGCGACCGTTGCATGCGTGAAGCAGTCGTCGACACGATCTCGGTGCTCCCTGCCGGATTGCCGGTCCAGCGGTGCCGTTGGGATCCTCGTTGCTGAATTGTCCCGCGCAGTTGTGACACCCGCATGACTTGCGGGCAATAAGGAAATATCGGCCGCAGTCGTCGCGCGGCGCGTGCTCGTCGGCTCGAGCCTGGATGTCGCGCGGCCATGCAGGCGGCGCGAAGGCGAACGCGCGGACTCAGCGCGAGAAATAGCGCGCGAGGTACTCGTCGAAGGAGATGTCGTCGCTCGCTTCGATCCGCGCCTGCCGTTCGAGCGATTCGGCAGCGGCCGCCGCAAATTCCTCCTGGCGTTGCGGGCTCGGCGGGTACAGGTCGCGGAAGTAGGCCTGGTGCACCTTGGACATGCGCAGCGCGAACTGGAAGAACGATTCCTCGTTGCGCCGCATTTCCTCGAGCGAACGCGCCGCGGGCGTCAGCGACACGTCGCGGACCTTCTCCTCCTGCAGCTCGAGTGCAGTCGAGTACGGCCGCTTGGCATCGCCCTCGTCGAGCAGCTCGCAGATGCCGCGCATCGAGTCCACGATCTCGAGCGCCCAGTCACGCAGCGACACGTCGCGACCGTCGTACTTGAGCTGTAACCCCGGCTTGCGACCTTCGCGCGCGACGATCGCGTGATTGCCGTCAAGTTCGTCCTGTTCGGTGGTGCCGATCGGGCGGCTTTCGCGCAGCACGCAGAACGCCGCGAACGCCTCGAGGAACCGCAGCTTGTTCTGGTTCACGCCGACGGGATCGAACGAGCTGCAATCGAGCGAGCGCATCTCGACGTACTGCACGCCGGCTCGGCGCAGCGCCGAGGTCGGGCGTTCGCCGCTGAGCGTCACGCGCTTGGGACGGATGAAACTGTAGTACTCGTTCTCGATCTGCAGCATGTTGGCATTCAGCTGGCGCCACTCGCCGTCGACCTTGACACCGATGCGCTCGTATTCCGGGCTCGGCGTCGTGATCGCCGCGGTCAGGTCGCGCACGTAGTGGTCGAGGCTGTTGACCGAGATGCTGAGTCCCGCCTGGTTCTTGTTGCGATAGCCGAGGTCGCTCATGCGCAACGAGGTGGCATACGGCGCGTAGAGGCTGCCGGGCGCCAGCGGCTCCAGGTATTCGACCTTGCGTCCCTGCAGGAACGACGGGCACAGCGCCGGCGAATTGCCGAACAGGTACAGCACGATCCAGCCGTGGCGACGGTAGTTCCGCAGCAGCGAGAAGTAGACGTCGGAGCGGAAGTCCTGCCCCGCGCTGGAGGCCTGCTGGACCTCCGCCAGCACGGGCCAGAAGCCGTCGGGAAACGAGTAGTTGAAGTGCACGCCGGAGATCGCCTGCATGACGCGACCGTAGCGGTGCCACAACCCGTGCCGGTAGACCGTCTTCATGCGGCCGACGTTGGAGCTGCCGTACTGCGCGATCGGGATGCTGGCGTCGCCCTTGATCGCGCACGGCATGCTCGTAGCCCACAGCAGCTCGTCGTCAGGCAGGTTCAGGTAGACGAACTGGTGCAGGTCGACCAGGTACTGGACGAGTTCCCAGGCCTGGGCGAACGGCGGCGTCACGAGCTCGACGAGCGCTTCCGAATAGTCGGTCGTGATGTTTTCGTTGGTGAGCGCCGAACCGAGCGCACGCGGGTGCGGCGTCTGGGCGACCTGGCCGGACGGCAGCACCCGCAGCGATTCGCGCTCGACCCCCTTGAGGCCTCCCTGCAGCACGCCGGGGACACGGGCATTGATCAAGCCGGCGAGGCGGCGCTCGAAGAGGCGGTCGAAGGGCATGGGGAGGTGGGGGTCTGGATCGGATCTGCTTGTGACGACGACGGCCGTCCTCAGGCGCACGGCCCGATTTCCGGGCGCCAAGCGTAGCAGAGTTGCCGTCCGCCCCTGCCCGCCGAGGACCGCCCGGGCCGACCATTCACCATGACGACCTTCGAGCAAACATCGATTCCGGAATTATGTTCAATCGGGAATCGGTCTACCCGTCGGCTCGATATACAGAACGCGCCAGTCCCGCGTTCTTGTGATTCATCATTCTCAATACATTCAATTGCTTACGGAAGCTGGCATGGATGCTGCATTAGACCGACCAGCCCATGAATGGGCATTTCTGGATTGTCGGTTCCCGGGAATCGACAAAAGAACAATACGAAAGGAACCGAGATCATGCGGAAGAAGACGTTTGCACCCATCGCTGTCGCCGGCCTCTTGATGCTCGGCTTCACCATGAACGCGTCGGCGGCCACCGTGTATTGCCCCGGCGAGCTCACGCCGAGCCTGACCCGCCAGGTCAAGGTCACGGGCGCGATGGCCGGCGGCTACTGCTACTACCAGGCCGGCAACTTCCAGGGCGACAATTTCCCTGCGGCGCTGGATCCGTACACGCTGATCGACAAGGACATCGCCGGCAGCGGCGAAGGCCAGAGCGAAGGCGGGCTGTTCTACACCGTGGACACCAGCGATCGCTTCTCAGGTACGTGGACGCTGTCCCAGAATTACTGGAACACCTTCGAGACGCTGTACCTGGCCCTGCACTTCGGCAATGGCAGCGGCGACCCGGACTCGTTCATCGTCCAGCTCGACCAGAACGCGCTGACGGGCACCTGGGCCCTGTTGCCGACGAACCTGGCCAACGGCCTGTCGAACATCTACCTGATCGGCCGCGGCACCGCGACGAGCACTTCCACCTCGGGCGGCAACACCAGCAGCGGCACGGTGCCGGAATCGGCCTCGACGCTGACGCTGCTCGGGTTCGGCCTGCTCGGCCTGGGCTTCGCCCGCCGTCGCGCAAGCAAGCGCTGAGCCGACGACGTCGAGGCGCGCGATCGGCCCTGCGATCGCGACGGCCCGGTTCGACACCGCGACAACGCCCCGGTGACGGGGCGTTGTCGTTTGCGTTTTGCGTCGGGAATTTTGACAGCGCGAACCGCTTCACTGGGCCCGCCTTTGAACGCCCCTTTCGTAAGCCGCTGATTTTACAGAATACCGATTGGGGCCATGAACGCTGGCCCACGAGTTGCATCGTTCAGCCCAGGACCGGCAGGAAGGGATGGCCGGGCACGCAGAGTCGGATTCTTACAACCAGACATAGGGACGTAGCCATGAAGCTCATGCGCAAGATCGCGCTCGCTGCCGCAGGGACGGCGTTGTTTGCCACCGCCCTGCCCAGTTTCGCGCTGACGCTATCCAGTGGAACCAGCAGCGGTTCGTTCAGCTGGTCGTTCAACACGCCGACCAACCCCGTGCGCGTACTGGACGGCACCGGCAGTGTGACGTCGTCCGGGTGGGGCACGAGTACTTTGACACTCGTGTTCACGCTCAACAACGACGCCGACGTGCTCGGACAGGGCGGCGACCGGCTCGTCAGCTTTGGCTTCGGCATCGACCCCAACGTGGCGTCCGTCGGATTTTCTGACTCTGCCGATGGCGGCATGATCGGGGCGGCGCTCGGCAGCATCCCGAGCCTCGCGGCCATCGAGGTCTGCGCCTATGGCGGCAACAACTGCCCGGGCGGCTCGAACGGCGGCATCTTCGCGCAAAGCAGCGACACGTTCACGCTGACGCTCACTGCCTTGAGCGGCGTCTGGACCACGGCGACCCTCGACCCGATCGGGTTCAAGTACCAGACGGGCACCGGTTCGTATGAGTTCACGACGACCACGACGACGACCACCACGACGACGAGTGGCGACGCGCCGGAACCGGGTTCGACCCTGACGATGCTGGGCCTCGGCCTGCTCGGCCTGGGCTTCTCGCGGCGGTTCAGGAAGGCCGCCTGAGGGCAACGCCTGCAGACGTCTCTCCCGACCGTTCGGTCGGACAGGAACCCCGCTTCGGCGGGGTTCTTGCTTTATGACGGCACTGTCCCGGTCCCACGCCTGTAATGACACAATCCACGCATGGATGACACGGCCGATCGCGTGTCCGCGACGACACGGCTACGCATCGACAACATCGTCGCGACGACGGCCCTGATCGCGCTGTCGACGGCGCTGTTCCTGGTCGCCCCGTACAACCGGCAGTCGCTGGCGCTGCTCTATGGCCCCCCCGAGATCGCCATTACGGGCGACCGCTTCCTCGTTGCTGTCGCCGCGATCTATGCGGTGCTGTGCGCGTTGTACTTCGCCCGCGAGCGCTCGCCGGGCATCTCGAAGTCGGTGCGGTTCTGGTACGTGCTGGCCCGTTTCGCCCGCTCGCCCGTCGCCGCCTGGCGCGCCGGGCTGACGCGCGAGGACCGGCTCGCCGTCCTCAGCACGCTGCTCAAGGCGTTCTTCATCCCGATCATGGTGCGCGGGCTGCTCACGGCCAGCATGGCCGCGTTGACGACCGGCCGCGACATCCTCGGCACCGACGTCGTCGAGATCGGCCTGCTGGCGCTGTTCGACCGCTGGGGTTACTGGTTCGTCTTCCAGACCATCGTCTTCGTCGACCTGATCGTCTTCATCTTTGGTTACATGGTCGAATCGAAACGGCTCGGCAACG
Organism: Steroidobacteraceae bacterium; assembly: GCA_035554635.1. Taxonomy (GTDB): domain Bacteria; phylum Pseudomonadota; class Gammaproteobacteria; order Steroidobacterales; family Steroidobacteraceae; genus RPQJ01. The sequence goes on along the minus strand of DATMIB010000228.1, from coordinate 13,926 downwards.
AGATCCGATCCGTCGACCCGACGCTGATCGGCTGGGCCGCCGCGCTGGTCTGTTACCCGCCGTTCAACCACGTGACCGGCCGGTTGCTCGGGAGCACGGTCAGCGAGTTCCCGAAGTTCGAGGATCCAACGACCCACCTCGCGCTCAACGTGGCCCTGCTCGTGCTGATGGCGCTCTACGCCAGCGCCTCCGTGGCACTCGGCTGGAAGGCCAGCAACCTCACGCATCGGGGGATCGTCTGTCGCGGGCCCTACCGGGTCATCCGGCATCCGGCCTACGTCTGCAAGAACCTGGCGTGGTGGATCGGCTCGCTGCCGATCATCATGGTGTCGTTCGAACACGCATTCATCGACGGGTTGAAGGCCATGGGCTCGATCGCGGCGTGGAGCTCGGTCTACGCCCTGCGTGCCTTGACCGAGGAGGATCACCTGCGCAGCGTCGACGGCGAGTACGACGACTACTGCAGGAAGGTTCCCTACCGATTCATCCCCGGCGTCTATTGACGCGCCGACAGGTGCTCCGTCGCACCCGCAGAAAGCGAAAGGCCCCGGCATCTCTCGATGCCGGGGCCTGCTGTCACGCGCAGCCGTGCAGCGGCTTCAGCCTCCGCTCTTGGCGCTCTTGCCCTTCCTCGCCTGCGCGCCCGAGATCGTGACCTGCGACGGCCCGGCGTAAGCCGAGGCGCCACCCGAGTTCACGGCGCGGACGTAGTACCGATACGTGCCGTTGCCACTCACGTCGACGAGGCTCGTGACGTTCGCCGCGGTCGTGCCGACGGTCGTCGCATTCGCCCACACATTGCGCTTGGCGTTCCACGTCTCGCGGCGGACTTCGAAGCCCGACTCGTTCGACGAGGCGTCGGCCCAGCTCACCACGGCCGACCCGTTCGCGTTGTTCTGCGCGACCACCGAGCCCGGCGCGGCCGGAGGCGGCGGCGCCACGTCCGGCGTCGTCACGGAAACGGTGTTCGAGTAGGCCGAGGCGCCGACGCTGTTGTACGCGCGTGCGCGGTAGTAGTACGACGTGCGCGCGGAAACCGCGTTGTCGGTGAAGCTCGTGGTGCCGGCGCCGAGCGTCGCGATTTCTGCATAGTTCACGCCGTCCGCGGATCGCTCGACCTTGAAGCCGGTTTCGTTGCTCGAGTTGTCGCTCCAGCGCAGTGCCACCGACGCGGAGCTCACGCCGCTCGTCGCGAGCGAACTCGGGGCCGCCGGCGCAATCGGGGCGACCGCCGTCGTGCCGACGCGATAGTTGGCGACCTTGCCGGCGGTGTTGTTGAGAGTGCGTGCCGCTTCGGCCGCGTTGGCCGGGTCGGCCTCGTAGGAAATGCCCGTGGCGTAGCCGTTGTAGTACACGCTCGGGCTCGAGAAGCTCACGATGCGCGGCACGCTCACGCCCGGACAGCCGTACGACATGATGTCGCCGAAGCCGTTGGTCACGCACAGGCGATAGCCGTACGAATACGGGTACTCGCGCGTGCCGGTCGTGTTCTCGCGATTGTGGTCCAGGCCCTGGAGGTGGCCGAGCTCGTGGGCCAGCGTCTGGTTGCTCAGGCAGTTGGTGTACACCGCGGCGTAGGCGTCCGTGTTGGTGACGCCGTTCATCGAGGTGATCGTCAGGTTTGCATAACCGCACCAGTCGGAATCCTGCGAGACCAGCACGACCATGTCGGCGGCGAGCTTGTCGCGCAGCGAACGCACCGTGGCGTTGTTCTTGAAGTTGTTGAGCGTGGTCGGCATGCCGCTGCCGGATTCGGAAACCGGCGACTGCTGCAGGCCGACGACGTTGACCGTCACGTTGACCGCGCTGTTCTGGTACGCCTGGATCGCGGACTGCACCGCAGACTGGATGTTGCCCTCGAGCGTCGCCTGGCCGTACGCAGCGACCGCGGCCGGCGTGTAGAAGATCAGCACGTCGTGCACGACCGCACCGGCCATCGTGGCCGTGCTGTCGCCCGCGCCGTAATCCGAGACCGCGAGTGCGTCGCCGCCGCCCGCGGTACCAGTGCTGACGACGCCGTCCTTCGACGTCGGCACCTTCTTCAAGTCCACCGCGAACAGCACGTGCTTGTTGCCCGTTGCCGGACGGACCTCGAACGTCTGGTCCTTGTACGTGGCGAAACCGGACACGACGCCCTTGGCCTTCGACAGCACCAGGATGCTGCCAGGCGCATCGTCGAAGGTGCCGATCCACGATTGCGTGGCCTTGGCGTCGTCGCGAGCGACGCGCTGCAGCTTCGCGGTGACCACCTGGCCATCGGCGAGCGTGAGCTCGATCGACGACGCGGACAGCACCGAGGGATTCAGCGTGCCCACGACTCCGCTCTGCGTCCTTGCCTGGGCGGGCACTTCAGCAGCCTTCGCGGCCGCACGATCGTTGAACATGGGAGTGGCGGCCTTGGAGGCGGCGCTCGCCGAGGCCGCGTGCAGCACGGCGACGGTCGTCAGGGCAGCCAGGGACGCGAAGCGATTCGCACGAGGAGTGTTCATGGTGGCGTTCATCACTTTCAGCAGGTTTCCTTTGCTGGTCGTGCACAGCCGCGACCGCACCTGGGGAAAACCCAACGAACTGAAGTGATGGCCCGGTCACGACCGGGGGCGGGACCATGCATTCGTCGAATGCATGCGCGCCGGACGCACGACGGCGCAGTGGTCTTCGATCACGACGCGTCCGATGCGCATCGGGAAGGCGGCCACCAGGCCGGCAGCCCCGCTAGCGTTGGTCGTGCAAGCTGCGCGACCGTTAGCCCGGAGGCTTTGCGTCCCCACCTTTCGATGGGTTTGCCCTTGGAGCGCATTGTGGGGCGGACCCCACGCCGATGACGGGACTGCGTCACAGATCGATCCGAGGGTGTCGCCCGTTGCATCCTTGCTGGACCCATCGAGCGACGCGCGCAATATGCGTGTTGCACCGCGGCATGACCACCCGGGATTATGTCGCAAAGCACCGACAATTCCCGGCGGTGCAACATCCAAGTCCTTGTTCCAATTCGGATTGGGGCTATGCTCTGCGCATGAGGGCGACGCTGGCAATCGCATCCGTTCTGGCAAGCGTCGCAACGTTCGTGTCGACGGCACCGGCTCTCGCGGAAGATTCGATGCGCTGTGGCAGCAAGCTCGTCAGCCGCGGCGACGGCAAGGACAAAGTGCTCGCGCTTTGCGGCGAGCCGACGAGCGTGTCGCTGCATGGCATGGTCCGGCGCGCGCCGCGCTACGACTACGGTTACGGCTACAACCGCTACGAGTATTACGGCCCGGGCTGGGTCGACCTGCCCGTCGAGATCTGGACGTACAACTTCGGTTCGAGCAAGTTGCTGCGGAAACTGCGTTTCGTCGGCGACGAACTCGACGACATCGACACCGACGGTTACGGCTACTGAGTCGTCATAAAAAAGAAGGGCCCCGAACGGGGCCCTTCGCGCAATGGCGCATCGGCAGTGTCGCGAGTCTACGGCGCCGCGACGTACTCCTGCACGACGTCCGCCATCACGCACGCGGCATCGACGGTGTCCGCATCACCGTAGACGTCGACCTTGTCGCCCACCGAGAGCTCCGCGAACGTGACCTCGGCGGTCTCGCTCGACGTCCCGCTCTCGGTGATCTTCAGGTAGCGCGTCTGCGCGTCGGTCTTGATGCACTGCGCCGTGACGGTCGCGGTGTCGACATCGAAGCGACGCGTCGCTGCGACCGCGTCGTCGTCGGCTGCGATTGCCTTGATCGTGGCATCGAGCACGCTCATCGCCGGCGTCGCGTTCTGGTCGAGAACGACGAGCGAGGACTTGAGCGGTTCGCCCTGGGTCGCAGGCGCGGTGAAGACACCATCGACCTCGCCCGTCGCGCCGGGCTGCAACGCCGCGGATGTCAGTTCGGTGTCGCTGTTGATGGCAAAGATCCGCGTGCCGGACTGGAGCCGGACGTCGATCGCATCGCCGGCCGCCGGATCGAACACGAAGATGTCGTTGTTGCCGGGTGCGGACACGACGCTGCCCGGCAGCCTGGCGAACGTGCCGCGTGGACCGGACTCGAGCACGACCGCGTCGAGTTTCAGGTCGTCGTTGCGCGTGTCGCCGTCCGCGTCGTCGTGCAGGGCGAGGAAGCCGATCGCGGTGAGCAGGTCGTTCGCGGCCAGCGCGCTCAACCCGACCGGGTCGCCGTTGCGATCGAAGATGCCGGTCTTCGCGTCGGTGAACACGTCGAGGCACTCGCTCGATGCACTCGTCGCCGCCGGGCCGACGGTGGCCGCGGGTTCGACCGGGCAGAGCTCGAATGCGGAGGCGCCGATGCTGCGGGCGCTGCCGAACACGCGCACGAGACGACGGGTATCGGGTCGAATGGTCACGAAGACGACCGGCCGGAATTGCCAGCGCCCGTTGCCGGCCTCGTGCAGGTGCAGCGACTTCTGCATGTCGAGGTCGAGTTCGACGACAAGCGTCTCGCCACCGACCACCTCGAAGGCGCCGCGCGGATTGAGGTCGAGCTTGCCGTTGCCGGGCAGGTGCGGGTGCTCCCATCCGGACTCGGGTTCCGGCTGGCCCGTGGCGTCGCACTCGACGAGCGCCAGGTCCGAGAGCGTCAGGCGCACCTTCTCGTAGGTCCCGATCGGCACGTCCGGCTCGATCGTGAAGAAGTCGGAGAAGTTGCGCATGGCCAGCAGGTTGACCGTGCGCGAACCGGTGTAGAGGTTCGTCGGGCCGCTCGTGCCGAGCAGGTCGATCGCCGTCACCGTGGCACGCACCTGGCAGAACTGATCGTGCGGGGCGTCGGTGAACAGGACCGCCACGCTGCCCGTCGTCGGTGCGGCCGACGAGGGATCGTCAGCATCGTCGCCGCCACTGCTGCAGGCGGCGAGTGCCAGTGCCGCGAGCGGTGCCGAGACTGCGGCCACGAACCGCCTGGCCCGTCGACGCATGGAAGAACCGTGCTGCTCGATGTACGACATCGTTGCCTCCTTGCCGCTTGATCGGTTGTGCCACCGATTCTGCGCCGAAGCGAGCCGTACACCACCGCAAAAGTGTCTTCATCGGGCGACAGCGCCCGAACTCATTTCAGTTATGTCAAATGCGTGAGTTTCACGGCTTCGTCACGCGCCGCCGCGCAAAGAAAACGCCCCGACCAGCGGGGCGTCCCCTCGTTCGCGGTCATGCCGGGACCGGAGGATGGACGATCCCCGGTTGTCGCGAACTCTCCCGCCCCCGTTTGACCCAGGGCACCGGCCGTGCCGGCGCCAACCACCTGTCGTCACTCGCGTGCGCGACCCGCATCGACGTGCGGGACCGCACGCCATGGCCCGATCACCACATGCCCACGTCGCGTGTCTCGCTGAACTTCGAGTTGCCGCGACCGTTGAACGCACGCACACGGTAGTAGTAGCGCGTCGCGGCCGCGGCATCGTTGTCGACGTAGCTCGTCGCATCGACGCCGAGCGTGGCGACCTGCGTGAAGTCGATGCCGTTGCTCGAACGCTCGACCTTGAAACCGGCCTCGTTGTCGCTCGCGTCGAACCAGTGCAGCACGACCGTGCCCGGCGCGCTGGTCCAGGCCGACAGCCGCTCCGGCGTACGGGCGGGGCTGAGCCCGCGGGCCGTGCGGAAAGCCTGCACCGTGTCGGCGGTGTTGTTCATCGACCGCACGTTGTCGGCGGAGTTGTCGGGGTCGGTCTCGTACGCCGCGCCCATCGGCTGGCCGTTGTAGCTGAGCGCCGGGCTGGAGAACCGCGCCACGCGCGCGACGCCCTTGCAGGCATAGGACATGATGTCGCGGAACCCGGTGCCGTCGGTCGCGCACCGTCGATAGCCGAACGAATAGGCGAACGCACCCGTGTTGGTCGTGCTGTCGCGATCGTGCATGTTGCCCTGGTTGTGGCCGATCTCGTGCGCGAGGGACTGGTTGCTCAGGCATCCCGCGTTGACGACGTTGAACGCCGTCCCGGCCGCGCCGACGTTCTCTCCGCGCATCGACCACGCGATGCCACAGGAGTCGCTGTCCTCCGCGATCAGCGTCACGATGTCGGCGCCGGTGCGGTCGCGCAGCGTATGGACCTGCTCGAGCTTGCCGTCGTTGCGACCCTGCAGTTCGCGCAGCGAGGCCTTCATCGTGCCGGTCTCCTCGTACGCGACCTCCTCGAGCCCGACCAGCGACAGCGAGATCGCGATGCCGCTGTTGCGATAGGCCTGGTTCGCCGCCTGCACGGCGTTCTGGATCATGCTCTCGAGCGTCGCCTGGCCGTAACGCTTGCGCGCGGCCGGCGTGTAGACGACGAGCAGGTCGTGCACGTAGCCCGACTCGAGCCGCTCCGGTGCGGCCTCGCTGGCGCCGTAGTCGACCGGCGGCGTCATCGCCGGCGTCGACTTGCGCTGCGTCATCAGCGGTTCGGACGCCGGCAGCCTCGAGTCGTCGAAGCGGTACATGACGAGGTGACGGCCATCCGCAGCCGGCAGGATTTCCCAGAGCTCGGCGCCATAGGCGAGAAAGCCGGTCGTGGCGCCGCGATACGTACCGAGCACGGCGAGGCTGCCGGGCTGGTCCTCGAACGTGCCGACCCAGGTCCTGAGCTCGCGCGTGCGGTCTTCGACGACCTGCTGGCGCGAGGCGCGCAACGTGCGTCCGTCCGGCAACGTGAACGTGAGCGCCACCGCTTCGAGTGCCTGTGCACCGAGCAAGCCCATGATGCCGGTGCCGCGCCGCGCCTGCGGCGGCAGGCTTTCGTCGAGCGCGCGACGCGGCGTGTCGAGGAAGTCGGCATCGGGCCGGGGGTTCGGGATATTCGCCTCGGTGGAAGCGACGACGCTCGCGACACAGAGCGCGACCGGCGCGATCCAACGCAGGTGACGACGAACGATCCGATCCATTTCCTCTCCGTGACGTCGTTCCGGGCAGTGCGTACGACCTGGGCGTCGTACCGATGGCGTGGACTCAGTGCACCACGAACGCCGACAACGTGTAGGCGCGATTACACCGTTTTGGCACGGCTTGTCGCAAGATGGAGACAGGCTCGCTGCGCTTGTTTTTGGCTGTTTTTATGGAGCGAACAGCATTTTTAAAGTTCGCTTCGCTGTAGGCCAAAGAGCGCTGCGCTTCGTTGTGGTGACGCCCAAGCGAACTGTTGGCTTGGGCGCCGAAACGACGCGGCGCTGCTTCCGGCCTCAGTGTCGTTGCGCGAGCCAGCGGTCGATCTTGGCCTCGAGCACCGGCAGCGGCAGCGCGCCACTGCCGACCACCTGCTCGTGGAACTCTCGCACGTCGAAGCGCCCGCCGAGCTTCTGTTCGGCTCTGCGCCGCAGCTCGCGCAGCTTCAGTTCGCCGACCTTATACGCCAGCGCCTGGCCCGGCCAGGCGATGTACCGGTCCACTTCGGCGGCGATGTCAGCCTCACCGAGTGCCGTGTTCGCGCGCAGGTATTCGACGGCACGGTCGCGTGTCCAGCCCTGGGCATGAATGCCCGTGTCGACGACCAGTCGCGCCGCACGCCAGAGCTGCATCGAGAGCGCGCCGAACTCGCTGTACGGATCCTGGTACAACCCGAGGGACGCCCCTAGCGTCTCCGCGTACAGCGCCCAGCCCTCGACGTAGGCCGAATCGCCGCCGTAGCGCCGGAAGCTCGGCAGGTTCGGCGTCTCTTGCGCGATCGCGACCTGGGTATGGTGGCCAGGAATCGCCTCGTGCAGGAACACCGCGTCCATGAGGTAAGTCGGGCGCGACGACAGTTCGTGCGTGTTGACGTAGAACACGGCCGGCCGCGCGCCATCCACGCTCGGGGCCTCGTACGAGGCGGTCGCCGCCGTGGCGGCGCGATAAGGCTCGACGGGGCGAATCACCAGCCGCGCCTTGGGCTGGCGCGCGAACAGCGAAGGCAGGTTCGCAACCACGCGCTCGCGGCGCGACTCGTAACCGGCCAGCAACGTCGACGCGTCGGTGACCTGGAACCGGGGATCGGATCGCAGCGCATCGAATGCGACGCGCAGGTCGCCACTGACACCGATCGCGGACTGCAGCGCCGCAAGGTTCGCACGCAGCCGCGCCACCTCTCGCAGGCCCATCGCGTGCACCTCGGCGGGCGTGAGGTCGAGCGTGGTGTGACGACGCACGAGCCAGGCATACCAGTACTCGCCGCTCGGCAGGGCGGACCAGCCGACCGTGTCGCGTGCCTGCGCCAGGTATTCCTGCGCGAGATAGTCGTACAGCCTGCGATACGACGGCAGTACGCGCGTGCGCAGCTTCTCGTCGTACGCCTGCAGCAGGCGCCGGCGGTCGGCGACCGTGGGCCCGGCCGGGAACTCGAGCATCGGCTGCCAGAAGACCGATTGCCGCGGGTCTTCGATGCGCGCGAACGTCTCGAGCTGCGACAGCGTCCGTTCGACGACGACCTTCGGCAACACGACGCCCTTGCTGACACCGGCGCGCAGGTTGTTGATCGCCTGTTCGGTCCACGCCGCGAAGCCATCCATGCGCGCGAGGAAGCGATCGTAGTCCTGCGTCGTGCGGAATGGATGTGCCCCGTCGCCGGCGGCGAGTCGCGCAAACACGTCGCCCCAGTTGTGCAGCTGGTCGATCGCCAGAAGTTCACTGGGGTAACGGAAGCCGGGCACGCTCAGTTCGCGCTGGCGCTTGAACGCCTCGTACGTGAGCAGGTCTTCGCCACGCAGTTGCTTCGGATCGATCGCGGCCAGGCGCTCGAGAGCCTCCTGCTCGATGCCGAGCGAATCGGCCATCCAGCTCGCGCTGGCGTAGTCGCCGAAGCGGTCGTCGAAACGGTGGTCGCCCAGTTCGCTGGCCAGCAGCGGATTGAGCACGAGGTACTCGTTGTAGTAGGTCTCGACGACGCGGTAGAGCTTCGCTGTCTCGGCGTTCGAGGCCTGCAGCGGCAGCATGATCGCCGACGGCTGTTCCTCCGCGCGCGGAGGCGGCGGCTCGGCAAAGTCGCAGCCCGCGACGACGGACGCGGCCGCCACCGCGAGCAGCACGAGCGGAAGCCGCGGCGACCGGACGCTCCTCACGGCACAGGTCCGCACGAGTGCGGCGCGCTCAACGACGCTCCGCGATCCAGCGATCCGCCTTGGCCTCGAGCACGTCGAGCGGCACGGCGCCGTCGCTGAGCACCATGCGATGGAAGTCGCGCACGTCGAACTTCGACCCGAGCGTCGTTTCCGCCTTGTGCCGCAGGCCCTGGATCCGCAGGTCGCCGATCTTGTAACCGAGCGCCTGGCCCGGCCACGCGATGTAGCGGTCGACCTCGGAAACGACATCCGACTCGGCCATCGTCGAGTTGTCGAGCATGTAGCGGATCGCCTGTTCCCGGCTCCAGCCCTTCGCGTGCAGTCCGGTGTCGACGACGAGGCGCATCGCGCGCAGCATTTCGTCGTTGAGCCGGCCGAACCACTGGTACGGATCGGTGAACATGCCGAGCTCCTTGCCGAGCGACTCGGCATAGAGCGCCCAGCCTTCGACGTAGGCCGTGTAGTCGCCGCCGAAGCGGCGGAAGCGCGGCACGCCTTCGAGTTCCTGCTGGATCGCAACCTGGAAATGGTGTCCCGGCGCCGCCTCGTGCAGCGACAGGGTCTCCATGCCGTATTTCGGCTGCGCCTTCAGGTTGAAGGTGTTGACGTAGAAGATACCCGGGCGCGAGCCGTCGGCCGAAGGCGGCTGGTACGAGCCACCTGCCGCGGAGGCGGCGCGAAACGCTTCGACCTCGCGCACTTCGTAGTCGGCCTTCGGGAACACCGAAAACAGCCGCGGCAGTGCGGCATCGATGCGCCGCTTGAGCACCTGGTAGCCGTCGATCAGGTCGGAGCCGCGCGTGAAATAGAATTGCGGATCGGTCTCGAGGAACTCGAAGAACGCCGGCAGGTCGCCCTTGAATCCGACCTGCTGGCGCACGCGGTCCATCTCGCCGCGGATGCGCGCGACTTCGCCGAGGCCGACCTGGTGGATCTCCTCGGCCGTCATCGTCGTCGTCGTGTGCTCCCGCACGTAGTTCTGGTACCACGCCGCGCCGTCGGGCAACGCGGTCCAGGCGACGGTCGTGCGCGTGTGCGGCAGGTATTCGTCGCGCACGAAGTCACGCAGGCGCCGGAACGCCGGCAGCAGCTTCGTGTCGAGCTGGGCCGCGTAGGCGGCCGCGAGCCGCTCGCGGTCGGCCGGCGCGAACGCCGCGGGAAACTGCTTCACCGGAGCGTAGAACTGGCTGTCCTGTGCACGGTCGACGATCATCGCGTCGAGCTGCGGCAGCACCTTTTCCATCACGGCGCGCGGCTGCACGACGCCACGCTGCATGCCGGCGCGCATGTTGACGATTGCCTGATCCATCCAGACGACGAGCCCGTCGAGACGGCCGAGCCAGTTGTCGTAATCCTTGACCGTCGCGAACGGCTGCGCGTTGCCACCGGCACCTAGCGCCGGCATCAGTGTCAGCAGGCTGCCGGCCTGGTTGAGCGGCAGCAGTTCCGCCGGGAAGCGCTCGGCGCGGACTTCGCGTTCGCGCTCCGAGAGGAAGATGTCGTAGGAGATGCGGTCCGCCGGCGCGAGGCCGCTGGGATCGATGGCCTTGATCGCGGCAAGGTAACGGTGGTTCGTCGCGCGCGACTCGGCGAGGTATTCGGGGCCGATCGAGTTGGGCAACCGGTCGTTGTAGCGGTCGTCGCCCATGAAGGTGGCGACCAGCGGACTCAGCTCGAGCAGGTCCTCGAAATAGGCCTCGAACAGCGCGTCGAGTTGCTGGTTGCGGGCCGGGGCCGCCTCGAGCGCCGCGGCCGCGACCGGCGTGGACACGGGGGCCGGAGCCTCCGCCGCAGGCTGGCCGGCACAACCGGCGAGCGTGGCGGTCACGGCGAGGCCGAGCGACGTGGCAAAGGTACGGAACGACATGGGGAGCTTCCTGCCGGTGGGCGAGCGGCGATTATAGGGAGGTCCGGAATGGCGGAGTCAGACGCCATTGACGCGCGATGGGCCGCGTCCCCGCTTCCGGCCGCGGCGCCCCGCCCTGCTATCCTCGACAGCACCTTGCCTCGCCGGTGCGGCACGGAGCGCCCCCATGAGCCACCTGCAGTTGCGGGCCGCGGACGGACACACGTTCTCGGCCTATCTCGCCCGGGCCGCCACCGATGCCCCGGTGCGCGGCGGCGTGGTGATCGTGCAGGAGATTTTCGGTGTCACGGGTCACATCGAGCGCGTGGCGGAGCAATACGCCGCCAAGGGCTACCTTGCGATCGCACCCGCCCTGTTCGACCGCCAGAAGCGCGGCGTGAACCTGCCTTACGACGAGTCCGGCATGCAGGCGGGGCGCGGCTACGCCCGACAGGCGGACACGGCGGGGTTGATGGCGGACCTCAATGCGGCGGTCGACGCAGTCGCGCATGCGGGTGCCGTCGGCATGATCGGCTACTGCTGGGGCGGCCGCGTCGTGTACATGGCCGGCAGCCGGACCAACATCGCCGCCGGTGTCGTCTACTACGGTGCCGGCATCCCCGACGTGCTCGAACCCGTGCCCCGCGCACCCATGCAGTTCCACTTCGGCCGGCACGATGCGCACATCCCGCCCGAGGACATCGACCGCATCCGCGCCGCGTTCCCGCAGGGCGAGTATCATCTCTACTACGCCGGTCACGGCTTCAACTGCACCGATCGCGCGAGTTACGACGGCGCCGCAGCGCACCTTGCGCTCGAGCGGACGCTCGCGTTTCTCGCCAGGTACCTCGGCTGACGAACAGCCGTCGCCCCGTCCGCCGCGCGGACGGGCGCGGCGCATGGAAGAGAGAACCGCAATGCCCCTGAACCTCGCGGACGGCGCCTTGCTGCGCCAGCAGTGCTATGTCGACGGTCGCTGGGTCGACGCCGGAAACGGCGCGACCGTGAAGGTGACCAACCCAGCCACGGGTGCGGCGCTCGGCACCGTGCCGAGCCTGGGCGTCGCCGAGACCCGTGCCGCGATCGAAGCCGCAAGGGCCGCGTTCCCGGCATGGGCCGCGCGCACGGCCAAGGACCGTGCCGCGCTGCTGCGCAAGTGGCACGACCTCATGCTCGCGCACGCCGACGACCTCGCGGCATTGATGACGGCCGAACAGGGCAAGCCGCTCGCAGAAGCGCGCGGCGAGATCGTCTACGCGGCGTCGTTCATCGAATGGTTCGCCGAGGAGGGCAAGCGGCTCTACGGCGACGTGATCCCGGGCCACCAGCCCGACAAGCGCATCTTCGTGCTGCGCCAGCCCGTCGGCGTGGTCGCGGCGATCACGCCCTGGAACTTCCCGGCCGCGATGATCACGCGCAAGGCCGGCCCCGCGCTCGCGGCCGGCTGCACGTTCGTCTGCAAACCCGCGATGCAGACACCCTATTCCGCGCTGGCGATGGCCGAGCTCGCACATCGCGCGGGCATCCCGCCGGGCGTGTTCAACGTGGTCACGGGCTCCGCCTCGGTGCTCGGCGGCGAGATGACCTCGAACCCGATCGTGCGCAAGCTCACGTTCACCGGTTCGACCGCGATCGGCAAGAAGCTCATGGTGCAGTGCTCCGACACGCTCAAGAAGCTGTCGCTCGAGCTCGGCGGCAACGCGCCGTTCATCGTGTTCGACGACGCCGACCTGGACCTCGCAGTACAGGGCGCGATCGCGAGCAAGTACCGCAACACCGGCCAGACCTGCGTCTGTGCCAACCGGCTGCTGGTGCAGGAAGGCGTCTACGACGACTTCGTCGCAAAGCTGGTCGAGGCCGTGCGCAAGCTTCGTGTCGGCGACGGCCTCGAGGGCGCGACCGACCAGGGCCCGCTGATCGACGACAAGGCCGTGGCCAAGGTCGAGGAGCACGTCGCCGACGCACTCGCCAAGGGCGCCCGCGTCGCGCTCGGCGGCAAGCGACACGCGCTCGGCGGCACGTTCTTCGAGCCGACCGTGATCACGCACGTGCGGCCGAACATGCTGGTCGCACGCGAGGAAACCTTCGGACCGGTCGCGCCGGTGTTCCCGTTCAAGGACGAGCGTGACGCGATCCGCATGGCGAACGACACCGAGTTCGGCCTCGCCTCGTACTTCTATACGAAGGATCTCGCGCGCGCGCTGCGCGTCGCGGAAAAGCTCGAGTACGGCATCGTCGGGCTCAACACCGGGCTGATCTCGACCGAGGTCGCCCCGTTCGGCGGCGTCAAGGAATCGGGTGTCGGTCGCGAAGGCTCGAAGTACGGCATCCTCGACTACACCGAACTCAAGTACCTCTGCATCGGCGGCATCGAGGGTTGAGCGACCGCGCGCTGATCCTACTGCTTTCGTTCGTCGTCACGATCGGCTCGGTCGCGACGAACATGTACATCCCCGCGCTGCCGGCCGTGCGGGAGCATTTCGACGCGAGCGTGGCCGAAGTCCAGACGACCTTTTCGGTCGCGCTGCTGACCTTTGCGGTCGGCATGCTGTTCTGGGGCCCGTACGCCGACCGCTACGGCCGGCGCGCCGCGTTGTTCGGAGGCATCGCGCTGATGACGGCCGGTTCGCTGGCCTGCCTCGCGGCGACGAACCTCGGCTGGCTCGTGCTCGGTCGCGCGGTGAGTGCGTTCGGCACCGCCGCGGGCCTCGCGGTGTCGCGCACGATCGTGAGCGACGTGTTTCCGACGCGCATGGCGCCGATGCTGGCACAACTCGCGATCGTCTCGGTGGTCGCGAGCGCCTCGGCGCCGGTCGTCGGCGGCGTCCTGACGAGCCAGTTCGGCTGGCGTTCGGTGTTCGGCGCACTGATCGTGTTCGGCGTCGCGATCGCGTGGCTCGTCTGGCGCCACCTGCCCGAGACGCGCCCGGCCGCGCACTCACCGCCCGACGTCCGCGAAATGGCGCGCGTGGCGCGCTCGCTGCTGGCCAGGCCGCTTTACCTCAGCTGCGTGCTGCAGTCGTCGGCGGCCTACTCGATGTTCGTCGTCTTCATTTCGCTCGCACCGTACGTCATGGTGACGGCGCTC
>DATMIB010000227.1:0-6089 GCA_035554635.1 Steroidobacteraceae bacterium | reverse complement strand
CTCGCTGCCGCCGCGGGACGACGCACGCATCGGTGCGCCGCCCCGCGTCGCGACTGGCCGCGCCGTCATTCAATCGACGCGGTCAGTCGGACTCACTGCCGTGCCCGGTCAGGCTTGCGTGTGCCGCCTGGGCCCGAGTTGTCTGCCGTCTCGATCAGGTTCACTTGCCGTCGCGGTCGGAATCGCCGGGCGTCCAGCGTTCGACGGTGTCGCTCGCACGCTGGAAGGCGTCGCGGGTTGCGTGTCGGGCGTCGTTCCAGGTGAGACGCGAATCGGCGCGCGCCGAGTCCCAGTCACGGCTGAACTCGTGCTCGACCTCGTCGAACTTGCGCCCGTGATACTGCGGATATCGCTCGTACCCCATGCGGTATGCGGGGCGATAGTCGTCGTAGGTCGAGCCGCTCGTGACGTAGGGGCGTGACGAATAGTTGCTGCGCCAGTACTCGTCCTCGACCGTCGGGTCGATGCGGTCCGCGATCGCCTTGCCGGCGACCGCGCCGGCCACGGCACCGACCGCAGCACCAATCGCTGCGCCGGCCGGGCCACCGAGCCCGCCCGCGGCTGCGCCCGCCAGCGCGGCGCCCGCGACACCACCGGCCGCGCCGCCCGCAAACGCGCCGCCGGCGGTTTCGAGGGCGTGGGAATCGTCGTCTTTGCGCAGAACGTCGCGGTCACGTTTCTTTTCGGCCATGGCGTGTCTCCTTCCTTGGATACGTCATCGGGGATGTGGCGGCCCACGCGCGGGGCCTGCGTGTCGTTTTAGCGGCACGTGCAATGGCGGTATGTAGGAATGCGACGCCGCGGCGTCGCCGGTCGACGCTGCCATCGCGTCGCAGCGAGGAGCGTGCGCGTAGGGCCGAGGCTTACCCGCCTGTTGGTGGCAGTGCGCGCACCACCGGGACGGGGATTTCGATGCCGCGCACGGCGAACGCGCGCACGATTGCGGGATTGATCTCACCCGGCACCGCGCCGAAGTCCTGCACCGCAACCCAGGGCCGGATCGCGATCGTGATCGCGTAGTCGCCGAGCTTGATCGCCTGCACGACCGGCGCGGGTTCCCGCAGCACGCGGCGGTTGGCGTCGAGCACCTCGCGGATCGTCGCGACGGCGTCCTCGAGGTTCGTGCCGTAGGCGACGCCCACGCGCAGGTCGAGCTGCCGCAGTTCGCCGTAGTTGTGGAGGATCTCGCCCACGATCTTGCGGTTCGGGATCACGACCTGCGACAGGTCGCTGTGACGAAGAATCGTGCTGAACAGCGAGATTTCCTGCACGACGCCTTCCTCGCCGACGATCGAGATGTACTCGCCGACGCGGAACGGCCGCGTGAAGATGATCGTGAGACCGGCCGCGACGTTGCCGAGCACGCCCTGCAGTGCGAGCGCAATGCCGGCCCCGGCGATGCCGAGCCCGGCGATCAACGGCAACAGGTCGATGCCGAGGTTCTGCAACGCCATCAGCAGGAACACGAAGAACACGAGCAGCTTCACCGCACGCAGCACGAGTGCGCGCACCGGCGGTTCGAGCGGGAAGCGCTCGAGGCCGCGTGCGGCGAAGGCAGCGACCCAGCGCGTCACGATCAGGCCCGCGACGACGACCACGAGCGCGGAGAGCACGCGAGGGCCGTACTGCAGCAGCAGCTGTCGCAGTTCGTCGGGCGCGTCGAGAAGTGTGTCCAGCGGTTTGTCCATGCGCGCGCATGGTCGATAAGCATGCGTGCGATGTCAACGAACTGCGACGGTGACGCGGAGCAGTGCACAATGCGACGGTTCGGGTCGCAACGGGCATTGAAAGCATGACGGGACGGAGTCTTGGCGGCGATGGCAGCCACGCTGCAGGCATGCAGCATCGCGAGCGCGCGGTGCAGGGGTGGAGGTCGCAGGCTCGGGTTGGCCGTGCGTTGCTTGCGCGAGGCGTTGCGCTGATCGGCCTCTGCGGTGTGGCCTGGCTCGTCGGCTGCGGGCCGGCGGAATCACGGACGGTCTTGCGTGGCACGGTGCTCGAGGTCAAGGACGGCGACTCGCTCGTCGTCAGGCTCGAGTCGGGGCCGGTCGAGGTGCGCATGCACGCCGCCGATGCGCCGGAGTACGACCAGCCCGGTGGGCGCCAGGCACAGGCGGCGTTGCGGCAGCGGTTGCCGCGCGGTGCCATGGTCACGCTCGAGCCGGTCGAGCAGGATCGCTACTCGCGCCTGGTCGCGACGGTGTTCAAGGATGAGCAGAACGTCGACCAGTGGCTCGTGCGGGAGGGCCATGCGTGGGCCTACCGTCATCACACCGACAATGTCGCGTACTGCGAGCTCGAGGAGGAGGCGCGACGTGCACGACGCGGCGTGTGGGCGCTGCCGGCGACGCAACGGATCGCGCCGTGGGATTGGCGGGCGCGCAAGCGAGATCCGACGCACCGGGTGCGCGATTACTCGGGGGAGACGCTCGAACGGTGTCGCGAGGCCTTGCGAGGCGGGGCGTCGAAGTCGGCGGCGGCGGCTGTCACGCCGGCACCACCGCGTGCGCAGGGGAGCACGGCCGCGACGCGTGCGGAGGCGGCACCACCCGACCCGGCGTGCCGCATCAAGGGCAACATCGGTTCAGGCGGACGCAAGGTCTATCACGTGCCGGGCTCGGCGTCGTACGAGGCCACGCGCATCGACCCGGCGAAAGGCGAGCGCTGGTTCTGCTCGGTCGCGGAGGCCGAACGCGCCGGCTGGCGGAAATAGGGGACACTCTCCATTTTCCGAAATTGGAGAGTGTCCCCAATGGATGGCGCGGGCACTTTGCAGGCGCCGCACACACCGTCAAGCGCCTTTCGGAAAATGGGGACACTCTCTATTTTTCGAAATTGGAGAGTGTCCCCACTCACCGACTGGCGTCGCGGAGCGCGCGGAACTCGGTCCCCACGCGCCAGTTCGGCCAGCGCGAGGAATTCACGAGCCCGAGCCCGACGTCGTAGTAGAGCGCCAGGTCCTGCAGCGTGCCGCTCACGTCCCAGCCCGCGTCGTATTCGTCCGCCGGCTTGTGGTAACGGTTCGCGGTGTAGTCGTCGAGCCAGCGCTTGCCCCAGTCCGCGCCCCGCGTCGGGCTGTCGACGCCCGACTTGGTATAGAGCATCGGCACGCCCTTGCGCGCGAAGTTGAAGTGGTCGGAGCGGTAGTAGAAGCCCTTCTCGGGCGCCGGCTCCTGCACGAGCGTGCGGCCCTGCTTCTGCGCCGCGACGCGCAGGTCGTCCTCGAGTTCCGACTTGCCGAAGCCGATCACGGTCAGGTCGCGCGTCTTGCCGACCGAGTACAGGTTGTCCATGTTGAGCCCGCCGACCAGTTGCGCAACCGGCACGGGCGAGTGCTCGACGAAATACTGGCTGCCCAGCAGGCCCGATTCTTCCGCCGTCACCGCGACGAACAGCAGCGAGCGCTGTGGCCGAGGCCGCGTCTGCGCGAACGCACGCGCGAGTTCGATCAGTGCCGAAATCCCGGTGGCGTTGTCCTGCGCACCGTTGAAGACGGCGTCCTCGCCGGGCTTGGCGTCTGCGACCTTGCCGAGGTGGTCCCAGTGCGCCGTGTAGACGAACGCCTCATTGGGGCGGTCGCGCCCCGGCAGCACGCCCACGACGTTGTACGAGGTCTTGTACTTGACGTCGTTACGCACGCCGACGCTCGCCGTGACGCCGAGCGCACGACTCTTGAATCCGCGCTGTGATGCCGCGCGCTTCAGGGCCGCGAAATCCTGCCCGGCCAACGCGAGCAGCTGCGTGGCGCCTTGTTCGGTGATCCAGCCCTCGATCGCGAGCCGCTGGCTCGCCGCGTCGGCGAGGCGCAGGTCGAACTGCGCCTTGGTCGCGCCGTTGCGTGGGACGTCCCAGGGATAGCCCGCCGCCCGGGTTTCGTGCACGACCAGCAGACCGGCCGCCCCGTGGCGCACGGCCTCGGCGAACTTGTAGTCCCACCGGCCGTAATACGTCATCGCGTTGCCGGTGAAGAACTTCGGGTCCTGCGTCGCGTAGCCCGGGTCGTTGACGAGCGCGAGCACGAGCTTGTCGCGCACGTCGAGTCCGGCGTAGTCGTTCCAGCCGTACTCCGGCGCGATGATGCCGTAACCCGCGAAGACGACCTCGGCATTTGCGATGCGCGACTCGGGCACCGGTCGCTTGGTCCACACGACCACGTCGTCGAGCTGGCGCAGGGCGAGCGTCTTGCCGTCGGTGGCCCGCACTTGCAGCGTGGCGTCCGCGTGCGGCGTGATCTCGGCCACCGGCACGGCCTGGCGGAAGCTGCCGTCGATCGCACCCTGGAGCCCGGCCGCGCGGAACTGTTCCTCGATGTAGGCGACGGTCTTCTTTTCGCCTTCGGTCCCGGGCGCGCGGCCTTCGAAGGCATCGCTGGCGAGCACCTCGATGTGCTTGCGATAGCCGGCTTCAGGAAATTCGGGTGGTGCGGCGCCGGCGGTGTTCGCCGCGGCGGTCGCCAGGACGAATGTCGCGAGCGCGGGCGCCAGCGAGCGACGGAGGTCGTGCAGCATCGGCAGTCCTTCGAAGTGGAAGCAGCAGCCGAGCGTAACGGCTCGGACGGCATCTGTCAGGCGCGGCCACGGGCGGCGATAATCGGGCCCCCCGGCGACATCACGTTGCCGGACGTCGCCAGCACGCGGAGCTACCCGTGACCGAATGGTATGAAGACCCGCGCGAACGCCCGCCGCCGGTGGACGTGCCGCACAGCGAACTCTCAGCCGACGCATTGCGCGGCGTGGCCGAGGCGTTCGTGCTGCGCGAGGGCACCGATTATGGCGAGCACGACGTGCCGTTCGAGACCAAGGTGCAGCAGGTGCTGCGACAGCTCGAACGTGGCGAAGCGAAGATCCAGTTCGATCCCGTCACCGAATCGGTCGACATCCTCGTGAGCCGCCCCGTTGCGAGGCGCCGCGAACACGAAGACTGAAGGCCTGTCGCTCGAGAAAAAGCGCAGCCGGCCGCGCGCGAAGCGCAGTGATGAACATGTGCACGGGAACTTTTGCCGACGCGAGAAACGGTGCGATTCGCTGCGGTCCCCACGCCTACGCCCGAGGCCGGTCAATCCTACGGCGATCGGCGGCGCAGGCGCAGGGAAGCGTCGCGGCAGCCACAGTATGGTGTCACCTCGCTTGTACAGCAGGAGACGAAAACATGGCGAATGAACGCGACCGCAATCGCAATCGCGACGACGACACCCAGATGGGCGGCAACCAGGGCTCGTCCAACCCGAACCAGCAGCAACGGCAGCAGACGGGGCAGGGCGGCAATCGCCAGCAGGGTGATGAGTCGGACCGCGGACGCACGCAGGGCCAGAACCAGCAGCAGAACCAGCAAGGGGGTTCGCAGCGTCAACAAGGCGGTTCCACGGGCACGGGTTCGTCACAGCGCGATACCGAGCGCATGAGGGACGACCAGTCCGGCAGTCAGCAAAGCCGCAACGAAGGACGTGACCGCGATCGTTGACCCGTCATCGTGAAGGTCGGGTCGTTCGGCCTGACACCAATGCGCTCTCCCGGGCCGGTGCCCGGGGGAGCGTTTTCATTTCCAAGGCCCGCCGCGGGGCGCGAGCAGGGCCCGACTCTTGTACTCGGATTCCCTTCATCGGGTGCTTGTCGCCAGAATGCGACGCAATTCGGCGTCAGCTTCGGCGCTTCCTACCCCCTGCGAGAAGGGCCGCGCGAGCAGACCGGCATCGTCCGTGCCCGCAACGCGTGCGTGACGCCCCCGACAACTCCATCCAAACCGACGCATTCGAGCCGCATTGCCGATTCGCCTCGGAACCGCGTTGGCGCATCCTTGCCCCATGAGCGAATACGTCCTCATCCTCTACCCGATCCTGCTGCTCGGCTACCTGATGCTCGCGGCACGCTGGCAACCCAAGGGTGCGCCCGAGCCGGCACGACGCGAAGACCGCGCCGAGGGCGCGCGCGGGCAGCGACGCGGGGCCCACTGAGGCCACATGGGGCGTGCGCACCGTTCGCACGCGACGCGCCAAAGCGTCAATCCGCCAAAGCGCCCGCCCGGCGCGCCTCCGCCTGCCCGACTGGGCCTCACCCGGCGTGTCGACGCCGACCTGTCGGCGTATGCTCGGG
>DATMIB010000226.1:0-1709 GCA_035554635.1 Steroidobacteraceae bacterium | reverse complement strand
ACATGCGGCTGCCCGACGGCGACGGTCTCGACATCGTGGCGTGGATCGCGCAGCACCGCCCCGGTATCCCCGTGGCCGTCGTCACGGCGCACGGCAACGTCGAGGCGGCGGTGCGGGCGCTCAAGCTCGGCGCGTTCGATTTCATCTCCAAGCCGCTCGATTTGGTCGCGCTGCGCAAGCTCATCACCGCGACGCTCAAGCTGCGACCCGATGACGAACTGCCTCACGACGTGACCCAGCCGGTCGTCGCCCCCGCCGCGTTCAAGTTGCTCGGCAAGTCCAAGCCGATGCAGCAGTTGCGGCAGATGATCGCCAAGGTGGCCCGCAGCCAGGCCCCGGTGCACATCGCCGGCGACTCCGGCACGGGCAAGGAGCTCGTCGCGCGGCTGATCCACGAATCCGGGCCGCGGCGCGACGGCCCGTTCGTGCCCGTCAACTGCGGCGCGATCCCGTCGGAGCTGATGGAGAGCGAGCTGTTCGGCCACAAGAAAGGCGCCTTCACGGGCGCCGTGGTCGACAAAGAGGGCCTTATCCGCTCGGCCGAAGGCGGCACGCTGTTCCTCGACGAGGTCGCGGACCTGCCGCTGCACATGCAGGTCAAGCTGCTGCGCGTGATCCAGGAAAAATCGGTGCGACCGGTCGGCGAGACGCGCGAAGCGCCGGTGGACGTGCGCGTGCTGTCGGCGACGCACCGCAAGCTCGACGAGCTCGTGAAGGCGGGCCGTTTCCGCGAAGACCTCTACTACCGCATCAACGTGATCGAGCTACGCGTCGCACCGTTGCGCGAGCGAATCGACGACGTGCCCGAGCTGGTCGACCTGCTGCTCAACCGCATCGCCCGGCAGATCGGCGTGCCACGGCCGCAGATCAGCGACGAGGCGATGGACAAGCTGCTGTCGTATTCCTACCCGGGAAACGTGCGCGAGCTCGAAAACATCCTGGAGCGGGCTGTGACGCTGTGCTCCGACGATCGGATAGCGCCGGAGGATATCCAGCTAAAGCAGGGGCAGTTGCTCGCGGATTTGCCGGAGCTTGCTGGTCGGTCGCCGTCAGCGGACGAGGCCGGGGTGGACGGACTGGAAGACCAGCTCGAGCACATTCAAAGAGAAGCAATCGTGCGGGCGCTCGAGCAGACTCGATACAACAAGACCAAGGCGGCGGAACTGCTGGGGATGACGTTCAGGCAGCTCAGGTACCGGGTGAAGAAACTCGGAATCGAGTGAAGCAGACAATCAGTGAGCTAGTTTCGTGATTCGACTGATCACACCCCCAGGCATGTTGCTTACCGTCGCGCTACTGGCGATATACACGACGTACGGCTGGCTGGTGGGCACGGTCGAACGGTCCTGGCCATTACTCGCGGGCGCCGTCGTAAGCGCGGTCGCATGCGTGGGAATCGCGCTGCTGCGACCATGGGCACGCTACCTGGTGTATCTGCTGACGATAGGCTTCTTGGCCAAGCTCGCAGATTCGATCTATTGGGGTGTGCGGTCCGGCTACTACGGACTCCAGTTTCAGTCGCCGCAAGAAACCGTGCTCTCGCTGCTTCCAAGTTCGGCGCTGGCAATACTGTCGCTGATCTGCTGCTCGCTCGTGCATCGATACTTCAAGGCACGGCGAACAGCCCCCTAGGACTCTACGGCATGTGACCTCAGGCCAAACCACGCCGCGACGAGAATGACAAAGCACAGTAGTGGGATCGCGTGGTA
>DATMIB010000225.1:0-3476 GCA_035554635.1 Steroidobacteraceae bacterium | reverse complement strand
GGCGGCGGTTCGCTCTTCGTCAAGACGCACCCGAAGTCGAAGCACCTCTACGTCGACACGCCGCTCAACCCCGACGCGAAGATCGCCCAGAGCGTTGCGGTGTTCGACACGACCAACCTCGAGGCCGGCTACAAGGTCCTGCCGATCGCCGACTGGGCGAACCTGGGCGAAGGCCCCAAGCGCGTGGTGCAGCCCGAGTACAACGCCGCGGGCGACGAAGTCTGGTTCTCCGTGTGGAACGGCAAGGACCAGAAGTCCGCGATCGTGGTCGTCGACGACAAGACGCTGAAGCTCAAGGCGGTGATCAACGACGCGCGCATCATCACGCCGACCGGCAAGTTCAACGTCCACAACACCGTTCGCGACGTCTACTGACCTGGCTCCTCACCTCTCCCACTCGTGGGAGAGGTCGCCCGAAGGGCGGGTGAGGGCCCCGGGGTGATGGCTCCGGGGTGAGGGCTCCGGAGGAACGGCCTCGAACGAATTGATTCCCACGCGCTCCGAGCGCATTTCAGGCCCCGGTCGTTTCGGCCGGGGCCTTTTTTTTGAGGTGCGGTCAGCGCTCGAGGATCGCCGTGACACCCTGCCCGCCCGCGGCGCAGATCGAGATCAGGCCACGGCCAGCGCCCTTGTCCGCCAGCAGCTTCGCCAGCGTGCCGACGATGCGACCGCCGGTCGCGGCGAACGGGTGCCCTGCCGCGATCGAGCTGCCCTTGACGTTGAGCCGTGCGCGGTCGATCGCGCCGAGCGGCTCGGCGAGCCCGAGCCGGTCGCGACAGAATTCCAGCGACTCCCAGGCCGCGAGCGTGCACAGCACGACGGCGGCGAACGCTTCGTGGATCTCGTAGAAATCGAAGTCCTGCAACTTGAGACCACGACGCCCGAGCATGCGTGCGACCGCGTACGCCGGCGCCATCAGCAGGCCCTCGCGCTCGTCGACGAAATCGACCGCGGCGGTCTCACCGGCCGTCACGTACGCGAGTACGGGCAGGCCGCGTTCGCGTGCCCAGTCCTCGCTCGCGAGCAACACGGCGGACGCGCCGTCGGTCAGCGGCGAGGAGTTCGCCGCGCTGATACTGCCGCCCGGCTTGAACGCGCCCGGCAGCTTCGCGAGCTTCTCGAGCGTCGAATCGGGCCGCAAATTGTTGTCGCGCGTGAGGCCATGGTATGGCGCCACGAGGTCGCCGAAAAAGCCCTCGTCGTACGCGCGCGCGAGGTTGCGGTGGCTCGCGAGCGCCAGCTCGTCCTGTTCCTTGCGCCCGATGCCATAGCGGTCGGCCGTGATCTGCGCGTGCGAGCCCATCGATTTGCCGGTCCGCGGCTCCGAGTTCTGCGGAATCTCGGGCACGTGGCTGCGCGGGTCGAGCAGCGGCAACGCGGCTTGCAGTCGCGCACCGAACGTGCGCGCGCGGTTCAAACGCATCAGCGCCTGCTGCATGCGACGGCTGACCGCGATCGGTGCGTCGGAGGTCGTGTCGGTGCCGCAGGCGATCCCGGCGTCGATCTGGCCGAGCGCGATCTTGTTCGCGACCAGGATCACGGCCTCGAGCCCGGTGCCACAGGCCTGCTGCAGGTCGTAGGCCGGCGTCGCCGCGTCGAGCCCCGAGGACAGCACGCACTCGCGCACCAGGTTCCAGTCGCGCGAGTGCTTCATGACCGCACCACCGGCGACTTCGCCGAGCCGTGCGCCGCGCAGCCCGGCCTTCTCGACGAGCCCGCGCAGCGTGTCGGTCAGCATCGTCTTGTTGGCAAGGTTTGCGTACGCCGTGCCGGAACGCGCGAACGGAATGCGCTGTGCAGCGACGACGACGACCGGACGGACCTGGCCACTGAGCATGGGATTCACCTGAAAAATGGCGCCGAAACGGATCGATCCGGCCTTCCATGCATCCTAATGAACACCGTTGTTCATACGCAAGCGCCGCTGTACACTCGGGCCGTCCGGGCACTCCGCCTGCCCGTCACAAGGCCGCATGGCGAAGAAACCCTCACCGCTCCCGAAGCGCAGTCGCGCCGCACCCGCCGGGGTCGCCGCGCGTCGCACGCCTGCGTCGACGAAGCGCAACGATCGCGCGCGTGCGATTCGCGCCGTGTTGCCGGCGGGCGAAGAGGCGTTCGTCGTGCCCCGGCGCCTGCCGCGTGGCATTGCCGGGTTGCCGCAGGAAGTCGTGGTGCTGTCGCAGCGTGCGCGGCTCGTCGAAGCCACGGCCCACGTCGTCGCCGAGAAAGGTTACGCAGCGGCTACCGTCGCCGACATCATCGCGCACGCCAAGGTGTCGCGCGCCACGTTCTACGAGCTCTACGAAGACAAGGAAGACTGCTTCCTCTCGTGCTTCGTCGGGCTGGCGCGTGCGCTGATGGACGCGTTCAACGCGGCCATCGACGCCCCCGGCCCGCTGCCGAAGCGCCTCGTCGCCGGCGTGCACGAGTACCTCGGGCGCATCGACAAGGACCGCTGGTTCGCACGCGCGTTCATCGCCGAGGCAGAAGGCGCCTCGCCGCTGATCCGCGAGGCGTTCGACGCGGCCCGCAGCGAACTGGACGAGGCCATCCGCGCCTGGTTCGCCGAGGTCCGCGCGACCCACGCCGACGTGGCCGACGTGCCCGATGCCACGCACAAGCTGCTGCAGGCCGGCCTCGGCGGGTACGTGATCGCACGTGTCCGCGCTGGCACGGCGCCGCTGGAACCCGAAGCCGCCACGCTCGCGGCCTTTGTCTTTGCCACGCTCGGACTGTACGGCTGGGCCCGGCGCGCCGGACGCGAGGCCGCGGCCTACGCCTCGCCCCTGCGCTGAGCCGCCATGAACGATCTTCCACAGGTGATAGCCACATGAACGCGACCGTCGAAACCAGCCCGGACAAGACCACCCCCGACCGCCTGCTGCGCGACCAGAGCGCTGCCAAGGCCCTGCTGATGGGCGAAATCCTCGAGGAGAACCTGTTCCCGTACCCGGAGATCAGCGAGCGCGACCGTGAAGTGCTCGGCATGATCGTCGAGTCGGTCGACCGCTTCCTCGATGGCAGGGAGGCCGACCTCGCCAAGATGGATCGCGAGGCGCACCAGCCCGAGGAATTCGTGCAGGAGCTGCGTGACCTGGGCCTGTTCGGTTTGATCATCCCCGAGGAATTCGGCGGTCTGGGGCTCTCCAACGCCGCCTACGCGCGCGTGCTGGCGCAGACGAGTTCCCACGACAGCTCGGTCTCGCTCACAATCGGCGCGCACAGCTCGATCGGCATGAAGGGCCTGCTGCTGTTCGGCAACGAGCAGCAGAAGGCGCGCTACCTGCCGCAGCTCGCAAGCGGCGAAATGATCGCGGCGTTCTGCCTCACGGAGGCAGGTGCCGGGTCCGATGCCGCGGCGATCCGCACCACCGCTCGACGCAACGACGACGGCAGCTGGACGCTCAACGGCGAAAAGATCTGGATCACCAACGGTGGCATCGCGGACTTCTACACCGTGTTCGCACGGACCGACG
>DATMIB010000224.1:0-25750 GCA_035554635.1 Steroidobacteraceae bacterium | reverse complement strand
CGAGATTGAGCTGCCTTGGCTCGATAACATCGTCCGGGCGAAGCGGTCGCGGCGTGCCGGTCGTAGTGACGCCCACCGAGGTTCGCGCCGTGATTGCACACCTGGAAGACGAGTACTGGCTGGTCGCCACGCTGCTGTACGGCGCCGGCCTGCGATTGCAGGAGGCGCTGCAGCTGCGCACACGTTCCGGCACAGCTTTGCGACGCACCTCCTCGAGCGCGGCTACGACATACGCACGGTGCAGGAACTGCTCGGCCACAGTGACGTGAGAACGACGCAGATCTACACGCACGTCATGCGCAAGGGAGCGAGCGCGGCGCGGAGCCCGCTGGATCGTTGAGCGGCGGCGCGCAGACACGGGCGGCCGCAAATGCAAAAAGGCCCGGCGCTTTCGTACCGGCCCTTTTGATTTGGCTGGGGGACGAGGATTGCGCGCGCTTCGCATTGCGCGTCCCTGCGGGACCGTTGCGGGTGTGCGCGCCTGATGCGCTTCGCGCGGCTGGCAAATCCGCAACGTCACACATCGCCAGCGGCGATGTGTTCGAACCTAGGTACCCTAGGTTCGTGGTCCCAATCACCGTGCCAAAACGAAAAAGGGGCCCGTCTTTCGACGGGCCCCTTTTCGTTTTGGCTGGGGGACTAGGATTCGAACCTAGGTTGACGGAGTCAGAGTCCGTAGTCCTACCGCTAGACGATCCCCCAAGGAACCGTTGCGGGGTTTCGACGCGAGCAGCACCCTGACCGCTGCTCGCACCCGCGCGCTAGTGAATTAGCGCTTGGAGAACTGCGTGCCGCGGCGGGCCTTGCGGAAGCCGACCTTCTTGCGTTCGACTTCGCGGGCGTCGCGCGTGACGAAGCCGGCGACGCGCAGCGGCTTGCGCAGCGTCTCGTCGTATTCGATCAGCGCACGCGTGATGCCGTGACGGATCGCGCCGGCCTGGCCGGTGATGCCGCCGCCGTCGACGTTCACTTCGACGTCGAAACGGTCCGCCATCTGCACGGTCTCGAGCGGCTGGCGCACGATCATGCGGGAGGTCTGGCGGCCGAAGAACTCGTCGAGCGTGCGGCCGTTGACACGGATGTTGCCGCTGCCCTGGCGCAGGTGAACGCGCGCGGTGGAGGTCTTGCGGCGGCCGGTGCCGTAGTTGGTGTTTGCAGGCATGGTCTGGTCGAGCCTCAGAGGTCGAGCGGCTTCGGCTGCTGCGCGGCGTGCGGGTGCTTTTCGCCCGTGAACACGTGCAGCTTCTTGAACATGGCGCGGCCGAGCGGGTTCTTGGGCAGCATGCCCTTGACCGCGATCTCGATCACGCGCTCCGGGTGCTGCTGGAGCATCTTGTCGAGCGTGCGGCTCTTGATGCCGCCGATCGCGCCGGTGTGCCAGTAGTACGTCTTGTCTTCGAGCTTGTTGCCCGTGACGGCGATCTTGTCCGCATTGAGGACGATGATGTGGTCGCCCGTGTCGACGTGCGGCGTGTACTGCGGCTTGTGCTTGCCGCGCAGGCGGAGGGCGAGCTGCGTGGCCAGGCGGCCGAGCGTCTTGCCGCTCGCATCCACCACGTACCAGTCGCGGCGCACCGTCTCGGGGTGTGCGAAAACCGTAGTCATCGGGAAGGCTCCAGGGCCTGTCAGTCGTGCAGAGAGCCGCGAATCATAGCCGAGGCTCGCGGCCAATGCAAAACCAATGCGGGGCCGTTCGCACCTGTCCGGAGTTGTCCGGGGGCGCCGGCGGGGCCGTCCTTTTATAATGCCCGCCCATGCCTGCCAAGCCCCCCGTTGCCGCCCCGCGCCGCCGCCACCTGAGCCTGGCGGACCGCCTGATCCAGGAAATCGACCGGGGACTGCGCACCGTCGCCGCCGCCAACGTGGCCGGTCGGCCGTTCCCGGACCGCGGCATGCCCGAAACCGTGACGGATCCGGCGGCACGCAAGCACGCGGCGGCGCTGATGCGGGTCAACCATGCCGGCGAAATCGCCGCGCAGGCCCTGTACCACGGACAGGCCCTGACGGCCCGTAACCCCGTGATCCGCGAGCACATGTTGGCCGCGGCCCGCGAGGAAACCGACCACCTGGCCTGGTGCGAAAAGCGGGTCCGCGACCTCGACAGCCGCACGAGCCTGCTGGCGCCGGTGTGGTACGCGGGCTCGTTCGCGATCGGTGCGTTGGCCGGGCTGGCCGGCGACCGGACCAGCCTCGGGTTCGTCGACGAGACCGAAAAGCAGGTCTGCGCCCACCTCGAGGAGCACCTGGACTCGCTGCCGCCCGAGGACGAGCGTTCGCGCCGGATCGTGGCACAGATGCAGTCCGACGAGGACCGGCACGCAGCCGACGCCCGCGCCAAGGGCGCGGTGCTGCTGCCCCGTCCGGTGCGTGAATTGATGCGACGCACGGCCAAGGTCATGACGACCGCGGCCTACCGCGTCTGAAGACCGGAAAACTTGCGGCGCCGCGGAGCTTTATATACAAAGCTCCGCAGCATGCATGCCTGCTTGACATAAACACTATTACTATTCGAAGGGACGGGTGACCATGGAACACGGCGGACGACCCCTGAGCGAGATCCCGGCCATCAACCGGTTCCTGAGCTACTGCCGCATCCGCACGGTCCCGTCCAAGACCGTCCTGATCCACGCCGGCGACGTCCCCGACGTCCTCTACTACGTGATCAAGGGCTCGGTCGAGGTCCTGATCGAGGACGAGGAAGGCAACGAAATGGTGCTGGCCTACCTCAACAAGGGCCAGTTCTTCGGCGAAATGGGTCTCTTCAACGAGCAACCGGCGCGCAGCGCCTGGGTCCGCACGCGTTCGCAGTGCGAGCTCGCGGAAATGACCTACCCGCGCTTCCGCCAGATCGCCGCCGAAAGCCCGACGCTGCTGTTCGAACTCGCGACCCAGCTCGCGAGCCGCCTCGACCGCACCAACCGCAAGCTCGGCGACCTCGCGTTCGTCGACGTCACGGGCCGCGTCGCGCACGCGATCATGGACCTGTGCAACGAACCCGACGCGATGACGCACCCCGAGGGCACGCAGATCAAGGTGAGCCGCCAGGAGCTGTCGCGCCTGGTGGGCTGCTCGCGTGAAATGGCGGGCCGCGTGCTGAAGGTGCTCGAGGAGCAAGGTCTCCTGACCGCGCGCGGCAAGACGATGGTCGTCTACGGCGTGCGTCCGCGGCTCAAGGGCAAGGCGGCGGCGCTGGCCGGCGTCGGCGGCCCGGCCGCCGGGCTCGCGCTGCGGGGATCCAAGGCCACCACGGCGCCGGACGAAGACGAAGACGACGACGAGGACGACGAGGAGTAATCCTCCCCCACCTCTCCCGTTCGCGGGAGAGGGATGAGGAGCGCGGGTGAGGGCTCTTCAGCACGGGCGGAAACGAAAGTTTCCGCCCGTTTGCTTTTCGGGGCCGCACGGCCCCGGCCTTTGAGACTGGGCCCGTACCCGCTACGCTCCCGTCCAGACGAGAACGGGGGAACCATGTTCCTGACGCGACGCCTCACCGACGCCGTGCGGTCACTGCAATGGGGCCACATCCTCGTCGAACTCGCGCTGCTCGTGAGCGGCATCCTGATCGCGCTGGCGGTCGACGGCTGGATCGACGACCGGCGCGATGCGCGCACGGAACGCCAGTACCTGGAACTGCTGGCCCGCGACCTGGACCAGAACCTCGAATCGCTCGACGAGATCCGCCGGTTCGAGGAGGCACAGGTTGCAGCGAGCGTCCGGGTCTACCGCGGATTGCGCCAACGGGTTGCACCTGAAGATCGCGAGGCTGTGGCGGCCGCACTCGGCCAGTTGACCTCCCGCCGCACGCTGCGGTTGCGTCGCGCCGCGTACACCAACCTGTTGAGCACTGGCGACCTCCGGCTGATCCGCAATCCGGAGCTGCGCGATCGCATCGTGCGGCTGTACGAGAACAGCGAGCGCACGCAGTCGATCCGCGACCGCAACAACCAGGAGTTCGTCGACCGGATCTACCTCACCTACCTGCTCGACCAGGGGTTCGTCGCGCCGCGTCCCGCGCGGGCGCTGCCGAACGTGAACAGGTCGGATGCCGCGTTCGCGGATCGCGTCGGCATCGTCCCGCAAGTGGAGGACGACCTGCTCTGGCGTCTGCCGGCCGGGGCGCCGCAACTGAACGTACTCGCCAATCGTGTCTGGTATCGCGGGTCGGTCAGCGAAGCAGCGCTCCAGCAGACCCACCAGATGGCCGCGGAAATCGGCGAGGTGCGGCAGGCGATCGAGCGCGAGCTGTCCGAGCGGCGCTGGCCTTGAGACTCCCGCACCCGCGCGATGCGCGACCTCCCCCGTGAACGGGAGAGGTGAAAACGGCGCGCCCTCAACCTCCGCTTCGCGCCCGACTGCTCGTTGCGTCCGGACGCACGGACGCCGACTCCGGACGGCCTTTTCTTATCACTTGATGTCCCCTTGCGCCGACGGGAACTTGAAGGAGCCGTAGCGGATCACGAGCGTCGCCACGGCGAGCAGCAGGATGGCGCCCGAGATGTACATGATCCCCATGTCGGGCTGGCCGTGCGACTGGACATGCTCGATCAGGAGCCGTGTCAGCGCGGTGATCGCGACGTAGATCAGGAATCTCACGGGCATGTGATTGGTCTTGAAGTAGATGCCGACCATCGCGCCGAGCTCGAGATAGATGAACAGCAACAGGATGTCGTGGATGGTCACCTTGCCGGCCTCGGCCATCTCGAGGAACGCCAGCGCGCCGGACCAGACGACTACACCGCCGATCGCGAACAGTCCGAGGTAGTGGAACGCATCGACCAGCAACGTGCCGACTGAATCGGCAAAGGCATGCAGCCGCTCGTTCATGGCATCCGACTTTGGCATCCACGCCCTCCGCAACGCGCCCGGGAATATCTCGATGGCGTGCGTTCACGTTATCACGAACGAGCATTGTGACGACATGAACGCTCCCCGTGGCGCGTCTTGCGGGACGCCGCGGCCGGCGCGCGACGGGCGCGCGCCGGCCGAAGGCAGGAATGCCGAACGTCAACGTCAGCCGGGCCGCACTTCGATGCGTCTCGGCTGCGCCGCAGGCGTCTTCGGGATACGCACCTTCAGCACGCCATTCGTGAGCTGTGCTTCGATGCCCGAGGCATCCAGGTCCCCGCTCAGGCTGAAGCGCCGGCGAAAGACCAGCGAACGCTGCTCCGCATACACCGGCTGCGCCCCCTGGGGCAGCGCCAGATTGCTCGTACCCGAGAGGAACAGCGTATCTCCCTCGACCCGGACGTCGAGCCCCTCGATGTTCACGCCCGGCAAGTCCGCATGGAGCGTGATTCCCTGGGCGTCCTCGAGGATGTCCACTGCCGGTTGCACGGCGATGCGGTCGCGCTCGGCAGCCTCCATGCGCGACGCCTCCTCGGCGACGCCGCGGCGTTCGGTGGTCGTCATGTCATTGCGTGCCATGTCGTACCTCCTCGTTCTGGCTTGGATCAGTGGACCTGGATGCGGCGCGGTCGTGCCGCCTCGTTCCGCATCACCTGGATCCAGACGAGTCCGTCACGCGACTGCGCCTCGACCCGCTGCGAATCGACATCGTCCGGCAGCGTCAGCGTCCGAACGAAACGGCCGCTCGGCCGCTCGCGCACCCAGGTCTGCGTGCCTTCCGGCGCCTCGGGCACGTCGCGGTGCCCCTTCACCGTCAGCACGTTGCCGAGCATCGACACCTCGAGCGTGGCCGGGTCGATGCCCGGTGCGAAGAAGAGCACGTGCACCTTGTCCTCTTCGGTGGCTACGTTCACCGCGGGGAAACCCGCGCCTGCCTTTCGCAGGGCCGGAATGCCCATGGGCTCGAACAAGCGGTCCATTTCGCGGCTCAGCCAATTGAACTCGTCGAAGAGGGTGGTGGATTCACCAAACAGCGTGTTCCACATAATTCCTCCTTCACATGTTCCGTCCCGGCGATGGCCGCCGGGCGAGGCCTTCAGATAGGGGCACCCTTCGACCTTTCAAGGGGCAGGACGCGAAGCACCGCTGGGCTCCCGACCCTGCGGGCCGCAGGAGATAGTGGGCTTCGGCGGCAAGCGTGCCGAGCAACGGTGGCTTCAGCCCGCGATCGCCTTCCGCATCGCCGCGATCGTTGCGGCGTAGTCCTTCGCGCCGAAGATCGCCGAGCCCGCGACAAAGGTGTCCGCGCCGGCGCGCGCCACTTCGCCGATGTTGTCGACCTTGACGCCGCCGTCGATCTCGAGCCGCACGGGCCGGCCGCTGCGGTCGATGATCTCGCGTGCCTGCGCGAGCTTTTTCAGTGCCGAGGGGATGAACGACTGGCCGCCGAAGCCCGGATTCACCGACATCAGCAGCACCATGTCGATCTTGTCGAGCACATAGTCGAGGTACGAGAGCGGCGTCGCCGGGTTGAAGACGAGGCCCGGCTTGCAGCCATGCTCGCGGATCAGCCCGATCGTGCGATCGATGTGCTCGCTCGCCTCGGGGTGGAACGTGATGTACGTGGCACCGGCCTTGGCGAAGTCCGGGATGATGCGGTCGACCGGCTTCACCATCAGGTGCACGTCGATCGGCGCGGTGATGCCGTGCTTGCGCAGCGCCTCGCAGACCAGCGGCCCGATGGTCAGGTTCGGCACGTAATGGTTGTCCATCACGTCGAAGTGCACGACGTCGGCGCCGGCGGCGAGCACGTTGCGCACCTCCTCGCCGAGACGCGCGAAATCCGCGGAAAGGATCGACGGCGCGATCCACGGTGCCTGTCGCTGGCTGGTCGTCATCGTTGCATGTCCTTCACTTGATGCCGCGGTGGCCCTTGATCGTCTCGTAGGCTTCGAGGATACGCTGCGTGCGTTCGTGCGCGGCGGTGACCATCGACTCGGGCAAGCCCTGCGCCACGAGTTTGTCCGGGTGGTTCTGGCTCATCAACTTGCGGAAGGCGCGCGTGACCTCGGCGTCCTTGGCGGTGGCCGCCACGCCGAGCACTTCATAGGCATCGGCGAGCTTGGCCGACGGTGGCGGACCTCCAGCCGCGCGGCCGTTGCCGCCCGCTCCTGCCCGAGCGCCAGGACCGTAACCGCCATAAGCGCCGCGATGCATGCGCAGCATCGCCTCGAGCGAGGCGAACTCGAGCGGCGAGATGCCGAGCGTGCGACAGATGCGCACGAAGACCGTGCGCGGCCGGTCGCCGAGACCGTTGCCGTGCAACGCGGCTTCGAGCTGGATCTGCACGAACAGGCGACACAGGTCGGGCTGGTCGCCCGTGAGCCAGCGCAGCCGTTCGAGCGTGCCTTCGAGCGGGAAGTCCGCATTCTTGCCCGCGGTGAACAGCTCGATCGCTCGACGCCGGTCGGACTCGCTGAGCGAAAAACGTCGCATCGCCTCGCGTGCCGCATCGATTTCCTGTTCGGTGACGCGGCCGTCGCTCTTGGCGACGTGGCCCATGACCTGGAACGTCGCCTCGAAGAAAGCGCGACGCAACTCCGCCGGGTCGCCCTGCGGTGCACCTGCCCCGCCACCGAGCACGCCAGGACGGCGACGCCCAAGCGCCGCACCAGCGCTGTTGCGGCGGGCAACCACGTCGAACTGATGGCCGATGACGAAGCCGACGATGGCTCCGAACAGGCCCCGACCGATGATGTAGCCGAGGATCGCGCCGATGATCTTGCCGTACCAGCCTTCGAGCATGCCTTGCGCGCGGGCAACCGCGCGTCCCCGGAGTCGTTACAATGAAGTTTACCAGTCCCGGCGTCACCCCCATGTCCACGCTCACGCCCGAATCCACCGTTTCCGCTGCTTCCTCCGCCGCACCCGCTGCCTCGCCGCCGATGCACGAATCGCACCTGACGGGGCTGCCCCGCCTGCACCAGGGCAAGGTGCGCGACATCTATGGAATCCCGGGGGACCCGCGGCACATGCTGATCGTCACGACCGATCGCCTGAGTGCGTTCGACGTCGTGCTGCCCGACCCGATCCCGGGCAAGGGCGGCGTGCTGACGAGCATTTCCAATTTCTGGTTCGCGCGCACCGGCCACATCGTGCCGAACCACCTGGCCGCACCGGCCGAGCGCGACCTCGCGCGCGTGGTGCCGGACGCTGCCGAGCGCGCACTGCTCACCGACCGCGCGATGGTCGTGCGCAAGCTCAGGGCGCTGCCGGTCGAGGCCGTTGTGCGCGGCTACCTGATCGGGTCGGGCTGGAAGGACTACCAGCGCACCGGCGAAGTCTGCGGCATTCGATTGCCCGCCGGACTGCGCATGGCGGACAGGCTGCCCGAGCCGATTTTCACGCCGTCGACCAAGGCACCCAAGGGCCAGCACGACGAGAACGTGGGCTTTGCGGAAATCGCTGCGCTGATCGGCGAGGACCTCGCCGGCAAGGTGCGCGACACAACGATCGCGCTCTACAGGTTCGCGGCCGAGCACGCGCTCACGCGCGGCATCATCATTGCCGACACCAAGTTCGAGTTCGGCATCGACGAGGAAAACGGCGGCCGACTCACGCTGATCGACGAGGCGCTCACGCCCGACTCCTCGCGCTTCTGGCCGGTCGACACCTACGCGCCGGGCACGAGCCCGCCGTCGTTCGACAAGCAGTTCGTGCGCGACTACCTCGAGACGCTCGACTGGAACAAGACCGCGCCGGGGCCGAAGCTGCCGGAAGAGGTCCTGCGCCGCACGAGCGAGAAGTACCAGGAAGCCCTGCGGCGACTCACCGCCTGAGGCGGCGCGGGGCCGGGCTGACGGTGCGGCGGTCCGCAGTGGCGCCGCGCGGACGGGGGTGGCTCGAAGCCTCCGTCGCCTGCCGCGACGGATCCGGTTACTGCAGTGCGCCGGTCAGGTGCGCACGCAGCGCGGAGCGATCGGGCACGCGCACGTAACGGCCATCGACGACGATCGCCCCGCTCGCCGTGAGCGAGCGCAGCACGCGCGACAGCGTCTCGGGCTTCATCGACAGGAACGAGGCAAGCTCCTGGCGCGATTCGTCGAGGCGCACGTCGACAGGGCCGTCGCGACCCTCGGGCATGCGAGATTCGATCAGGTGCACGAGCCGGTCGGTGGCGGGGTCCAGCGTCGCGTCCTCGATCTGCTGCACGTGACGGCTGAGCCGGCTCGCGAGGTGGCCGAGCATGCGCAGGCAGGTCTCGGGGCACTCGCGCAGGATCTGCAGGTAATCGCGGTTCGCGACGCGTGCAACGCGGGCGCGCGAGGCCGCGACGGCGGTGACGGGATAGCAGCCGCCCTCGCTGAACATGCCGACCTCGCCGAAGATCTTGCCCGGGCCGAGGATCTCGATGATCTTTTCCTCGCCGGCGCGCGAGAACACGGACAACCGCACGCGGCCTTCGAGCACGACAAAGAAATGCCGCGCGGCGTCGCCACGCTGGTAGAACACCCGGCCAGGCTCGGCATCCTCGGCACGGCTCGCGGCGAGCGTGCGCTCGAACTGGTCGGCGTCGAGGCCGGCGAACACGGGGTGGTCGCGCATCACGCGCTGGATCTCGAGTGCGGGGGCGGCGTTCAGGTCGTAGATCAATCGTGCGACCGGGCCGGCCGCGCGGGTCGGTGCTCGGGGGAATGCAAGCTCGCCGTCCCCGGCCGTCGCGGCCGGCATCGGTTCCGAGACACGAATGGCACTGTCCATTGCTCGTACCATGTCCGCTCCCCCGCCTCCTGATGGCCGCACGGTGCCGCCGCCCCCCTCGTCCGGCAAGCCGGACTGAATCCAGATTGGTGGGATGCACCCGCGCTGGCCGGCACCGTCGATCGCGCCAGTGTGAGCCGGTATTCGCCCGGCCTTGGGATTCAGCCGTGCCGGGCCACCCACGCGGCGATCACGCGGTGCAGTTCGCGCACGCCGTCGGTCAGCGCAGCCGGGCCGGGCTGCAGGATGATCGAGGACTTCACCTCGTGCAGTTCGCCGTCACGCACGGCCGGCACCGCGGCCCAGCCGGGCCGGGCCGCGAGCGCCCGCGGCGAGAACTTCTTGCCACACCAGGAACCGAACACGATGTCCGGCGCACGACGGGCCGCCTCGAGTCCGTCGGCGAGGATGCGGTCCTTGCCGAGCGGCTGCCGCGCGAGTTCCGGGAACACGTCGTCGCCACCGGCGATCGCGATCAGTTCAGAGACCCACCGGATGCACGAGATCTGCGGCTCGTCCCACTCCTCGAAATAGACGCGGGGCCGCCGCGCAAACCCCGCCGCGGTGGCGGCGATGGAGCGCAGGCCGGCTTCGAGTTCGCCCGCGAGCGCGGTGGCTTTCGCCTCGCAACCGACGAGGCCGCCGATCGTGCTCACGACGCGCAGAATCTCGGCGACACTGCGCTGGTTGAAGACGTGCACTTCGATGCCGAGACGCACGAGTTGCGCGGCAATGTCGGCCTGCAGGTCGGAGAACCCCAGCACGAGATCGGGTTCGAGCGCGAGGATCCGGTCGATCTTCGCGCTCGTGAACGCGGACACGCGCGGCTTTTCCCTGCGCGCCCGCGGCGGCCGCACCGTGAACCCCGAGATGCCGACGATGCGGTGCTCCTCGCCGAGCAGGTACAGCGTCTCCGTCGTCTCCTCGGTCAGGCAGACGATGCGGCTGAAGGCCGATGGACCGGTGGCGACGACGGACACGGCGATGCAGGCCCCGAAGCAATGACGGTGCAGGCCATTCTGCCCGAGCCGGCGACGTGCTTGCCTGCCGCGATGAGCCGTGCAAGGCTTGCCCGGACCTCAAGGCACACGGACCGCCCTTGGCTTCGCCGACCCCGTTCCGCCAGCTCCACCTGCGCTTCGAGTACTGGCTGTTCGACCTGCCGGCCGAAGTTGGCGGGCGCGCGCTGCAGCTCGCCCTGGTGCCGCTGCGCTACCTCTACGCGCTGGTGCGCGACTTCATCCGTGGCGACCTCGGCCTGCGCGCAATGGGCCTGGTCTACTCCTCGCTGTTCGCGCTCGTGCCCGTGATCGCGGTCTCGTTCTTTTTCCTCAAGGCCTTCGGCTACCAGCGCCAGCTCGAGCCGGTGCTGTTCGAGTTCCTGCGTCCGCTCGGCGTGCGCGGCTACGAGCTCACCGCCAGCATCATGCAGTTCGTCGAGAACGCGCAGACCACCGTGCTCGGCACGGTCGGTTTCGCGTTCCTCGTCTACACCGTCGTGACGATGATCCAGAAGGTCGAGGACGCGCTCAATTTCACCTGGCACGTCGAGCGCCCGCGCAGCCTTGCCAAGCGCATCAGCGAGTACCTCGTGATCATGATGGTCGGCCCGATCGTCGCGGTGGCCTCGATCGTGCTGCTGACCAAGATCGAGGCGAGCGCCGTGATGGGGCGGCTGCAGGGACTTGCCGGTGGCGCACCGAGCGAGGGTGGCGGTGCGCACTTCGCGCCGTACCTGCTGATCATCACGCTGTTCTGGTTCATGTACTACTACATGCCGAACACGCGCGTGAAATGGCAGGCGGCGCTGGTCGGCGCGCTGTTCGGCGGCACGGCCTGGGTCACGGTCGGGGCGATCTTCGCCCGCGTCGCGGTCTACGCGACGCAGACGGCAGCGATGTACGCGGGGTTCGCGATCGTGCTGCTGTTCCTGGTCTGGCTGCACCTGAGCTGGCTCGTGATGCTGCTCGGCGGCCAGCTCTCGTTCTACGTGCAGCACCCCGAGCACCTGCGCACCGGTCACGGCCCGATCCCGACCACGGCGATCCTGCGCGAGCGCATCGCGATGGGTGCGATGTACCTGCTCGCGGAGCGCTTCATCGACGGCGGCGAACGCTGGAAAGTGTCCGACCTCGCCGACCGCATGGACGTACCGGCCACGGTGCTCGACAGCGCGCTCTGCAACCTGGAAGACCGTGGCCTCGTGCTGACCGCCGAGGACGACACCGTCGCGCCGGCGCGCGACATCGCCGGCATCACGCTCGCCGACATCCTCGACGCCGTGCGCCACGAGACGCCGAACCCGCGCCGCCCCGAACCGCACGGCGTGCCGGTGGCCGATGCGGCCGCGCTCGCGGCCGACGCCGCGATGCGGGAAAAAATGACGCAGACGACGCTGCGCGAGCTGGTCAGTCGCCCGCGATCGTGAGTTCTTCGAGCAGGATCGAGCCGGTGCGGATGCCGCCACGCACGTCGATGTCCGAGCCCACGTCGACGATGTTGCGATACATGTCCTTGAGGTTGCCGGCGATCGTGACCTCGTGCACGGGGTACTGGATCCTGCCGTCTTCGACCCAGAACCCGGCCGCGCCGCGCGAGTAGTCGCCCGTGACGCCGTTGACGCCCTGCCCCATCAGCTCGGTCACGAGCAGCCCGCGGCCCATCAGCGCGAGCATCTCGTCGAAGCTGCGACCGCGGCCCTTCACGAGCAGGTTGTGCGTGCCGCCCGCGTTACCGGTGGTGCGCAGGCCGAGCTTGCGCGCCGAATACGTGCCCAGCACGTAGCCGAGCAGCACGCCGGCCTCGACCAGTTCGCGGTCGCGGGTGGCGACGCCTTCCTGGTCGAACGGCGAACTGGCGAGCGCCTTCGGCAGGTGTGGCCGCTCGGACAGCGCGAACCAGTCGGGGAAGACCTGCTGGCCCGCGGCATCGAGCAGGAACGACGCGCGCCGGTACTGGCTGCCGCCGCGGATCGCGCCGATGAAGTGGCTGACGAAGCCGCGCGCCATCTCGGGCACGTAGAGCACCGGCGCCTTCTGTGTCGGCAGCTTGCGTGCGCCGAGACGCCGCACCGCGCGTTCGCCGGCGCGCCGGCCGACGCTCTCGGCCGACTCGAGCTCGCGCCAGTCGCGCACGGTGCTGTACCAGTAGTCGCGCTCCATGTGCTCGCCCTCGGCGCTCAACACCGAGCAGCTGACGCTGTGGATCGTGCCGGGGTACGCCGCGAGGAAGCCGAGCGAGTTGCCGTAGGCGCGCGTGCCGCGATGCGTGCTGACCGCGGCGCCCTCGGAGTTGGTGATGCGCGTGCGATCGACCTCCATCGCGGCCGCCTCGCAGGCGATCGCGAGGTCGCAGGCCGCTTCGGGCGAGACGTCCCACGGGTGCGAGAGGTCGAGGCTCGGGATCTCGCGCGCGAGGTCCTCCGGGTCGGGCAGGCCGGCGCACGGGTCCTCGGAGGTGTATTTCGCGATCGTGCAGGCCTTGAGCACGGTCTCGCGCAGCGCTTTCGCGCTCAGGTCCGCCGTGCTCGCACTGCCCTTGCGTGTGCCGAAGTACACCGTCACGCCCATGCCGCGATCGCGCTGGTACTCGATCGTCTCGACCTCGCCGAGCCGCGCACTCACGCTGAGGCCCACGTCCATGCTGATGCCCGCTTCCGCCTGGCTCGCACCGAGCGTGCGCGCCTCCTCGAGCGCGAGTTCGACCAGCGCGAGCAGGTCGGCGCCGTCGGCCGTCAAGGCGGGGGTAGTGCGTTCCTGGGGGACGAGGGTGCTCATCGTGCGCTGGAGTCCGTGACGGCGGTCGTGATCGGCCGGGATGCGCGATTCTAGCAGCGGGCGGCCGTTCGGCCCTGCGTGCTAGCATTCGCGCCGAGGCATTCATGGCGCGCAAGCAGACATTTCCGCACGACGACGACGGCAACGACGACGGTTTCGACCCGCGGCGTCGGCCCGACGTGGACCAGGCAAGCGACACCGACGGTGACGAAGGGCCCAGCAAGAGCGAACTGAAGCGCCAGGACCTGGACCTGCGGGCGCTCGGCGTGCAGCTGGTCGAGTTGCCACCGGCCGAACTGGACGCACTCGAACTGCCCGAGAAGCTGCACGACGCCGTCGTGGCCTGCCGGCGCATCACGGCCCACGGTGCACGCCTGCGGCAGGAAATGTACATCGCCAAGGTCATGCGCCACGTCGAGGTCGAGCCGATCCGGGCGGCGCTCGCCCGCCGCAGCGAAAACGACCGCCAGCGCGTCCGGCGCGAGCACGGGCTCGAGCAGTGGCGCGAACGGCTGCTCGCCGACGAAGCCGAAGC
This sequence comes from Steroidobacteraceae bacterium, assembly GCA_035554635.1. Classification (GTDB taxonomy): domain Bacteria; phylum Pseudomonadota; class Gammaproteobacteria; order Steroidobacterales; family Steroidobacteraceae; genus RPQJ01. The sequence goes on along the minus strand of DATMIB010000224.1, from coordinate 11,833 downwards.
TTGGACGACGCTCGCCGGCAAGATCGATCCGTCCGAACTGCAGCCGTTGCGTGCGCTCGTGCGGCAAGCCCGTGCCGAACAGGCGGCGTCGCGGCCGCCCGCGGCTTCCCGACAGCTGTTCCGGCGCCTGCGCGACCTGCTCGCAGACACCGAGCTCTAGCGGTTCCTGAGCCCTCCTGCGTCGGACAGGCGGAATTCAGCGGCGCCTTAGAACAACGCGGCGCCGGCCTGTACAATGGCCCGGTGAAACCTCTCGTTGGCATCATCATGGGGTCGACCTCCGACTGGGAGACCCTCAAGCACGCCGCCGACATGCTCGAGCGTCTCGGCGTTCCGCACGAGGTGCGCGTCGTCTCCGCGCACCGCACGCCCGACCTGCTGTTCGAGTACGCGGCCACCGCCCGTGACCGCGGCCTGCAGGTGATCATCGCCGGCGCCGGCGGTGCGGCCCACCTGCCCGGCATGTGCGCGGCCAAGACCTCGCTGCCGGTGCTCGGCGTGCCCGTGCAGTCGAAGACGCTGAACGGCCTCGATTCGCTGCTCTCGATCGTGCAGATGCCGGCCGGCATCCCGGTCGCGACGCTTGCGATCGGCGTCGCCGGCGCGACCAATGCGGCGCTGCTCGCCGGTTCTATCCTCGGCAACCACGACGCGAAGGTCCGCGCCGCCGTGGACGCGTTCCGTGCGGCGCAGACCGACAAGGTGCTCGCGCAGCCCGACCCGCGCGCGCCGGCGATCATCTCGACATGAAGGTCGGCATCATCGGCGCGGGCCAGCTCGGACGGATGCTGGCACTCGCGGGCTATCCGCTCGCCCTCCAGTTCCGCTTCCTCGACGCCAGTGCCGACTCGCCGGGCGGCCAGGTCGCGCCGATCGTCACGGGCGCCTTCGACGACCCGGCCAGCCTCGATCGGCTCGCGGCCGAGGTCGACCTCGTCACCTACGAATTCGAGAACGTGCCGGTCGCCGCGCTCGAGAAAGTGGCGCGCACGCATGCGGTGCACCCGCCGGTCGAAGCGCTGCGCGTGTCGCAGGACCGCCTGCTCGAGAAGCGACTGTTCGAAAAGCTGAAGATCCCGACGCCGCCGTTCCGCGCGGTCGACTCACTAGAGGACCTCGAAGCGGCGGTACGCGAACTCGGCCTGCCGTGCGTGCTCAAGACACGCCGGCTCGGCTACGACGGCAAGGGCCAGCGTTACCTGCGCAAGCCCGCGGACGTCGCGGCCGCCTGGACGGCACTCGGCAACGTGCCGCTGATCCTCGAAGGTTTCGTCGATTTCGAACGCGAGGTCTCGATCATCGGCGTGCGCAGCACGGACGGTGAGATCGCCGCCTACCCGATCGTCGCCAACACGCACCGCGACGGCATCCTGCGCGTGACGCTCGCGCCGCACCGCCACCCGGGGCTGCAGCGGGCCGCCGAGCTGCACTTGAAGCGCGTCATGAAGCACCTCGATTACGCCGGCGTGCTCACGATCGAGTTCTTCGTCCAGCGCGGTCGTCTCGTCGCCAACGAGATGGCGCCGCGTGTGCACAACAGCGGCCACTGGACCATCGAAGGCGCGGTCACCTCTCAGTTCGAAAACCACCTGCGCGCGATCCTCGGTCTGCCGCTCGGCAGCACGGCGCCGGTGGGCCATGCCGCGATGATCAACTTCATCGGCCAGATGCCGCCGCGCGACGACCTGCTCGGCGTACCCGGCCTGCACTGGCACGACTACGGCAAGGAACCGCGGCGGGGCCGCAAGATCGGGCATTGCACCGTCGTGGCGGGCAGCGCCGTGGAACGCGACCGGCTGGTGCGCAAGGTGCTGCGGAAGCTGCCGAAGGAAAGAGGCTAGAGTGCAGAGTGCAGAGTCTAGTCGGAAGCCGCCTGCGGCGGCTTTGGCGCAGCGCGCCTCCGACTGAACTCTAGACTCTGAACTCTAGACTCTTGCCTCTCCCCACTAACCGCTAGCCACTTGCCCTTGGCTGGTCCGCATCAGGTGCGCGACCAGTTCGAGCGGATAGCGCGTCCCGGTGAGGTAATCGTCGACACAGCGCAGCACCAGCGGGCTGCGATGCTTGGGTTGTGCGGCGAGCAGCTGGTCGCGATCGAGCCAGCGCGTGCGCAGGATGCCGTGGTCGAGCGGACGGCTGGGGTCGTGACCCGCGAGCCGGCCAGTGAAGGCGACGCGCAGGAACGTGCGAGCGAGGTGTTCGGGCTGCCAGACGTACAGGCCCACGATCGACTCGGGCACGAACGTCCAGCCGGTTTCCTCGAGCGTCTCGCGCGCCACGGCGGTGAAAAAGGTCTCGCCGTTCTCGAGGTGGCCGGCCGGCTGGTTCAGCACCACGCGACCGCCGGCGCGCTCCTCGACGAACAGGAACTTGCCGTCCTGCTCGACGACGGCCGCCACGGTGACATCGGGTTTCCAGGGCATGGTCGGGATTATAGCGGCGGGGGTCATGGCGCCACGCGTACGGTCAGGCACTGCAGGGGACGATCGCGGTGGAGTCTGACGGGCCTGTCGGGCCGCGACGTCAGAAATCGACCGCGGTGGCACGCATTTCGGGCTGGATCAGGCTGCCGGCCCACACTTCGTTGAAATACGCGAGGTAGCGCTTGACGATCGTGGCGTCGTCGAAGTCGACGATGCCTTCCCACTTGGCCTCGTTCTGACGGTAGGCGATCGCCTTGTCGTCGGCGACGATGAACGAGCAGGGGTTGTTGCGGTATTCGGGCGCGACGTTGCGCAGGTCGATGTAGCTCGTCAGCCGGCGCGCCATCATCATGAACCGGTTGCCTTCGCGCGTGACGCGGCCCGGGTTCGAGATCAGCACGCGCAGCCGGGCGTGGCTGCGGGCCAGCACGAGACGCTTGACGGGCTCGAGGAACAGGTCGTGGTCGTAGATCAGGGGCTCGAGGTCGGTCGTGTAGATCGACAGCGAGCGACGCGCGCGCGTGGCGATCTCGGCGACCGCACCCCGATACTCATCGAGGTTCGCCAGGATGCTGCGCGTGCCCGTCGTCTCCGGCCGAAATTCCATCTCGCTTCTCGACCGCCCGGCGCATGCGCTGGTGCGGTATGCCAACCTCGTCGAATTCCGGACCGTCGGTCCGGAAACCCAGCCGCTCGTAAAACCCGCGGGCACTGGTCTGTGCGTTCAGGTAGACCTCGTGGAAACCCCGCTCGGCGGCGAGGTCCATGAGGCGATGCATGATCGCCACACCGGCTCCCGTGCCGCGGTACTGCGGCAGTACGGCGACGCGGCCAATTTTACCGGTCGGTTCGAGCCGTCCTGTGCCAACCGGGTCACGGTTTGTCGAAGCGGAGCCAGCATAGCAGAGCGCATGGGTCACGACCGGGTCGAGGTCGTCCCATTCCTCGCGCTCGTCGATGCGTTGTTCCTCGATGAAAACAGCCCTTCGCACGCGCTGGATTGCCGCGACGTCGCGCGTCCAGTCGGTCAGCTCGACGGTGTAGGGTAGGGCCGTGGCAGGCGTCTTGGGCAAGCGCGAGGTCCGGTTTATGTCAAAGCGGCCGAGTGACCGTCAGACGTCCCGCGCGAGCTTGGCCGCCAGGCCGAGGTACGCGGCGGGGGTCAGCTGCTTGAGCCGTTGCTTCTCCGCGTCGGGGATCGCGAGCCCGTCCACGAAGCGGGCGACCGATTCCGCATCGATGCGGCGACCGCGAGTGAGCGTCTTCAACTGCTCGTAGGCTTCGGGCACCGCGTAGCGACGCATGACGGTCTGGATCGGTTCGGCGAGCAGCTCCCAGTTGCGGGCGAGGTCGTCGGCCAGGCGTTCACGGTCCAGTTCGAGCCGCGCAAGGCCACGCGAGACGGACTGGATGGCGACGTCCGCGTGGGCCAGCGCCACGCCAATGTTCCGTTGCACGGTCGAGTCGGTCAGGTCGCGCTGCCAGCGCGAGATCGGCAGCTTTTCGGAAAGGAAGCGCAGCAGTGCGTTGGCGAGCCCGAAATTGCCCTCGGCATTCTCGAAGTCGATCGGGTTGACCTTGTGCGGCATCGTCGAGGAGCCCACTTCGCCGGCGACGACTTTCTGCTTGAAATAACCGAGCGAGACGTAGCCCCAGAAGTCGCGGCACAGGTCGATCAGGATCGAGTTGCAGCGCGCGAGGGCGTCGAAGTATTCCGCGTCCCAGTCGTGCGGCTCGATCTGCGTGGTGTAGGGGTTCCAGTCGAGCCCGAGCGACTCGACGAGCCGCTTGCCGAGCCGTGGCCAGTCGACGTCGGGGTAGGCCGCGAGGTGCGCGTTGTAGTTGCCGACGGCACCGTTGATCTTCCCGCGGATCGGCACGGCCTCGAACGCGTTGCGGGCCTGGCGCAGGCGGTGCACGAACACGGCGACTTCCTTGCCGAGCGTGGTCGGCGTCGCCGGCTGGCCGTGCGTGCGCGACATCATCGCGTCGTCGGCGTGCGCATGGGCCATCGAGCGCAGGGCGCCGAGCAGCGAGTCGAGATGCGGCAGCAGCACCTTGGCCCGCGCGTCGCGGCACATCAGCGCGTACGACAGATTGTTGATGTCCTCGCTCGTGCAGGCGAAGTGCACGAACTCGACGCGCGACCGCCAGGCCTCGTGCGCGGAGAGCTTCGACTTGATCAGGTACTCGACGGCCTTGACGTCGTGGTTGGTCTCGCGCTCGTATGCCTTGACCGCGGCCGCATCGGCCGCCTCGAAGCCGTCGGCGATCTGCTGCGCCACGGCGAGGTCGGCCGGCTTCAGCCCGCGCATTTCGGGAATGTTGCGCTCGCCGGCCAGTGCGTGCAGCCATGCAATCTCGACCCGGACACGCGCCTTGATCAGGCCTTGCTCGCTGAAGACTTCGCGCAAGTCGGCGCAACGCGCGGCGTAACGTCCGTCGACGGGCGACAGCGCGGTCAGGGGGGTGAGACTCATGCGGAAATCCGGGAGATGTTACGATCCGCGATGATACCGCAGGGCCCGGTCTCGACGCCCGTACGGTTCCCGGAGCTCGACATGACCGACACCGACTACCGCGTCGAACGCGACAGCATGGGCGAGACCCGCGTGCCGGCGCAGGCGCTGTGGGGCGCCCAGACGCAGCGCGCGGTGCAGAATTTCCCGATCAGCGGGCTGGTCATGCCACGCGGCTTCGTGCGCGCGCTCGGGCTGGTCAAGTGGGCCGCGGCCGGCGCCAACCTCGAGCTCGGCGACATCGACAAGGTGCGGGCGTTCGCGATCCAGCGTGCCGCACTCGAGGTGGCCGAGGGTCGCCACGACACGCACTTTCCGGTCGACGTGTTCCAGACCGGGTCGGGCACCAGCACGAACATGAACGCGAACGAGGTCATCGCACGGCTCGCGACGCAGTACGCGGGTGGGCCGGCGGTCCTCGTGCACGCGAACGACCACGTCAACCGCGGCCAGAGCAGCAACGACGTCATCCCGACCACGATCCACCTGAGCGCCGCGCTCGCGTTGTCGCAGACGCTGTTGCCGGCGCTCAAGGAGTTGATCGATACCATCGCGCGCAAGTCCGCGGACGTGGGCGAGCAGGTCAAGACCGGTCGCACGCACCTGATGGACGCGATGCCCGTGACGCTGGCGCAGGAAATGGGTGCGTGGCGCACGCAGCTCGAAGACGCCGTGGCGCGGCTGCAGGGCTGTCGTCCGCGTCTGCACGCGCTCGCGCAGGGCGGGACGGCGGTCGGCACCGGCATCAACGTCGACCCGCGTTTCGCTGAAAAGGTCGCGACGCTGCTGTCACGCCAGACGGGGCTCGACCTGCGACCGGCGCGCGATTTCTTCGCCGCGCTGGCCGCCCAGGACACTGCGGTGGAGCTTTCCGGCCATCTGCGCACGCTCGCCGTGGCGCTGATGAAGATCGCGAACGACCTGCGCTGGATGAACAGCGGGCCGCTCGCGGGCCTGGCCGAGGTCACGCTGCCGGCGTTGCAACCGGGCAGCAGCATCATGCCGGGCAAGGTGAACCCGGTCGTCCCCGAGGCCGTCGCGATGGTGGCGGCGCAGGTCATGGGCAATGACGTCACGGTCGGCATCGCCGGGCAGTCCGGCAATTTCCAGCTCAACGTGATGCTGCCGGTTATCGCGTACAACCTGTTGCAGAGCATCGAGTTGCTGGCCGGCGCGGCGCGCACGCTCGCGCGCAGTTCGATCGCGGGGTTCGGCGTGAACGGGCGACAACTGTCGCTCGCGCTGAGTCGCAATCCCATGCTGGTGACAGCGCTGAACCCGGTGATCGGCTACGACAAAGCCGCCGCGATCGCCAAGAAGGCGTATGCCGAAGGCCGGCCGATCATCGAGGTGGCCGACGAAATGACCGACCTCGGGCTTGAACGGCTGCAGAAGCTGCTCGACCCCGTGCACCTGACGCGCGGCGGCGAGCACGGCAAGCCGGGCGCGGGAGAATGAACGCGTGACGGTGGGCGACAACCCGGCGCGCGTGCCGACCCTGCGCGACCGGATCGAAGCACTGTTGCGCGGCAGTGAGCCCGGCGTCGAACCGGAGATTCCGTGGGCCGCGAGCCTGACGCCGGAGCAGGTGGCCTCGATCCGCCAGGCCGTGCCGCAGTCGCTCGCGCGTGCCGCCGTGCTCGTGCCGCTGGTCGAGCGTCCGGAAGGCCTGCACGTGTTGCTGACGCTGCGGGCGTCGCACCTGAAGCACCATGCCGGGCAGGTCAGCTTCCCGGGCGGCCGACTGGAGCCGGGCGATGCCGGTCCGTGGGAAGCGGCGCTGCGCGAGGCTCAGGAAGAAATCGGGCTCGAGCCGCGCTTCGTTTCGCGTGTCGGGTACCTGCGTGACCACATCGTGATCACGGGCTTCCGCGTCACGCCCGTGGTCGGCTTCGTGCAGCCGGGGTTCACGCTGCGGCTCGACACCAAGGAGGTCGAGGACGTGTTCGAGGTGCCACTCGATTTCGTGCTCGACCCGGTCAACCACCTGCCGCGCGATCGCCAGTTCGCGGGCTTCACCGTGTCGACCTACGAGATCCCGTACCAGGGTCGACACATCTGGGGTGCCACGGCGAGCATGCTGCTGACCCTCTCTGCGCTCGTCCAGGGGAGCGTGCCTTGAGTTCACTCGACCGACTGTTGCAGATCATGACGCGGCTGCGCGACCCGCAGCACGGTTGCCCCTGGGACCGCGAACAGGACTGGGCTTCGATCGCGCCGCACACGATCGAGGAGGCGTACGAGCTCGCCGACGCGATCGCCCGCACCGACCCCGACGCCGTCCGCGACGAACTCGGTGACGTGCTGTTCCAGGTCGTGTTCCAGGCGCGCATCGCGCAGGAACGCGGCCTGTTCGACTTCGAGGACGTCGCGCGCACGATCGCCGACAAGCTCGAACGCCGGCATCCGCACGTCTTCGGCGACGCGCGCATCGAGTCCGCCGCGGCGCAGACCCAGGCGTGGGAGGAGCACAAGCGCGCGGAACGGGCTGCGAAGGGGCAGGGCACCGGGGCGCTCGACGGCGTCACGCTCGGGCTGCCCGCGCTGACTCGTGCAGGCAAGCTCGGCTCGCGTGCGGCCAAGGTCGGGTTCGACTGGCCCGACGCCGGCGCGGTGCTCGACAAGGTCGACGAGGAGATCGCGGAACTGCGCCACGAACTGGCCGCGGGCACGGCTGCCGGCACGCGGGAGGAGCTGGGCGACCTGCTGTTCGCGCTGACGCAGGCCGCGCGACACCTCGGTGTCGACCCCGAAGGCGCCCTGCGGGATGCCAACGCGAAATTTGAGCGGCGCTTCCGCCATGTCGAGGCCATGCTGGCCAGGGAGGGGCTGGCCGCGAGCGACGTGGACATGAACCACCTCGAGGCGCTCTGGGGCGTCGCCAAGCGCGAGATCGGCTGAGCGATGAGTGAACCCGTCCACGACGTCGCGAGCCGTCTCGCGGCCCTGCGCGAGCTGATTCCGCAATGCGCGTTGCGCGACCGGCGTCGCCTGCAGTCGACGCTGGACCGGCTCGCACGGCGGCCTGCGGCCGTCGACGGCCGTGAGCTCGCGCGACTCGAAGCCCAGGTGCTCGGGTCCGCGGCGCTGCTCGAATCGCGACGCGCATCGGTGCCGCCGATCCGCTACGACGAGACGCTGCCGGTGCATGCGCGGCGCGAAGACATCGCACGCGCGATTCGCGAGCACCAGGTCGTGATCGTGAGCGGCGCCACGGGCAGCGGCAAGAGCACGCAGCTGCCGAAGATCTGTCTCGAACTCGGTCGCGGCATCGACGGCCTGATCGGTCACACGCAGCCGCGACGCATTGCCGCGCAGGCGCTCGCCAACCGCATCAGTGCCGAGCTCGGCACGCCGACGGGGGACCTCGTCGGTTACCAGGTTCGCTTCGTCGACCGCACGAGCCCGCGCACGCTGGTCAAGCTCATGACCGACGGGCTGCTGCTGCGAGAGCTCGAGAGCGACCCGCTGCTGCTGCGCTACGACACGCTGATCATCGACGAGGCGCACGAGCGCAACCTCAACGTCGACTTCCTGCTGGGCGTCTGCAAGCGGATCCTGCCGCGGCGGCCGGACCTGCGGCTGATCGTCACCTCGGCGACGATCGAGACGCAGCGGTTCTCCGAGTATTTCGACGGTGCACCGGTCATCGACGTCGAGGGACGCACGTACCCGGTCGAGGTGCGTTACCGGCCGCTCGCCGAGGAAGACGAGGCTGCGCCACCGTTGCCCGAGGCGATCCGCGACGCGCTCGAGGAACTCACGCAGGACTCGCGCGGCATTCGCGGCGACGCACTCGTGTTCCTTCCCGGCGAAAAGCAGATCCTGGAAACGCGCGACCTGCTCACGCGCAGCCGCGTCGACTGGGACGTGCTGCCGCTGTACGGGCGACTTGCGGGGCCCGACCAGGACAAGGTATTCGCGAGCCACCAGCGGCGCCGCGTCGTGCTCGCGACGAACGTCGCCGAGACGTCGCTGACCATCCCGGGCGTGCGTTTCGTGATCGACGCCGGCCTGGCGCGCGTGAGTCGCTACAGCCCGCGCGCAAAATTCCAGCGCCTGCCGATAGAACCGGTGTCGCAGGCAAGTGCCGACCAGCGCCGCGGCCGTTGCGGCCGCGAAGGCGAGGGCATCTGTGTCCGGCTGTACTCCGAGGAGGACTACCTGGCGCGGCCGCGGTACACCGAACCGGAGATCCTGCGCACCAACCTCGCGAGCCTCGTGCTGCAGATGGCCGCGCTCGGGCTCGGCGGGCCCGAGGACTTTCCGTTCCTCGACCCGCCCGATGCGCGGCTCCTCAACGATGGCTACCGGCTGTTGCAGGAGCTCGGCGCCGTCGACGGCGAGCGTCGCATCACGCGGCTCGGTCGCCAGATGGCGTCGTTGCCGGTCGATCCGCGACTCGCACGCATTTTGGTGGAGGCGGCACGCACGGGCTGTCTCGAACAGTGCCTGGTCATCGTCGCGTTCCTGAGCATCCAGGACCCGCGCGAACGCCCGTCGGACAAGACCGAGGCCGCAGCCGAAAAGCACGCGCAGTTCGCCGACGAGCGCTCCGATTTCGTCGCGGTGCTGAACCTGTGGCAAGCCTCGCGTGAGCCGGCCGCGGGCGGCAACCGCACGTTGCGCCACTGGTGTCGCGAGAATTTCCTGTCATTCCTGCGCATGCGCGAGTGGGCCGATCTGCGCGAGCAACTGGCCGACATGAGCCAACCGCTCGGAAAGGCCGCGCGCAAGCAGTTCGACGAGTCGGAGAAAGCGGGTCGGAAGCAGCCTGCCGAGACCGGGCAATCGCTGGAGAACGCGGGACGCAAGGATGCCGCCGGCGAAGTCTCGTCGGCCGTGCTGCACCAGACGCTGTTGACCGGCTTCCTCGGCGGCATCGGCGTGCTCGACGAGGCACGCACGTACCTCGGGGCGCGCGACGCACGGTTCGTGATCGCGCCGGGCACGCCGCTGCAAAAGCGGTCGCCGCACTGGATCGTCGCGGCGAGCCTGGTCGAGACGCACCGGCTCTACGCGCGCATGGTTGCGCAGGTGCAGCCGTCGTGGATCGAGTCGGCCGGCGCACATCTGGTACGACGCACGTATGACGCCGCCGAATGGGACTCAGTGCGCGGCATGGCGTTCGCGCGCGAGACGGTGACGCTCTATGGCCGCGTGCTGGGCAGCGGCCGACGCGTGAACTTTGCGACCGTCGACCCTGCGGCCGCGCGACGCATGTTCGTCGAGGAAGCGCTCGTGAGGCGCAGGCCTTCGATGCCGTTCCGGTTCCTCGACCGCAACGAGCAGACGCGATCGCGGCTCGAATTCGTCGAAGCCTGCCTGCGGCGTCGCGACCTGCTCGCGGCCGACGATGCGCTCGTGGCGTTCTATCTCGCGCGGCTGCCGGCCGAGATGGCCTCGACGCGCGCGTTCGAGCGCTGGTGGCGACAGGAGGAACGAACGCGGCCCCACCTGCTCGACGCGGCGGAGGACGTGTTCCTGGTCCAGCCGTTGCCGTCCGTGCGACGCGAGGACTACCCCGCGACGCTCGACGTGCACGGCAACGCGTTGCAACTGCGGTACCGCTTCGACACGACGGCCGTCGACGACGGTGCGACGCTCGACGTGCCGCTGCCGTTGCTGCGCGCGCTCGACCCGCACCGATTGGAGTGGCTGATCCCGGGCTGGCTGCGCGAGAAGGTGATCCAGCTGCTGCGCGGATTACCCAAGGACGTGCGACGCGAGCTGGTGCCGATCCCCGACGCGGCCGACCGGTTTCTCGCCGGGCTGGAAGGCTTTGGCGTCGGCTCGCTCAATGAGCGCATCGCCGCCTTCGCGACACAGGCGGCGGGCACCGTCGTCACCGAGGCGGATGTCGCGGCGATCGCGCTGCCACCGTGGCTGCGCTTCAACCTGCGTGTGCTCGACGCGCAGGGTCGGGTGCTGCATGCGAGCCGCGACCTGGACGTGCTGCACGACCAGTTCCGCGCCGAACTCGGCGCGACACCGCTGGGTGCCGGCGTGAACGAATGGGAGCGCGCGGGCGTGCGCAGCTGGGACTTCGGCGACGTCCCGGCCGAAGTGACCGTGCGCAACGGCAGCCTGCGGCTGCGTGCCTACCCCGGGCTCAAGGACGAGGAGCAGAGCGTCCGGTTGCGCCTGTTCACGAGCGCGACCGTGGCGCGACGCTCCACCGACGAGGGCCTGGTGCGCCTGGCCGCGCTCGCGGTGCCGCAGCAATACGACATGGTCCGTCGACAGTGGGCGACCGACCGCGAGTTCACGCTGCTCGTGGCGGCCGCCGGGTTCGGCAAGAGCCTGCTCGACGAGATCGCCGACCGCGCCGTCGCCGAAGCGATGTTCGGCACGGCCGGGTCGGGGAACGACGCGACGACGCAAGGCGTGCGAGGCCGTGCTGCCTTCGATGCCGTCATCGACAAGGGCAGGGCACACGTCGTCGACCGCGGCGCCGAAGTGGGCCAGATCGTGCGCGCCGTGCTGGTGGCGCTGAAGGACGTTCGCGCGGCGCTCGGCGCCATGCCGGCACCGGCGTTCGACGGCACGCGGGCCGCGGTCGTGCGCCAGATCGACGCGTTGCTGGCGCCCGGCTGGGTGCGGCGTACGCCGCAGGCGTGGTGGCCGCAGTTGCCGAAGTACGTGCGTGCGATGGTGCGACGGCTGGAACGCGCACGCGGCGACGTCGAGCGCGACCGCAAGCTGCAGGCGCAGGTCGGCGCCTACGAAATCGCGCTGCGACGGCTCGACGCGGCCGCGGCAGCCGACATGCCGTCGATCGAGCGCGAGCGCCTGCGCTGGATGATCGAGGAGTTCCGCTTGTCGCTGTTCGCGCAGGACTTGCGCACGCTGATGCCCGTGTCCGCCAAGCGGCTCGACGAGCAGTTGCAG
>DATMIB010000223.1:0-4649 GCA_035554635.1 Steroidobacteraceae bacterium | reverse complement strand
GGGAAGTCGCCGAGCGCTACGTTTACGACGACGGCGCCGGCGAGATCGGCTTCGTCTCCTCGGTCAGCTCGCCGTTCTGCGGCGACTGCAACCGTGCGCGGTTGTCGTCCGAGGGTTCGTTGTACACCTGCCTGTTCGCCTCCAACGGCACCGACCTGCGCGGCCCGCTGCGTGCGGGCGCGACCGATGCCGAGCTGCTCGACCTGATGCGCAGCGCCTGGGCGCAGCGCGCCGACCGCTACAGCGAGTTGCGCAGCGACCTGCGCCTGCAGGAGGCGCCGCTGCGCAAGGTCGAAATGAACTACATCGGTGGGTGAACGGGTGACGCAGCGATGAGCACGACGAATTTCACGCACGTCGACGCGAGCGGCCAGCCCAGGATGGTGGACGTCGGCGGCAAGGCGGTGACGCAACGCACGGCCGCGGCGGAGTCGCGCGTGCGGTTCCCGGCCGAGGTGGCGCAGCAACTGCGCGATGCGAATTTCGCCACGGCGAAGGGGCCGGTCTTCCAGACGGCGATCATCGCGGGCGTGATGGCCGCCAAGCGGACGCACGAGCTGATCCCGTTCTGCCACCCGCTCGGGCTCGAGCGCTGCGACGTCGCGATCGAGCTGCAGGGCGACGAAGCCGTCGTGCGCTGCACGGTGTCGCTGCACCACAAGACCGGTGTCGAAATGGAGGCGCTCACGGGCGCCTCGGTCGCTGCGCTGACGATCTACGACATGTGCAAGGCACTCTCGCACGAGATGGTGATCGCCGACACGCGCCTGGTCGCGAAGCACGGCGGCAAGCGTGACGTCGGCCCGCCCGTGAGCTGATGCGACACGATTTCAGGAACGAACAGAGACGAGACGAAGGCAGACCGACATGAAGCAGATCCACGTCCAGTATTTCGCCGTGCTGCGCGAGCAGGCCGGTCGCAGCGAAGAGTCGCTGCAGACCAGCGCCGCGACGCCCGCCGACCTCTACGACCAGGTCAAGGTTGCGCACGGCTTTGCGCTGCCCCGCGCGATGCTGCGTGTCGCCGTCAACGACGAGTTCCGCGACTGGACCACGCCGCTCGCCAGCGGCGATCGCGTCGTGTTCATTCCGCCGGTTGCGGGGGGCTGATGCGGTCCTTTTCGTTCAGCAAGACGCCGCTCGACCTCGTCGCCTGCCGTGAAGCGCTCGAGGATCCGGTCTGTGGCGGCTACGCGAGCTTCGAAGGCTGGGTGCGCAACCACAACGAGGGTCGCGAGGTCGAGCACCTCGAGTACGAAGCGTTCGAAACGCTCGCCGTGCGCGAGGGCGAGCGCATCGTCGAGGAGGCCGTCCGTCGCTTCGGCGTGACGCGGGCCGCCTGCGTCCACCGCGTCGGCGACCTGGCACTCGGCGACATCGCCGTGTGGGTGGGCGCGAGTGCACGCCACCGTGGCGAGGCGTTCGCCGCCTGCCGCTACATCATCGACGAAGTGAAGCACCGCGTGCCGATCTGGAAAAAGGAGCATTACGTCGACGGCGACTCGGGCTGGGTCAACTGCGAGCGCTGCGCGGTGCCGGGCGCGCACGAGAGTGTCACCGCCGATGTGGCAGGTCACGGGTCTGGCCATGGCCATGATCACGATCACGACCATCACGGGCACGGACACGCGCACGGTCATGGCCAGCATCATGAGCATGGCCACGCGCATGCCAACGGCGCACAGCCGCGCATGGTCGCACCTGCGGCCGGCGGGTTTACGCCCGACTATTCTCGGCAGATGACCTTGCCGGAGGTGGGCGCCGCGGGCCAGGCGCGTCTCGACGACAGCTCGGCTCTGGTGATCGGTGCCGGTGGGCTCGGCGTGCCCGTGCTGCAGTACCTGGCAGCTGCCGGCGTGGGCAAGCTCGGTATCGTCGACGGCGACGTCGTCGAGGCCAGCAACCTGCACCGGCAACCCCTCTTCGGCGCGGCCGACCTCGGCAAGCTCAAGGCCGGTGTCGCGGCGGAACGCATCCGCGCGCTGAACCCCACGGTCACCGCCACCGTCCACGCCGAGCGCGCCACGGCGGCCAACATCGCCGACTGGCTCGGTCGTTACGACGTGGTCATCGACTGCAGCGACAATTTCGCCACCAAGTTCCTCGTCAACGACGCGGCGGTGGCCGCCGGCAAGCCCGCGGTGTTCGCGAGCGTGTACCAGTACGAAGGCCAGCTGCAGGTCTACCTGCCGCGCGAAGACTGGCCGTGCCTGCGCTGCCTGTGGCCCGAGGCGCCACGCGACGGCCTCGTCGGCAACTGTGCGCAGGCCGGCGTGCTGGGCCCGGTGCCTGCGACGCTCGGCGCGATGCAGGCCATGCAGGCGCTCAAGATCCTGCTGGGGCTTCCCCCCGACTCGCGCCCGGCCGTGCACACGTTCGATTTGCTCGGCATGCACTGGCACACGCTGCGCGCGGCGCGCAATCCGGCCTGCGACCACAGCATTCGCACGCTTGCGCCGGTCGCCGACGCGGCGGCTGCGGAGGACCTCGAGCTCGTCTATGCGAGCCTCGCGGCCGCACGCGAATCGGGGCTGACGCTCGTCGACATCCGCGAGGGCTGGGAACGCGCGACGGACGATCCCGACAATCGCATCGAGCTGCACGTGCCGCTCAGCGCACTGATGGAAGGCTCGACGTCGTTCCCGACGGGCGGCCAGTACCTGATCGTCTGTGCACACGGTGTGCGCAGCCTCGCGTTGGCGGAGCAACTTCGCTCACGCGGCTACGCGTCGGTGCATTCGCTCGCGGGCGGGCTCGCCGCGCTGGGGCACTGACGCCTTCACCTCTCCCCTCCGCGGGAGAGGTCGCACGAAGTGCGCGTGAGGGTCAGGCGCGACGCTCCCGTCCGTCCGGTCTTCCTTCGCGCTCCTGGTCGCCCGCGCATCGTGAATCGCGCAGGGTCCTGCGCGATTCGCGGCGAACCTTGCTCGAGCGGGTGCGCGACGACGGGTTGCATCGACAGCGGCTCGATCGCGAACGCCGCGCACCGTGCGCTCGAGCTGCGGCGGCCGACAAGTCGCGCGAGAGAAAGACCGGACGGCCGCGAACGCGACCCTTACCCCGCTGCGCCGACCGCGTGCGGGAGAGGTGAAGAGGAAATCAGGGGCGGACCTGGCCGCTGCCGCGCACGACGTACTTGTAGCTCGTGAGCTGCTCGACGCCGACCGGGCCGCGAGCGTGGAAACGGTCGGTCGAGATACCGATCTCCGCCCCCATGCCGAACTCGCCGCCGTCGGCGAACTGCGTCGAAGCGTTGTGCAGCACGATTGCGCTGTCGACGCGGGCGAGGAAACGCTCGGCCGCTGCCACGTCGTCGGTGACGATCGACTCGGTGTGGTCCGAGCCGTAGCGCGCAATGTGTTCGACCGCGCCATCGACGCCGTCGACGAGCTTCACCGACAGGATCGCATCTAGGTACTCGGTCGACCAGTCGGCCTCGGTGGCCGGCACGACGCGCGCGTCGACCGCACGCGTCGCCTCGTCGCCGCGCACTTCGCACCCGGCGTCGAGCAGCTCGCGCACGAGCGGCGCAAGGTGCGTGCGCTCCGCGGCCGCATCGACCAGCAGCGTCTCCGCGGCGCCACAAACGCCCGTGCGCCGCAGCTTGGCGTTGAGCACGATCGAGCGCGCCATTTCGAGGTTTGCCGCCTTGTCGACATAGACGTGGCAGATGCCTTCGAGGTGGCCGATCACCGGCACGCGCGCTTCCTGCTGCACGCGTGCAATGAGGCTCTTGCCACCGCGCGGCACGATCACGTCGATCGTGTCGTCGAGACCGGCGAGCATCAGGCCGACCGCCGCACGGTCGGTGGTCGGCACGAGCTGGATGCTCGCCTCGGGCAGCCCGGCCGCACTCAGCCCTTGCACGAGGCACCCGTGGATCGCCGTGCTGGAACGCTGGCTTTCGCTGCCGCCGCGCAGGATCGCCGCGTTGGCGGACTTGAGGCACAACGCGCCCGCGTCGCAGGTCACGTTCGGGCGACTCTCGTAGACGATGCCGATTACGCCGAGCGGCACGCGCACGCGCTGGATGCGCAAACCATTCGGCCGCGTCCACTCCGCAATCAAGCTGCCGATCGGGTCGCCGAGCGCCGCGATCGCCTCGACGCCCTGCGCCATCGCTTCGACGCGGGCCGCGTCCAGGCGCAGGCGGTCGAGCGCGGCCTTGGTCGCGCCCGCCGCTGTCGCGGCCTGCATGTCGCGCTCGTTGGCGGCGAGGATCTCGGGCTGTCCGGCGCGCAACGCCGCAGTCATCGCCAGCAGCGCGCGATTGCGCTGCTCCGTGGCTGCGGTGGCGAGCACGCGCTGCGCTGCCCGTGCCTCGTTGCCGAGCCGCCGCATCGTCGTCTCGAGCACGGGAACATCGAGGGTCACAACAGCACCAGGTCGTCGCGATGGATGATTTCGTCGCGCCCACGATAGCCGAGAATGGCCTCGAGCTCCTGGCTGCGCCGGCCACAGGCGCGCCGCGCGTCCTCGCTCGAGTAGGCGCTGAGCCCGCGCGCAATCTCGACGCCGTCGACGTCGCGGACCACGACCGCATCGCCGCGGTCGAAGCGGCCGTCGACACTCGTGACCCCGGCCGGCAACAGGCTCTTGCCGCCGCGCAACGCGAGCGCGGCGCCGGCATCGACGTGCAGCGTGCCGGC
>DATMIB010000222.1:0-22410 GCA_035554635.1 Steroidobacteraceae bacterium | reverse complement strand
TGCTGGCCTGGGCCGGGCTGTCGATTCGCGCAATGTCCTCGGCCAGCGCGACGGCGGCGACCTGCGACTGCGCCGTGCCGACGACGAACCATTCCCGTCGTGCCGGTTCGTGCGCGGGCGTGAACCGGACGAGCCTGGACTCGACGCCGGGCGGCGGCACGGGTGGCTGCACGTTCGGCTCGCGGTGCAGCGCCTCCATGATCTCGGCCCACACCGGGGCCGCGCCGGTGACGCCCGTGACGGCGCGCATCGAGTCGCCCTCGAAATTGCCGACCCAGACTGCCACCGTGTAGCGCGGTGAATAGCCGACGCACCAGTTGTCGCGCATGTCCTTGCTCGTGCCCGTCTTGACCGCGCTCCAGAAACGCGTCGCGAGCGCGCTGTCGGTGCCGAACGTGAGCGCGCGCGCCGACGGATCGGCGAGCACGTCCGCGACGACGAAGCTCGCGGCGTGCGACAGCACTTGGCGTGGGGCAGGGACGGGGCTGGGGTGCAGCCGCAGCGGCGTCGCCGCGCCGCCGAGCGCCAGCGTGCGATAGGCGGTGGCCTGCTGCCAGAGGCTCACTTCCGCGGAGCCGAGCGCGAGCGAGTAACCGTAGTGCGAGCCGTCGCGGACGAGGCCGGTGTAGCCGAGTTCGTACAGCCGGTCGCGAAACGCGTCGACGCCCGTGAGCACGAGGGCCCGCACGGCCGGCACGTTGAGCGAGTTGCCGAGCGCGGTGCGCACGCTGACCGGCCCGCGGAACACGCGGTCGTAGTTCTGGGGGATGTAGAGACCGTTGGCGGTGTCCAGGTTGACCGGCGAGTCGTCGAGCAGCGACGCGGCCGTCAGGTAACCGCGTTCGAGCGCGAGTTCGTACAGGAACGGCTTGAGCGTCGAACCGGCCTGGCGCAGGGCGCGGACGCCGTCGACGGCCGACGACGTCGAGGCGGCACCGGCCGAGCCCACATACGCGAGCACCTCACCGCTTTGAGTGTCGACGACCAGCACGGCGCCGTCGCGGACGTTGCGCTCGGCCACGCGTGCGAGCTGTCGCGTGAGCGCCTCGTGCGCGAGTCGCTGCACGGTCGCGTCGAGCGTGCTCGTGATGCGACTGCCCGGTTCACGCAGCAGTTGCTGCGCGACGTGAGGCGCCGCAGCCGCCCGCTCGAGCGGCGGCCGGCGACGTTGCAGCAGCTCCGCGGCCACGGGGCGGAGCTTGTCGCAGTCTGCGTGCTGTATGCGCCCGGTCGCGCGTGCGCAGGCCCGTGCCACGAGCGCGTCGAGACCCGCGCCCGGCGCGGGCAACAGCGCGGCCAGGACCAGGCTTTCCGACCGGTCGAGGGACTGCGGCGTCTTGCCGGCCAGCAGTTCGGCCGCGGCGCCGATGCCCTGCAGTTCGCCGCGGAAGCCGAGCAGGTTGAGGTAGGCCTCGAGGATCTGCGGCTTGGTCCAGTGCGCTTCGAGCCCGCGGGCCACGCGCACCTGCTGCCATTTGCGTCGCCACGGGGAGGCGTCGGGCGTGATGCGCGTCTGGGGCAGCAGCGCCGCGACCTGCATCGTGATCGTGCTCGCGCCGCGCCGGCGGTCGTGCAGCAGCGTGTCGCGGACGGCGCCGGCCACGCCGCGCCAGTCGACGCCGCCGTGCTGCCAGAAGCGGCGGTCTTCGCCGGCGACGATGGCCTCGACGAGCGCGGGCGAAACGGCCTCGAGTTCGGTCCATTCGAGCCGACGCACGGCGAAGTCGAGCCGCCGACGCTCCAGCACGACGCCGTGGCGGTCGAGCAGCCAGGCGTCCGACGGTCGCCACTGCGCACGGACGCGCGTAAACTCCGGCACGGACGCGGGCCACAGCAGGCCCAGCGCACAGACGAGCACGGCCCCTGCGAGCACGGCGACGCCGGCACGCAGGGGTCGCGACTTCACGGTGCCGCCACCGTCAGCGTGGCGTTGGGACTTTCGGCGAAGTTCTCCGGCGCGTACATGGCCTCGACCCGTGTCGACGGCAGCTGGAACGTGCCGGGGTTGTTGAAGCGCACGGTGTACTCGACCGTCCACGCCCCCTTCGGCACGTAGCGGTAGTACGCACGGAACGCCTCGAAGCGCCGCTCCTCGAATGCCGGCCAGACGTAGCCCGTGGCGGTCTCGCCCTCGGTGAGCCGTCGTGACTGGCCACCGAGCCCGGTGCCGAGGATCGTGGCGCCGGCCGGCACCGGATCCTCGACCACGACCCAGGTCGCATCCGCCTGGGCCTCGAGTTGCAGGCGCACGCGCGCGACATCGCCGCGCGACCACTGCCCGGGCACCTTCTGCTCGACCGGCTGCACCAAACGCTGCAACGTGAAGCCGCTCTGCAGCGGCGCCGTGAGCGGCAAAGCCGCGGTTGCCTGCACGAAGACCCACGGCCGACCCGTGCCGGCGTGCGTGACCTCGACGCTGGCGCGCGCGGCGGGCCAGCCGTACTCGACCGGCGCCGGCTTGCTGCCGGTCGACGGCCACGCCACGGACTTGCGCTGGCCGGCAAGCGCGACGGTCGAGGTCCCGGTGACGGGAACGGACTCGAAGGCCGCCGAGTAGCGTTGCAACGCGAGCACGGCCCAGGCGTTGGCGGTGGTGGTGCGCCAGTGACCGCGCTGCTGCAAACCCAGCAGGCCCTGCACGAGACGCGGCACGTCCTCGCGCCAGGTCGCGCGTTCGAGTGCGGCGAGCACGGTGCGCGCGGCGTTGGTGTCGGTGTTGACCATCAGCCACCAGAGCGCATCGCGGCGCTCGGTCGACAGCGCGAGGCTCGTGCCGCGCAGCGTCAGCCGCGCACGCAAGGCATTCTCCGCCGCAACCGTGCGTGCGGCCCGCGACTGCACGCCGTCGACGAGCCGCAGCACGTCGAGCCAGTCGAGCACGGCCGAGGTCGGCATCTGGTTCACGTCGAGCGCGAGGCTGTCGAGCATCGAAGCCCGGGCCGCATCGTGGCGTGCGAGCGCGGCGATCGCCGCGAGCTTGCGCACCGTCAGGTCGGCCGTCGGCAGTGCCGAGTGACGCACGATGCGACCGTCGACGAAATTCTGCAGCCCCTTGACCAGGCGCTGTCGCGTGGGTTCGGGGATGCTCCAGCCGGAGGCCTGCGAGACGGCGAGCACGTAGGCGGTCAGCGTGTCCTCGCCTGGCAAGGCTTCGGTGGGGAAGTAACGCAACAGTCCGGAGCCGTCCATGTACGCGGGCAGCCGTTGCATCCAGGCGTCCCAGGCCGCGCGGTCGTCGAGCGCGATCGCCCGCGAGAGGTTCTGCTCGAGGCACTGGTAGGGATACCCGCCCATGTACTCGCGGACACCGTCGAGGTTGTCGGCGAGCCGCGCGCGCAACTCGACGGCGACGCCGCCGCGTCCCGGCAACGCGCCGGCGGGCCGTGCGACGGGCCAGGACAACGGCCCCGCGAGTTGCGCGAACGTGGCCTGGTACGTACGCACCGGGTAGGGCGAGGAGACGTCCTGCGTCACGCGCACGCGATCCGCGGTGGCGCCGTCCTGTGTGCGCGCGGTGACGTCCCAGGTGAGCTGACGCGACCCGGCCGGCACGACGACCGTCCACGCGACGTCACGCGCGGCGCCCGGTGGCAGCTCGATCTCGCGTGCGGGCAGTGCCTCGGCCGGCGCCGGCTCGACGCTCGCCTGCAGCGTGACGCGCCGCGGTGCGGCGCTGGTGTTGCGCACCGTGAACGTGGCGAGGAACCGGTCGCCCTCGCGCACGAGTGCAGGCAAGCCCGACATCAGCATCACGTCCTGCGTCGTCGCGATCGTCGCGCTGCCGGTGCCGAAGGTGTCGACGCCGGCGCTGGCCACGGCGACGATGCGGAACGAGGACAGCGAATCGTTGAGCGGCACCTCGATGCGCGCCTCGCCCTGCGCGTCGAGCGTGACGCGCGCCTGCCACAGCAGCAGCGTCGCGAACGACTGCCGCGCACGGTCTCGGCCACCACCGCCACCGTGCGGCACGGCCTTGCGGCCGTAATGTCGCTTGCCGACGACCTGCATCTGCGCCGTGGCGGTGCGCACTTCGGTGCCGCGCGACTGCATCATCGCGTCGAGCAGTTGCCAGCTCGTGTTCGGCGCAAGCTCGAGCAGTGCCTCGTCGACGGCCGCGAGCGCCACCTCCGCGCCCGCAGGCAACGGCTTGCCGTCGGCGCGCCGGACGCGCACGGCGACATGCGCCTTGTCGCGCACGCCGTAGACCGTGCGATCGGGCGTCACGGCCACGTCGAGCCGGTGCGGTTGCCAGCCGACGCGGACCGCGGCCGTGCCGAGCCGAAACGCGGGTTTGTACAGGTCGACCGTTGCCGTCACTGCGCGCTCGGGCCGCGGGCCGTCACGCTGCTCCGGGCGTTGCAATCGCCCGCGCACGGCGAGTACCGACACGAACACGTTCGGGGCGTAGCCGTCCGCGATCGGCACCTTGACCACCGGTTCGCGACCGCTCAGCGTGCGCACGTAGCCGTCGAGCACGCCTTCGCGTTCGACCGTGACGAGCGCCGTCGCCTTGCGAAACGGCATGCGCACCTGGAGCCGGGCGGATTCGCCGACCTGGTATTCCTGCCGCTCGGGCAGCACGTCCATGCGGTCACCCGTGGTGCCGCCGAACCACCAGTCGTCGGCGCCGACGACCCAGGCGGACGTGGTCGCACCGGCGAGGCGTCCTTCGCCGTCGCGCGTCTCGGCACGGATCTGCACCTGGCCCGAGGCACCCGGCGCGACCTCGCATGCCAGCAGGCCACGCGAGTCCGTGACGCCTTCGCAGGTGACGGGCAGCTTCGTCGTCTCACGCATCGACTCGTAGGCGTAGAAGCCGCCGACCAGCCGCTTGCGATAGGAGTATTGCGTAGCCTGGTACAGGCTCACGACGACGCGCTGTCTCGCGACCGGTTTGCCGGCCAGGTCGAGTGCGACGACGCGGAAGCGCAGTTGCTCGGCGGTGCCGACCCAGCCTTCGCGCCGGATGCCGAGCGTCACGGCCGCGCCGTACAACTGCACGCGGCTCGTCGTGCTCAGGGTCTCGCCGTTGGCGTCCGCGTATTCGAGCTCCGCGGTCAGCACGGCGCTGGTCTCGACCGGCGGCAGGTCGCGCACGTCGACGCGTGCCGCACCGCTGGCGTCGAGCGTGAGCGGTCGCACCTGCACTGCGTCCGCACCCGCGACACCGGCGCCGGTCGCTTCCGTGTCATCGTCGGTTTCCTCGTCCGGTCGGCCGAGCGTCTCGAGGCCTTCGCGCACGGGTTCGCCGCCGAAGACGTATTCGGCGTAATCGCGGAAATGCACGGGTCGCGGCTCGACGTAGGTGCGCAGCGTCACTGGCAGGTCGCCGGCACCGCCGCCCGAGAGATAGGCGACGTGCAAGTCGATCGGCACGCTCGCCGGTCGTACCAGCGGACGCGCCGGGCCGTTGACTTCGGCGCGCATCGTCGGCAGCCGGAAATCCTCGATCTTGAACCGTGCGGACTGCCGCGCGTTCTTTGCTTCGTCCTCGATCGTGACCGTGTAGTCGCCGGTGCGGGCGCCAGCCGGGATCGTCCACTGCTGTTCGGCAATGCCGCCCGCATCGAACGGTGCCTGCAGTTCGAACTTCTGGTCGCTGCCGAGGTGCTGGACCACGACTTTGCGCGAGCCAGGCAGTCCGGGCGCGAGCGCGACACCGCTCGAGTCGTGGCTGCGCAGATAGTGTTTCATCGACACGGTTTCGCCGGGCCGGAACAGCGCGCGGTCCAGCACGGTGTGCGTCAGTTGCAGGTCCCAGCGACTGCCGGTGTCGAGGCCGAAGTCCCAGGGCTCGATGCCCTGCGACCACGACGACAGCGCGAAGCTGAAATCGTCGCCGAGCGTGGCCAGCACCAGCGCCGGCTTGGGTCCGCTGCCGTCGCACCAGGTGCCGCCGACCGGATCGCCGATCGGCTCGCGCACGCGCGCGATGCCGTCGCGATCGGTGCGACCCGTCCAGCGCACGCTGCCGCTGCAGTAGTCGGCGACGGTGACGGTCGCGTCGGCGACCGGCTTGCCGTCGTGCAGGCGCGTCACCCAGACGAGCGAAGACTCGCGACCCCACTTGAAGTGCACCGCGAGGTCGGTGACCAGCGCGGCCGTCGCGACGTACCGCGGTCGTTCGGCGCCGAGCAGGCTGCGTCCGAGCTGCAGACTCTGCAGTTCGACCACGTGCAGCCCGTTGCCTGGCAGCGGGATACCGATGACTTCGAACTCGCGCGCACCTGCGGGCCGCGGCACGTCGAAGGCCTCCGCGGCGTCCTCGGCGGCGAACAGCGGCTTCGAGCCCGTCAGTTCGCGCCAGCTCGACTTGCCGGTCTTTGCGTCGTGTTGCCAGTCGCCGTCGGGTCGACCGGCGTCCTCGACGCGTCGCAGCCAGCGCGCGATCGTGGCAGGGTCCGCGCCCACGCGCACGCGTCGCGCGGGCAACGCGGCCGTCGTCGAACCGGCGACAGGGGCGTCGAGGTTGCGCAGCGTCACCGGCAGCAGGCCGCCTTCACGCGCCTCGAGGATGCCGAAGTCACCTGAGAACTTCGCGAGCGGCGGCAGTTCGTCGACGCGCACCGCGAGCGGAAAGCGCGCCGCGTTGGTCAACGTGCGACCGGCGTCGTCGACCAGCCCCACGGGCAGGCTGACGTGCACGGTGCTCGACGGCTCGAACGGCCCGCCGAAGCGGATCGCGTCGAGGACGGGCGCCCGTCCCGGATCGACCGGCTGTGGCACGCGCTCGCCACTGGCCGTGCGCAGGCGGAGGCCAAGCGCGAGCTCGCGCGGCACGGGTGACGTGAACAGCACGTCGATGGGCTTGAACGGCAGGCAGCCCGCGTCGGGCTTGGTGCGGGTGCACTCGATGCGGGCCGTGAATGCCGGCCGCACGCGGAAAGCGAGCATGCGGTCGTCGCGCGTGGCCACGCCGCCGGCCGTGGCGATGCCTTTGCCCCAGACCAGTTGCACCTGTGTGTCGGGCGGCAAGGGTCGCTGGCAACGCAAGAGCGTCAGCGAGTTCTCGGCCACATCGAGCGCGCGGTCGCGAACGCGGGCGAGCGACGTGCTGCCGTCCTTCCAGAGCAGCTGGTAGTACTGGTGACCGAGCCGGCGACGCTGCTCGAGCACGGCAAATCGTTCCGCGCCTTCGAGCACGACGACCGGCAACGACTCGGCGAGCCCGGCCACGACGCAACGCGCATGCTTGCGAATGGAGTCCAGATCCGGCGTCGCGTCGAGCCTGAGCAGGAACACCTGGCGTTCGTCGATCGTCTCGTCGCCCTCGGCCGGCAGCGAGGCGACGATCGCAGGACCGCCGGTGTCGAATGCATACGGCTGAGCCGTGCGAACTGGCTGGCCCGCGAGGTCGTGCAACCCTGGCTTGAGCGTGAACCGGCAACGCAGGCCGCCGGGCAGGTCGCTCGCAAAGTCGTAGACCCACGCGCGCGTGTCGATCCAGCGACCCTGGCCGGCGGCGGGGCAGTCGACGACGAACGGGTCGGCTACGCGCGGGTCGCCGAGCGCGACCATGTCGGTGCTGAAGCGTGCCTGCACCTGGCGGGCGTCCTTGACCGATCCGCGCGGTCGGAAATCGGCCACGGCCGGCACGGCCGCGCCGGCGACGGGCGGAGTGCTTGCGACCGACCGCGCGCTCGAGACGGGCGCAGTGCCCTTGGCGGGCGGTGCGCTCGCAACAGGCGAGGTGCTCCTGGCGGGCGGAAGCTCGAGCGCCGCCACGGCTGCCTGTGTAGAGATGAACAGCAGCAGCGTGGCGCAGGCCAGCGACGCAACCGCCGAGGTGACCGGGACGCGGTACGACATGGGGCAAGTTCCCTCGTTCTTGCCCCTCATTCTGCCCAATGCGCGGCGGACGCGCCGCCGGTCCCGCTCAGCGGGACGACGATCGTTGCGATGCGCTCGCGTCGCGCACGGCCTTGAACTCCGACCCGGCGTTCCAGTTCGGCCAGGTGCGTGAGTTCGCGAGTTCGCGCGCGATCTCGTAGACCAGCGTCACGTCCTGCGCGGCACCGCTGAGGTCCCAGTCGGCGCTCCAGCGGTCGCACGGCTGGTGATAGCACTTGTCGGTGTACTCCTCGACCCAGCGGTCGCCCGCGGCGCGACCGCCCTTGACGAGGTCGTGGCCGCCACCGATGCCCATCAACAACAACGCCGGCACGCCGCGCTTCGCGAACGGAAAATGGTCGGCACGAAAAGCGAGGCCACGTTCGGGTTTGGCATCCGGCGTGATCACGCGGCGTTGTGCCGCGGCTTTGCGCGCGAGCACCGCCTCGAGTTCGTTCTGGCCTGCGCCGATCAGCACGACGTCACGCGCGAGCCCGTTCGGCTGCAGCACGTCCATCGTGAGGTTGGCGACCGCGGTCTCGAGCGGCAAGGTCGGGTTCGCGGCGTAGAACTCGGAGCCGAGCAGGCCGCGTTCCTCCGCGGTCCACGCCGCGATGACGATGCTGCGGTCCGGTCGCGTGCCCTGCTTGAACGCACGCGCGATCTCGAGCGCGCCGGCAATCCCGATCGCATCGTCGAGCGCGCCGGCGCGGTAGCGCGGGCCAGCGGCGTCGGGTTCCCCGGCCCCGTAGGCGTCCCAATGGCCACCGATGTAGATCGCCTCGCGCGGGTGTTTCGCGCCCGTGATCTGGCCCAGCACGTTGTGGCTCTGCACGACCGTGTGCTGCAGCGGGAAATCGGCGCTGAAACGCATGCCCTGCAACTCGATCGGCCGGAAGGCGCTGCCGCGCGCGCTCTTCTTGAGCTTGTCGAAGTCGAGCCCGACGCGCTGGAACAGTGCCACGGCGGTGTCGCGATGCAGCCAGGACTGCGCGAGCAGTTTTTCCTTTGCCGGCTCGGCGCGCACGATGTCGTAGCCTTCGCCGTTCGGCGCCACCGCGGTCTTCCAGCCATAGGCGGCCGGCTCCGTCTCGTGCACGATCAGTGCGGCGATCGCGCCGCGGCGTGCGGCCTCTTCGTACTTGTAGGTCCAGCGCGCGTAGTAGGTCGCAGCCTTGCCGCCGAACTTGCCGTAGGCGTCCTCGCCCTTGACGGCCTCGAAGTCGGGGTCGTTGATCAGGTACACGGCGACCTTGCCGCGCAGGTCGACGCCCTTGTAGTCGTCCCAGCCGCGCTCGGGCGCGTGCACGCCGTAGCCGACGAAGACCACCGGCGCGTCGGCGATCGCGACGCGGTCGACCGGCCGCAGCGCCAATGTCGCGAGGTCGCGCTGCTGCGTAAGTGCACGACGCTCTCCGCGAATGGTCACGCTGATCGCCGCGTCGGCCGGAACCTGCGTGCGCAACAGCGGCACGACTTGCAGGTACGAACCGTCAGGGCCCGCGGGTTCGAGCCCCACGGCCTTGAACTGCGCCACCAGCCACTCGATGGTCTTCTGCTCGCCCGCGGTGCCCGGGGCGCGGCCTTCGAATTCGTCGGAGGCGAGCACACGCGTCATCTCCGACAGCCGCGCGGCGCTGATCGGCGTGGCATCGTCGGCCGCCGCGACGGCGCCAGTGCCCGCGCAGAGTGCGAGGCCAGCGAACAGGGCGTTGACGACGGTCGCGGTGAGGCCGCGTGGACTGCGCTCGATCATGACTCGAAATCCTCGAGGTGTGCCTCGCGCAGCAGCCGGCGGTAGCGGATCGTGCTGTGAGGCCAGTTGTTGGTGATGGTGCCGTCGGCGAGCTTGTACCAGCTCGCGTCGATCGTGGACCAGACGGAACGGGCGAGGTCGCGCTGCAGGGCGCGGTTGTAGTCGTCCATGACGGCGCGCCGGACGTCGATGCGTGCGAGCCCACGCGCACGCATCTTGGCCAGGGCGTCGATGACGTAGCCCACCTGGGCTTCGATCATGACCAGGATGCTGTTGTGGCCGAGGTTCGTGTTGGGGCCGTACAGCATGAAAAAGTTCGGGAAGCCGCTCACGGTCACGCCGAGGTAGGCGTGGGCCCCGCGGCGCCATTCGTCGGCGAGACGCCGGCCGCCGCGACCGACGACCTGCATCGGCGCGAGGAAGTCGGTGCTCTTGAAGCCGGTCGCCCAGACGATCACGTCGGCTTCGTGCAGCTCGCCGTCGCGCGTGCGCACTCCCGTGGGCTCGAGCCGCTCGATGCCGTCGGTGACGAGTCGCACGTTCGCGCGGCCGAGCGCCGGGTAGTAGTCGTCGTTGAACAGCACGCGCTTGGCACCGATCGGGTAGTCGGGCACGAGCCTGGCACGCAACGCGGGGTCCGGCACCTGGCGGCGCAGGTGCGCGAGCGCCTTGCGACGTGCGAGCCACTGCACGAACCGCACCTGCTTCATCAGCGGCGTCAGCTGCATCTCGCCGAAAAAGAACCACTGGAATGCGTGATACCAGCGCGCGAGCCGCGGGTGACGCGTCAGCAGCCGTTGCGTGCGCGGCGCGTACAGGCGGTCCTTGCGCGGCAGCAGCCAGTTCGCCGAACGCTGGAACACCGTCAGTCGTGCAGCGAGCGGCGCGATCTGCGGCACGAACTGCACGGCGCTGGCCGCGTTGCCGATCACGGCGATGCGCTTGCCACCCAGGTCGATCGCATGGTCCCACTGCGCCGAGTGGAACTGGGCGCCACGAAATGTCTCGCGACCGGGCACGTCGGGGATCGACGGGCGATTGAGCTGGCCGGTGCCCGTGACGACGAAGTCGGCGACCACACGCGTGCCGTCGGCACAAGTGAGCGTCCAGATGTTGGCGGCATCGTCGTAGACGACCTGTGTCACTTCGGCCGTGAAGCGGCAGTGCGACAACAGCCCGTGCCGGATCGCGAGTTCGGTCGAGTAGCCGAGCAGCTCGGATGCCCAAGCGAAGCGGCGACTCCAGTCCGTCTTCTGTGCGAATGAGAAGCTGTACAGGAACGAGGGCGCGTCGCAGGAGGCGCCGGGGTAGGTGTTGTCGCGCCAGGTGCCGCCGAGCGTCGCCGCCTTTTCGAGGATGACGAAGTCGTCGAGGCCGGCCTGCTTGAGCCGGATCGCCATGCACAGGCCCGCGTGTCCCGCACCGATGATCGCCACGTGCGTGCGCTGCGTCGCGGCTGTCGCGGTCGTCGTGGGAATTGGGGTGGCCGTCGCCGCCGCTTCTGCTGGCGTCACCGCTGCCGCAGTCACCGCTTCTGTTGCCGTTGCCGTTGCCGCGGTCACCGTTTCTGTTGCCGTTGCCGTTGCCGCTGCCGCTTCTGGGGTCATGTCGTCTGCACCGCGCTGGGTGGGTCGTGCGCCACCGTCCGCCAGCTTGCGGTGTTCAGCGCAGTTGCGCCAGATACGTGGTGCCGCCGAGCGCCGCCATCTGGCGCTGGATCCAGCCCTGGCGGCGCTGCACGTAACGCGAGGGCGCGTGCGCCTTGAGCCGCGTCGGCGCCGGCAGCACCGCCGCGAGCAGTGCGGCTTCGCTGCGCGTCAGGCGGCTCGCGTCCTTGCGGAAAAAGCGCTGGCTCGCGGCCTGCACGCCGTAGGTTCCGCGGCCGAACTCGGCGACGTTGAGGTAGACCTCGAGGATGCGCTGCTTGCTCCAGCTGAGCTCGATCAGCACCGTGATGCCGGCTTCGAGCCCCTTGCGGAACCAGCTCTGGCCGCGCCACAGGAACAGGTTCTTGGCGACCTGCTGCGAAATCGTGCTCGCGCCGCGCACGCGGCGGCCGCGTTCGCGGTCGGCGAGTGCCTTGTCGATCTGCTTGAAGTCGAAGCCGTGGTGGAACGGGAACTGCTGGTCCTCGGCGGCGACGACCGCGAGCGCCGCGTTTTTCGAGATCCGGTCCCAGTCGCGCCACTCGTGGCGGAACGTGTAGTCGTCGTCGAGGAGGTGCCGGAGGCGGTCGGCGGCCATGAAGGTCGTGAACGGCGGGTCGATCCAGCGCAAGGCGACGACGGTGCCGACCGTCACCGTCGCCCATGCCAGCAATGCGAAGACGACTCCGCGGAACAGGCGGCGCGCAAACCCTCGACGACGTGAGGCCATGCCGGGGAGGGTGTGCGTGCGGCCGTGCTTGCGCGAATCGGGGCTCAGGCTTCCTTGGCGACGCGCTTGGCGCTCAGCACCTTGATCGGCTCGACCGGCACGTCGTCGTGCATGCCGCGGCGACCGGTCTTGGTCTTGGCCATCGCGTCGACGACCGACATGCCGTCGCTGACGCAGCCGAACACCGCGTAGCCGGCGCCGGTGCGCGGGCCCGGATCGAGGAAGGCGTTGTCGACGAGGTTGATGAAGAACTGCGAGGTGGCGCTGTTCGGGTCGTTCGTACGCGCCATCGACAGCGTGCCGCGACGGTTCTTGAGACCGTTGCTGGCCTCGTTCTTGATCGGGTCACGCGTGGGCTTCTGCTTCATTTCCTCGGTCATGCCGCCGCCCTGGACGACGAAGCCCGGGATCACGCGATGGAACACCGTGCCGTCGAAGTGGCCCGCGTCGACGTAGTCGAGGAAGTTCTGCACGGTGACCGGGGCGTCGCTCTCGAACAGTTCGATCGTGAACGCGCCGAGGGTGGTTTCGAATCGCACCATGGGGGACCTGCCTGCAGGGGTGTTGGGTTCGGAAAGGTTGCGAATATTAATCGGAAAATCGGGGACACTCTCCAATTTCGGGAATTGGGGACACGCTCCAATTTCGTCGACTGCGGACATATTCCGCTGCCCGCCGTGCGAAAGGCGCTTGGGACGTGGCGGGAACCGGCGGGGGACACTCTCGAATTATGGAAATTGGAGAGTGTCCCCAATTTTCCCTTCGGTGCAGCGCGCGAGGCCGGCGAGGTCGCGATGCGTCGCGACGTCGCGGAAGCCGGCCGCGGCGAAGAGCTGACGCACGCCGGCGCCCTGGGTGTCGCCGTGCTCGACAACCAGCCAGCCGCCCGGCACCAGGTGACGAGGCGCCTCGCCGACCACGACGCGCAACGCCGCCAGGCCGTTGTCGCCCGCATACAGCGCCCCGTGCGGCTCGTAGCGGTGTACGTCCTGTTCGACACGGCAGTCGCCCGCCGCGATGTACGGCGGGTTGCTCGCGATCAGCGTGAAGTGCTCACCCGCGACCGGCGCGTACCAGCTGCCGACGCGCAGCTCCGCGTTCGTGAGATGCAGCCGCGCCAAGTTGCGACGCGCCACGTCGACGGCATCCTCCGAGACGTCCGTGCCGACGACTTGCAGCCGCGGCCGCTCGTGCGCGATGGCGAGCGCGATGGCGCCACTGCCGGTCGCGAGGTCGAGCACGCGACCGGGTGCATCGGTCGGCAAGTGCAGCAGTGCCCGTTCGACGACGAGCTCCGTCTCCGGACGCGGCACGAGCACCGCCGGCGTGACCTCGAGCGTCAGCGACCAGAACTCCTTTTCGCCGAGCACGTACGCGATCGGTTCGCCGTGGGCGCGGCGCGTGACGGAAGCCTCGTAGCGGTCGGTCGCGTCGCAATCGAGGATTTGCTGGTCGGGATGCGCCAGCAGGTACGAGCGCGGCTTGTCGAGGGCGGCCGCGAGCAGGATCTCGGCCTCGCGACGCGGTTCGTCGGTCACGCGACCGAGCCGTGCGATGCCTTCCTCAACGAGCCGGTAAATCTCGGTGGCCATGCAGGAAGAGTCCAGAGTACAGAGTATAGAGTCTAGTCGGAGCCGACCGGCCGGCGGCGGGCGCACCGCGCCTCCTACCAGACTCTAAACTCTTCTACCGCTCACTCCAGCTGTGCGAGCTGCTCCGCCTGCCATTCCTGCTGCAGCGGGCCGATCACGTCGCCAAGCGCACCGTCGAGGATCGCGGACAGCTGGTACAGCGTCAGGTTGATCCGGTGGTCGGTCACGCGACCCTGCGGGAAGTTGTACGTGCGGATGCGCTCGGAGCGGTCGCCGCTGCCGACCTGGAGCTTGCGGTCCTGCGCCTGCTGCGCGACCTGCTTCTGCTGGCGCGTCTCGAGCAGGCGCGCACGCAGCAGCGCCATCGCGCGCGAGCGGTTCTTGTGCTGCGAGCGCTCGTCCTGGCACTCGACCACGACGCCCGTCGGCAGGTGCGTGATCCGGATCGCCGAGTCGGTCTTGTTGACGTGCTGGCCGCCCGCGCCCGAGGCGCGGAACGTATCGACGCGCAGCTCGGCCGGGTTGAGCGGCACGTCGTCGATTTCCTCGAGTTCGGGCAGGATCGCCACGGTGCAGGCCGAGGTGTGGATGCGGCCTTGCGATTCGGTTGCCGGCACGCGCTGCACGCGGTGCGTGCCCGATTCGAACTTGAGCTGCGAGTACGCGCCCTTGCCCACGACCCGGCTGATCACTTCCTTGTAGCCGCCGTGTTCGCCCAGGCTGTCGGACAACACTTCGACCTTCCAGCCCTGGCGTTCGGCGTACCGCGAATACATGCGGAACAGGTCACCGGCGAAGATCGCGGCTTCGTCGCCGCCGGTGCCGGCGCGGATTTCGAGGAAGATGTTCGCGTCGTCGCGCGGGTCGCGCGGGATCAGCAGCCGCGTGAGTTCGTGCGTCTCGCCCTCGAGCCGTGCACGCAGGTCCTGCACCTCGGCTTCGGCGAGCTCGCGCATGTCCGCGTCGGCGCCGGAGGCCATCTCCTCGGCGGATCGCAGTTCCAGCTCGAGGCCGACGAACGCACGGAAGCGTTGTGCGACGGGCTCGAGGCGCGAGTACTCCATCGACAGTTCGCGGAACTGCCCCTGCTTCGCGATCACGTCCGCGTCCGCGAGCAGGCCGCCGACCTCCTCGAAGCGTTCGGCCGTCTTCTCGAGCCGGCGGCGGATCGAGTCCTTCATCACTCCTGCGGAGCGTCGAGCTTGTAGATCTGGGCGATCGTGTCGACGACGTCGTTGTCGCCGGTCTCGGCGGCATCGCGCAGGCGCTGGCTCGGCGCGTGGATCAGCCGGTTGGTCAGCGTGTTGGCGAGGAACGCGAGCACGTCGGCCTGGTTCTTGCCGTGCGCGAGCATCTGCTGCGCCTGCTCGAGCGTGTGCAGCTTGGTCCGTTCCGCGTCCTGGCGCAGGCGCCGGATCAGCGGCGCCGCGTCGCGCGTGCGCAGCGAGTGCGCGAACCGCTCGACCTCCGACTCGATCAGCTCGCCGGCCTCGCGTGCGGCCTGGCGACGGCCCTCGAGGTTCTCGTTGACGACCGATTGCAGGTCGTCGACCGTGAACAGGTAGACGTCCTCGAGCTCGGACACGTCGGCGTCGATGTCGCGCGGCACGGCGATGTCGACCATGAACATCGGCTTGCGCTTGCGGGCGCGCAGCGCCTGCTCGGTCATGTGTCGCGTGATGATCGAATGCGGCGCGGCGGTCGAGGCGACGACGATGTCGGCCTCCTTGAGGTGGTTCGGAATCTCGTCGAGCCCGATCGCGAACCCGTGGAACTCGGCGGCGAGTTCACGTGCACGGTCGATGCTGCGGTTGGCAATGATCATGCGACGCAGCCCGTCGGCGTGCAGGTGCCGGGCAGCGAGAGCGATGGTCTCGCCCGCGCCGACCAGCAGCGCCGTGCGGTTCTCGAAGCTCGCGAACACGGTCCGCGCCATCGCCACGGCGGCGGAGGCGACCGAGACCGCGTTCGCACCGATCTTGGTCTCGGTGCGGACCCGCTTGGCGACCGAGAAGGCCGACTGGAACAGCCGGTTCAGCACCGGACCGGTCGTGCCGGCTTCCTGCGCGACGCGGTAAGCGTCCTTGAGCTGGCCGAGGATCTGCGGCTCGCCGAGCACCATCGAGTCGAGCCCCGAGGCGACGGCGAACGCGTGCGCCACCGCCTTCTGCTCGCCGTGGTGATAAAGGTGGCTCAGCTGCAGCGCATTGCCGAGGCCATGGTAGCGCTGCAGCCAGTCGCCGAGCTCGCTGGGCCCGGCCGACTCCGTCACGCAGTAAAGCTCGGTGCGATTGCAGGTGGATACGATGACCGACTCGCGCACGTCCGGCAGCCCGCGCAGCTGCTGGAGGGCGTCGGGAATCCGGGTGGGCTCGAATACCACTCGCTCGCGCACTTCGACTGGCGCGGTGCGGTGATTGATACCGACAACGACGAGAGACATCCGGATCCCGGTCTGGAAAGACGCGAAATTCTCGGGGAACGGACTCGGCAACACAAGCCGCAACGGGCTTCCGCTATAGTGGCCGGGCCATGCCTATCCGCATTTGCCGTGTCTTCCGTTGCGGTCTCTCGGCCGCCTCATTGTGGTTTCTCGCAGCCTGCGCGCCCACGGGCGCCGTGCGTGCGCCGGACCACGCGCCGACGGTCGCCGTCGAAACGGTGCTGGCCGACGCCGAGGCCGCCCTGCAACGCGGCGACTTCCCGGCTGCCGCGAAGGCTTATCGCGAGGGGGCGCAGCGCTCGGAGGACGAGACCATCGCCGAGCAGGCGACCCGCGTCGCATTCGAGCACCAGCAACTCAAGGAGGCGGCCCTCGCCGCGGAGCGCTGGCTGCAGCTCAACCCCACCAGCGAAAACGCCCGGCGTTATGCCGGCCTCGCGGCACTGAAACTGCACCGCCTCGACGACGCGGAGCGGCACTTTGCGAGCCTGCTGGACACCGTGTACATCAGCCCGGCCGCGGGTTACCTGGCGCTCGCCCCGGTCATCGGTGCGGAAACGACGCCGGCCGACGTGATGGAACTGTTCCGCCGGCTCTCGGCCCGGCACCCCGACGTCGCGGAAGGCCTCTACACGTACGCCGGCGCGGCCCTGCGGGCCGACAATTTCGCGCTCGCGGAAAAGTCGGCAGAGGCGGCGGTGGCCAAGGCGCCGTACTGGAAGCCCGCAAAGATGCTGCTCGCCCGCACGCGTATCGCCAACGGCAAGGAAGAGGAGGGGTTGGCGCTCGCCCGCGAACTCGTCACGGACCCGGAATCCGACGTCGCGACGCACCTCGAGTACGCGCTGATGCTGGCGGCCACCGGCCGTGACGAGGAAGCGCGCGCGATGCTGACGCCATACACGACCGGCAGGGCAGTCATCCCGGGTGCCGTGCGCACGCTCGGCGTCATGGAGCTCGACGCCGGCAACCTCGATGCCGCGAGCGCACAGTTCGAGAACCTGCTCGCGACCGGCGCGCAGTCGTACGAGGCGCTTTATTACCTCGGCACGATCGCCGAGCGCCGGAAGGACCCGGACCGGGCCCTCCGCTATTACCAGCGCGTCGCGGCGGGCGATTACAGCCTCGCGGCGCAGCAGCGCGTGGCGCGCATCAAGGCCGAGCAGTCGGGCGTGCAGGCCGGTCTGGCCCACCTCGACGAACTGGCCAAGGCGCAGCCGCAACTGGCGCCCGACATCTATTCGGCGAAGGCCGCGTTGCTGGTCGCGAGCGACGAGGACAAGCGCGCCGGGCAGGTGTACGACGAGGGCCTGGGCCGGTTCCCGGACGCACTCGAGCTGCGCATGAATCGGGTGTTTTTCTACGAGCGGACCGGCCGCGCGGACTCGGCCATGCGTGAACTGCGACAGTTGCTGCAGGACCGCCCCGGTGATGCGCAGTTGCAGAACGCCCTCGGCTACACGCTGGCCGACAACGACCGCAACCTCGGCGAGGCCCGCAGCCTGATCTCGGCCGCGCTCGCGCAAATGCCCGACAACGCGGCGATGCTCGACAGCATGGGCTGGCTGCTGTTCCGCGAGGGCAAGTACGCCGAGTCGCTCGGCTACCTCGAGCGCGCGGCCAAGCTCGCGTCCGACCCCGAGATCGACCTCCACATCGGCGAGGTGCAGTGGGCCATGGGCGAGCAGTCGACCGCGCGCGCGACCTGGCAGGCCGCGCTCGAACGCGCACCCGACAACGACAAGCTGCGCCAGCGGCTCGAGCGGGCCGGGCGCTGAGCGGGTCGGCATCGGCGGCGTCGCATGCAACGCTCAACGCGATTCCTCGCCCCGCGGTGGGGCGCCCTGCTGGGCGCGCTGGCACTCGCCGGCTGCGCCACGGTGCCGGGTGGCGGCGCCGGGCCCGGCACACCGGCCGACCCGGAGCGACTCACGCAGTGGGTGGCCAAGGGACGCATCGCGCTGACGGCACAGGGCGAAGGCGGCGCCGGCGCGTTCGTCTGGCAACAACGTTCGGAGCGGACCGAGCTCTCCGTGCGGGGCCCGTTTGGCGCCGGCGGCCTCAGCGTCGTCACCGACGGTGAAACGCTAGAACTCGACGATGGCTCCGGCCAGGCCATCGACGGCGAGCGGGCGCGGCTCGCGCTCGAGCAGCGCCTTGGCACGAGCCTGCCACTGGCGGAGCTGCGCTACTGGATGCTCGGCGTGCCGGCGCCCTCCGCGCCGGCGCAGCGAGCCAGCGGTCCGGTGCCCGGCTTCACCCAGGCGGGCTGGGTGGTCGAGTACCCCGGTTTCCGTCCCGCCGGCCCTTGGTCGTTGCCGGCCCGGTTGACCGCGACCACCGCCAATGCGCGCGTGCGGCTCGTGATCGACGACTGGCAACTACCCCCCGACGCCCCATGAACGCGCCACTCGGTCACCCCTCGCCCTGGCCCGCGCCGGGCAAGCTCAACCTGTTCCTGCACGTCGTCGGGCGGCGTCCCGACGGCTATCACCTGTTGCAGACGGCCTTTCAATTCATCGACTTGTGGGATTCGTTGCGTTTTTTCCAACGGCCGGCCGGCGTCGTCGAGCGGCTCGACGACGTGCCGGGCGTGGCGGTCGAGGACGACCTCACGGTGCGTGCGGCGCGGTTGCTCGCCACGCAAGCGAACCGGGCCGGGCGACCGATGCCGGGCGTGGCGATCGGGCTCACCAAGCGGCTGCCGATGGGCGGCGGGGTCGGGGGCGGCAGCGCCGACGCGGCCACGGTGATGGTGGCGCTCAACGAGCTCTGGGGCCTCGGCCTGTCGACCGACACGCTGGCCGAACTGGGCGTCGGGCTCGGCGCCGACGTGCCGGTATTCGTCCACGGCCGGGCCGCCTGGGCCGAAGGGGTCGGCGAGCGGCTGGTGCCGGTCGACTTCCCCGAGCCCGTTTACGTGCTCGTGCGCCCCGACGTTGCAGTCGGAACGGCAGAGATCTTCAAAGCCCCTGAATTGACACGGGATTCACCGGTCACGACAATAGCCGGTTTCCTGCAGACCGGTGGCCGCAACGATTGCGAACCTGTCGTGCGCGCGCGTTACCCGCGGGTGGCCGCGGCGCTCGACTGGCTCGGGCGTTTCGGCCCGGCGCGGCTGACAGGCACGGGCTCGTGCGTGTTCGTGCCGATGGCGGACACGGGCAGCGCCCAGGCGTTGCTCGCGCAGGTCCCGCAGGAATGGCAGGCGTGGGTGACGCGCGGCATGAACCGCTCGCCGCTGCTCGAGCGCCTGCAGTTCGAACGGCTGGGAAGCCGCCGCGCGGAGGGGACCCGCGGCCAGGTAGGGACGGGCTGAACGACTACTGCGTGTTGGGGTGTCGCCAAGTGGTAAGGCAGCGGGTTTTGATCCCGCCATTCGGAGGTTCGAATCCTTCCACCCCAGCCAACCGAGAACCAGAGAGAACGTAGCAGATGGACGGCCCCATGATGGCGGTGTTCACAGGCAACGCGAACCCGCAGCTCGCGCATGACATCACGCGCTACCTGCAGGTGCCGCTGGGTCGGGCCCACGTCGGTCGCTTCAGCGACGGCGAGGTCACCGTCGAGCTGATGGAGAACGTGCGCGGTCGCGACGTCTTCGTCGTGCAGTCGACGTGCCCGCCCGCCAACGACCACCTGATGGAGTTGCTGGTGATGGTCGACGCGTGTCGTCGCGCCTCCGCCCAGCGCATCACGGCGGTCGTGCCGTACTTCGGCTACGCCCGCCAGGACCGCCGGCCGCGCGCCACGCGCGTCGCGATCACTGCCAAGGTCGTCGCGAACATGCTGGCCGGCGTCGGCGTGCATCGGGTGTTGACCGTCGACCTGCACGCAGACCAGATCCAGGGGTTCTTCGACATCCCCGTGGACAACGTCTACTCCTCGCCGGTGCTGCTCGGCGAGGTGTGGCGGCAGAAGTACCCCGACCTCGTCGTCGTCTCGCCGGACGTCGGCGGCGTCGTGCGTGCACGCGCGATCGCGAAGCGCCTCGACGACGCGGACCTCGCGATCATCGACAAGCGTCGCCCGCGCGCGAACGTGTCGGAGGTCATGAACATCATCGGCGAGGTCGAGGGCAAGAGCTGCGTCCTCGTCGACGACATGGTCGACACCGCCGGCACGCTGTGCCACGCGGCAAAGGCCTTGAAGGACCACGGCGCCAAGAGCGTCGCGGCCTACATCACCCACCCTGTGCTCTCGGGCCCGGCGGTGGACCGCATCGAGGCCTCGGCGCTCGATGAGCTGGTGGTGACGGACACGATCCCGCTGCGCGAGAACGCGCGCGCCTGTCACAAGATCCGCCAGCTGTCGGTCGCGGGCCTGCTCGCCGAGACGATGCGTCGCATCCGGGACGAGGAGAGCGTGAGCTCGCTGTATTTGGATTAGTGGCGAGAGCCGAGAGTTTAGAGTCTAGAGTTCAGAGTTCAGTCGGATGCGCGCTGCGCCCAGGCTGCCGCAGGCAGCCCTCCGGTTCTGACTAGACTCTAGACTCTGAACTCTTGGCTCTTACCACTGACTTCTTTTTGGAGCTGCACCACTGGTCGCGGTGGCGCAGATGTTTGTCGTAACTGGAGTATTGAACATGAAGACCTCTTTCGAACTCGTCGCCGAGTTCCGTGACGCCCAGGGCAAGGGTGCGAGCCGCCGCCTGCGTCATGCGAACAAGGTGCCGGCCATCCTCTACGGCGGCCACCGCGATCCGCGCCCGCTGTCGCTCGATCACACGAAGCTGCTGCTGCTGCTCGACAACGAGCGCTTCTACTCGACGATCATCAACCTCAAGGTCGGCGAGCTGAACCAGGCCGCGATCCTCAAGGACGTGCAGCGTCACCCGGCGAAGAACGCGGTCGTCCACGTCGACCTGCAACGTGTGCTCGACAACGAGAAGATCCGCATCACGATCCCGCTGCACTTCAAGGGCGAAGCCGGCTCGCCGGGCGTCAAGAAGGGCGGCGTCGTTTCGCACCTGCGCAACGAGATCGAGGTGTCCTGCCTGCCGAAGGACCTGCCGGAGTTCATCGAGATCGACCTGTCGGGCCTCGACATCAACCAGATGGTCCACCTGGCCGACCTGGCCGTGCCGGAAGGCGTCGAGATCCTCGAGCTGACCCACGGCCGCAACGCGCCGGTCGTCTCGGTCCACCACGCGCGCGCCCAGGAGGAAGCCGAGGCGGCGCCGGCGGCAGATGCGGCGGCGGCGGCGCCGACGGCAGCTCCGGCAGCGGCGGCGAAGCCTGCTGCGGGCGCGGCCAAGCCGGCGGCGGATGCCAAGAAGGACGCGAAGAAGTAATCGTCCGATCGTCCCGGCCGCCCCGCGCGTGGCCGGGCAAGACGGGCCGCCCTTCGCGGGGCGGCCCGATTCCTTTTGTAAGGCAGTAGAAGATCATGGCCGGCACACCGTTGCAGATCGTGGTCGGGCTCGGCAACCCGGGCCCCGAACACCGGCTCACGCGTCACAACGCGGGTTTCTGGTTCGTCGACGCGCTCGCCTACCGGCACCGCGTGGAGTTTCGTTCGCACTCGCGCTACCACGGCGAGATCGCCAAGGTCACGGTCGAGGGCCGTGAACTCATCCTGCTGAAGCCGCAGACGTACATGAACCGCAGCGGTCTCTCGGTCCGCGCGCTGATGGACTACGTCAAGGCGCCGGTGACCGAGATCCTCGTCGTGCACGACGAACTCGACCTGCCCTGTGGCGTCGCGCGGCTCAAGCTCGGCGGCGGACACGGCGGCCACAATGGCCTGCGCGACACGATCACCCACTGCGGCGCGGACTTCTGGCGCCTGCGCCTCGGCATCGGCCACCCCGGCGACAAGTCGCAGGTGATCGACTACGTGCTGCAGCGGGCACAGCCGTCCGAGGAAAACGCGATCGTCGAAGCCGTCGACGCGGGCCTCGAGGCGCTCGCGGCGTTCGTGCGCGACGGTGCAGACAAGGCCATGAACCGGCTGCACGGCACCCGGGCCAACGACAACGGCAAGGCCGCCAGCGGCTGAACCAGGACACAGAAGAACTCAATGGGCATCAAATGCGGCATCGTCGGCCTCCCCAACGTGGGCAAGTCGACGCTCTTCAACGCAGTGACGCAGGCGCAGAACGCCGCGGCTGCGAACTATCCGTTCTGCACCATCGACCCGAACGTCGGTGTCGTGCCGGTGCCGGACCTGCGGCTCAAGGCGCTCGCCGCGATCGTCAAGCCCGAGAAGGTCCTGCCGACCACGGTCGAGTTCGTCGACATCGCGGGCCTCGTCGCCGGCGCGTCGAAGGGCGAAGGCCTCGGCAACAAGTTCCTCGCGCACATCCGCGAAACCGACGCGATCGCGCAGGTCGTGCGCTGCTTCGTCAACGACGACATCGTGCACGTCGCCGGCCGCATCGACCCGATCGCCGACATCGAGGTCATCAACAC
>DATMIB010000221.1:0-22790 GCA_035554635.1 Steroidobacteraceae bacterium | reverse complement strand
AATCCATCCCACCCCCTCCGTCAATGATCCTCAACGCCCCGCCGCGCTCGGGCTCGCTGTCGTTGCGTGCTTACAGGGCGCGAAGCGTGTCTCCTCCCGGAGCCGACGACGCGTCCGGCATTCGGATCGTGTGTCCAGGGTTGAGATGGCCGGAAGCATTCCGTGCGCGACGGCGCGTTCGTTGACCCGCGGAGGAACTCGGCATGTTGCAGCGAGCACCGATGTACGCATACCTGCCGGCGAGGGACGTCGAACGCGCGCGCCGCTTCTACGAAGACAAGGTGGGCCTGAAGGCGAGCCGCGAGGTGTCGGGCGGCGTCGTGTACGAGTTCGCCAACGGTACCGCCTGCTTTCTCTACCCGACGCCGAACGCCGGAACGTCCAAAGCGAGCCAGGCCTTCTGGGACGTCGAAGACGTCGAGCGTGAGGTTGCCGAGCTCAAGCGGCGCGGTGTTACGTTCGAACGGTACGACGACCTGCCCAACGTCGACGCCAACGGCATCTCCACTGCCGGTGGCGCGCGCGCCGCCTGGTTCAAGGACACCGAGGGCAACATCCTCGCGCTGGTGCAGCGCATCGACCAGCCGTAGTTGACGGGACGAGCGCGAGACCAGGGCGAGCCAGGGGCGGGAAGCCGCGGCTCGCCATTCGTGCGGGTCCGCAACTCTGAGGTTGCGCCCGCGCCGCTTCATTCTCGCCGCAACGCGTCGGCCGTCTGCGTGTCCGCTAAATTCCGCTGGAACCAGTTGGGATAGACCGGCGCGAGCGGTGTCGCTGCGTCGAGGCGCGCCAGTTCGTCCGCCGTGAGGCCCACGTCGACGGCGCGCAGGTTGTCCTCGAGTTGCGCACGCTTGCTCGCGCCGAGCAGCACGCTGGTCACGGCATTGCGCGACAGTAGCCACGCGATCGCGACTTGCGCCACCGAGGCGCCGCGTGCTGAGGCAATTTCGCGCAGTTGCTCGACCAGCGCGAAGCCGTGCTCCTTGTCGAACGGCAGCAGGTCGAAGCCGGAATACCGGTTGTCCGGGTCGGACAGGTTCTCGCGCGTGTACTTCCCGCTCAGGAAGCCGGCGGCGAGCGGGCTCCAGACGGTCAGGCCCAGGCCGTACCGCTGCATCATCGGGATCACATCGCGCTCGACGTCACGGCCGAGCAGCGAGTAATACATCTGCCCGTGCGTGAACGGTGCGAAGCCGTGCGCTTGCTGCAGTTCCCGCGCCGCGGCCACTGTCCAGGCGGACCAGTTGGAAAAGCCGAGGTAGCGCACCTTGCCGGCACGCACGACCGCGTCGAGCGCCGAGAGCGTCTCCTCGAGTGGTGTGTGCGGATCCTCGCGGTGCGCGATGTAGACGTCGATCCAGTCGGTGCCGAGGCGCCGAAGGCTTTCGTCGACCGACCAGAGGATGTGTCGACGCGACAGGCCCGACTGCGTCACCGGCGCGCCGCTGCGAAAGCCGACCTTGGTCGCGATGACCACCTCGTGCCGGCGAGCCTTGAGCGCGGCGCCGAGCAGTGTCTCGGACTCGCCATTCGCGTAGGCGTCGGCGGTGTCGAAGAAGTTGATCCCCGCATCGATCGCGAGCCCGACCAGTTCGTCGGCGAGTTCGGGACCGACCTTGTAGATCGCCCCGACCGAGCGGTTGCCTGCGGTGAAAGTCATGGCGCCGAACGCGAGCCGCGACACGATCAGGCCGGTGTCACCGAGACGGGCGTACTGCATTGCAGGTGCTCTCCATGGATGGCGAAGGCCAGGCAGGGCTGGGCAAGGCATGCCGCAGTGCGCTGCGCGTCGGCCGGCGCCGGCAGTCTATCGCGCCGGGCCGGAAGCGGGCGGCCCCGCGGCGGTGCATTGGCAGGCGAGGGGAGTGCGACGCACGATCGCCCGCATGGACGACACGAAGCCACAGGTCCGGGTCGGCATCTCGGGATGGCGCTACGAGCCGTGGCGCGGCGAGTTCTACCCCGACGACCTGCCGCAGCGGCTCGAGCTGCGCTACGCGTCGAGCATCTTCCGCATCATCGAGATCAACGGTTCGTTCTACTCGCTGCAGCGCCCGACGAGCTGGAAGCTCTGGTACGAGGAGACGCCGGAGGATTTCGTCTTCAGCGTCAAGGGGCCGCGGTTCATCACGCACATCCTGCGACTGCGCGATTTCGAGCTCCCGCTCGCGAACTTTCTCGCGTCGGGCGTGCTCGCTTTGAACGAGAAG
The DNA here is from genome assembly GCA_035554635.1 of Steroidobacteraceae bacterium. Lineage (GTDB taxonomy): Bacteria > Pseudomonadota > Gammaproteobacteria > Steroidobacterales > Steroidobacteraceae > RPQJ01. The sequence continues at coordinate 20,580 of DATMIB010000221.1, read as the reverse complement.
CTCGGGCCGATCCTCTGGCAGTTCGCGCCGAACCTGCCGTTCGACGCGGGGCGCTTCGAGCCGTTCCTGCGCCACCTGCCGCACGACACCGACGCGGCGCTGCAACTCGCGCGGAGTTGTGAAGCGTCACGCATGAAAGGCCGCAGCCACCTCGAGATCGACCAGGCCCGGCCCCTGCGTCACGCAATCGAAATCCGCAACGAAAGCTTTCTGGTGCCGGAGTTCATCGAACTGCTGCGCAAGCATTCGGTCGCGCTCGTGATTGCGGAGACGGCGCGCAAGTGGCCCATGCCGCGCGACGTCACCGCGGACTTCATGTACCTGCGCCTGCACGGCGACAAGGAGCTCTACCGCAGCGGCTATCGGCCACAGGCGATCGAGCGCTGGGCCGAACGCATCCGCGCCTGGAGCGCCGGCGACGAACCCGAGGACTTGCCGGAAGGGGCGGTGCGGGTCACCGAGCCCGTGCCGCCCGTGGCGGGCGGACGCGACGTCTACTGCTTCTTCGACAACACCGACGTCAAGCTGCGCGCGCCGGCCGACGCGCAGAGTCTGATGCGCAATCTCGGCCAGACGCCGGGGACGTGGCAGGGAGAAACGAGCGCAACGAAGGACGAGGCTGGAGAGAAGCAAGCGACGGCGCCCAAGCTGCGGAAGAAGGCGAAGTCGAAGACGATCGCAAAGACCGCGGCAAAGACGACGGCAAAGACGAAAGCGAAGAGGTCAGCTTCCCTCTCCCGTGACAGCGGGAAAGGGTTGGGGTGAGGGTCTGAAATTCCGGAGCCCTCACCCGGCCTTACGGCCGACCTCTCCCGCGAACGGGAGAGGTGAGAGGAGCCGGAGCCCTCACCCGCGCACTGCGCGACCTCTCCCGCGCACGGGAGAGGTGAAGACACACGGGAACTCAGCTGCGGCGGGTGCGCAGTTGCGCGCGGGCGCGAGCGTATTCCTGCCCGAAGGCCTCGATGAACGGGTGCGGCAGCTCGTCGGGGCCGGCCTGCTGTCGCAGCAGGCGGTACAGCTCGGCGTAATGCTCCCAGTACTTCGGGCGCGGGTCCTGGCCCGGCACGAGAGCGCGCGCGCGACCGTGCTCGAACTGGTCCGCGATGTTCACCGGCGACAGCTGTTCGAGCACCGCCGCGAGGCCGGCACGCATGCCGGCCGCGAGCGCCGCTTCGTGCTCCTTCGTTTCCTGCAGCACGTCGCGCATCGCATCGACGGGGCCCGCATACAGCCGGTTGTGCGATTCGAACAGCCGCTGCAACGCCTGTTCGATGCTCGTCGACGAGCGCAGCGGATTGCTGCTGCCGCCCGGAGGCGGCGGCACACCCGCGACCTTGGCGCCGGCCGGGCCGCTCGTGCGCGCAAGCGCGACGTCGTTGAGCCCGACGACGGCCTCGCGCAGCACCTGGCCCGCGACGAGCGGCAGCATGGCCTGTGCCTCGGGCGTCAGCGAATTCGGATCGATGCCGGCGCCGCGGCAGAACGCATGCACGGCGGACTTGAGGTCCGCCCAGGTGCTGGCCTGCTGGTAGAACGGCACCACGCGTTCGCGCGCCTCGACGCGGCTCTGGCGTCGCGCCATTGCGTCGGCGAGTTCATCGCGCGTGATCGCACGCGTCCGCATCGACCATTCCTGCGCCGGCGGCTGCGACGGTGACCTGGGGGCCGCCTGTTGCGGGGGCTTGGCATCGGCCGCGGCTCGTTCGGCCGCGGCCTTGGCGGTGGCCTGCGCAAGGGCGTGCGGGGTCACCGGCTGCGTCGCGGTGGGCGCAAAGCTCATCGGCACGACCGAGTCCGTGCGACCGTGCGCGGCATCGGCGCCGCCGGCCTCGCCGTTCGCATCGACGGACCGCTGCAGTGCCTCGAGCAGCGCGGCGCGCGCCTCGGAGTTGACCTTGACGCCGAAGGCGTTGTGCAGCGGCAGCGAACCCGAGGCGTCCGCGTCGCGCGGCGTCAGCAACGCGTCGAGGTCGAGGCTGTGGCCGATGTCGCCGTCCATGTGCTTGGCTGCGGAGTGCTCGTCCGACGAGGCCGGCAGGAAGTCGATGCGGTTGTCGACGCTGACCACGATGTCGTAGTCGCCGACGCGCAGCCGGTCGCCGTCACGCAGTTCGCAGCGGCCCCGGACCGATACCGGGTCGTCAGCGTCGTTGACGAAGACGCCGTTGGTGCTGGTGTCGTTGAGCCAGTACTTGCCGCCGTGGTACTGCACGACGAAATGGTGGCCCGAGACGACGCGTTTCGGGTCGGGCAGAACCCAGTCGTTGTCGGGCGCGCGGCCGACCGAGCCGCCGTTCACGCCAAAGACGCGCGAGCGGCTTTCGCCGAGTTCGCGATAGTGCTCGCTGACGACACGCAGCTTGATTGCCATGTTCTTCGTGCGTTCGTTCGGCGTCGGTCACGCCGCCCGTACGGTGCCGGCCCCTGCGGGCGGGACCGGCGGCGGCTGACGCTGCTTCGCGACCCTTGTAATATGCGGCGACCCTACCACGCAAACGTTCGAGCCGGATGGCCGTCAGTCACATTTTCAAGGTGATTTTCCTCAACCAGGGCAAGGTCTTCGAGCTCTATGCCCGCAAGGTCGGCCATGGCCAGATGTTCGGCTTCATCGAGGTCGAGGAACTGATCTTCGGCGAGAAGTCGTCGGTGGTCGTCGACCCGTCGGAGGAGAAGATCCAGACCGAATTCGCCGGCGTGAAGCGCACCTACCTGCCGCTGCATTCGATCGTGCGCATCGACGAGGTGCGCAAGTCCGGCGTGAGCAAGGTCTCGGCCGCCGAGGGCACCAACGTGGCGCAGTTCCCGTTCCCGATGTACACGCCGCCGGGCGGTCCGGGGACGCGCGAAAAATAGAGCGGGCGCGCGGGGTTACGTGCCCCCGTGCTGGCCGCTGGAACCCCGCTCCGGTATCATTCGCGGCTCCCTGTTGACCGGCGGCCGCCCTCGCTCATGCTCACCTTCAGCGGCGCTCCCGCGCTATCGGATTTCCGTCTCGACAAGGTCCTCTCCGCCGTCCGCGCGCGGGTCGCGCACGTCGAGGCCATCGACACGCGGTACCTCCACTTCGTCGATGTCACCGCGCCGCTGACGGCCGCGGAAACCGACGTCGTGCAGGCACTGCTGCGGTACGGCCCGGCGACGCACGCCGCCGAGCCGCACGGGGAGATGCTGCTGGTCGTGCCGCGTTTCGGCACGGTCTCGCCCTGGTCGAGCAAGGCGACCGACATCGCGCACGTCTGCGGCCTTGCCAGCGTCGGGCGCATCGAGCGCGGCATCGCCTGGTACGTCGACGCACACCAGCCGCTCACCGCCGACGAGCGCGCGGCGATCGCCGCGGTGGTCCACGACCGCATGACCGAAACCGTGCTCGACAGCGTCGACGCCGCGGCGGGCCTCTTCGCGCACCACGCCCCGCTGCCGCTCGCGACCGTGCCGGTGCTCGCGCAGGGCAGGGCTGCGCTCGAACGCGCCAACTCGGAGCTCGGCCTCGCGCTGTCCGAGGACGAGATCGACTACCTGGTCACCGCGTTCCGCGACCAGATCGGCCGCGACCCGACCGACGTCGAGCTCATGATGTTCGCGCAGGCGAACTCGGAGCACTGCCGGCACAAGATCTTCAACGCCGACTGGATCGTCGACGGCGAGCGGAGCCCAAAGTCGTTGTTCGGCATGATCCGCAACACGCACCGCTGCAACCCGCAGGGCGTGTTGTCGGCCTACCGTGACAATGCCGCCGTGATCGAGGGCTGGCCGGGCCGTCGCTGGTTCGCACAGCCGGGCGGCGCGGGTTACGAGGGCGCGGACGAACCGATTGACATCCTGATGAAGGTGGAGACGCACAACCACCCGACGGCGATCTCTCCGTTCCCGGGTGCGGCCACCGGTTCGGGTGGCGAGATCCGCGACGAGGGCGCCACGGGTCGGGGCGCGAAGCCGAAGGCCGGCCTCGTCGGCTTTTCCGTTTCGAACCTCCGCATCCCCGGGCACGAGCAGCCGTGGGAGCAGGACTTCGGCAAGCCCGAGCGCATCGTCTCGGCGCTGCAGATCATGCTCGAGGGCCCGATCGGCGCGGCCGCGTTCAACAACGAGTTCGGCCGGCCGAACATCTACGGCTACTTCCGCACGTTCGAGCAGCGCGTCGAGACCGACGGCCGTTCGCCGCTGCGCGGTTACCACAAGCCGATCATGATCGCGGGCGGCATGGGCAACGTGCGGCGCCAGCACGTCGAAAAGGCCCCGGTCGTGCCCGGCGCGAAGATCGTCGTGCTCGGCGGGCCGTCGATGCTGATCGGCCTCGGCGGCGGCGCGGCCTCCTCGATGGGTGCCGGCGCGAGCTCGGCGGACCTCGACTTCGCCTCGGTGCAGCGTGGCAACCCCGAGATGCAGCGTCGCGCGCAGGAAGTCATCGACGCCTGCTGGGCGATGGGCGAGGACAACCCGATCCTGCTGATTCACGACGTGGGTGCAGGCGGGCTCTCGAACGCGATTCCCGAATCGGTGCACCACGAGGGCACCGGCGGCCGCATCGACCTGCGCAAGGTGCTGAGCGACGAGCCCGGCATGTCGCCGCTCGAGCTCTGGTGCAACGAGTCGCAGGAGCGCTACGTGCTCATCGTCGCGGCCGAGCAGCTCGCCGCGTTCGGCGCGTTGTGCGATCGCGAACGCTGCCCGTTCGCAGTGGTCGGCGAGGTCACCGGTGACGGCCAGTTGCACGTCGACGATCCGCAGTTCGGCAACGCGCCGGTCGACATGCCGCTCGAGACGCTGCTCGGCAAGCCGCCGCGCATGACGCGCGACGTCAAGCGGCAGTCGCGCGCGGCCGACGAGTTCGGCGCCGCCAGCGTCACGGACCTGCGCGAGGCCGCGCTGCGCGTGCTGCGGCTGCCGGCCGTGGCCGACAAGACTTTCCTGGTCACGATCGGCGACCGCTCGGTCGGCGGCATGATCAGTCGCGACCCGCTCGTCGGCCCCTGGCAGGTGCCGGTCAGCGACGTGGCCGTGACCGTGAGCGACTATTTCTCGACGCACGGCGAGGCGATGGCGATGGGCGAGCGCACGCCGCTCGCGCTGCTCGACGCGGCCGCGTCGGGCCGCATGGCGGTGGCCGAAGCGGTCACCAACATCGTCGCAGCGGACATCCGTCGCATCGAAGATGTCCGGCTCTCGGCGAACTGGATGGCAGCCTGTGGCGAGCCCGGCGAGGATGCCGACCTCTACGACACCGTGCGTGCGGTGGGCGAGGAACTGTGCCCGGCGCTCGGGATCGCGATCCCGGTCGGCAAGGACTCGCTGTCGATGAAGACGGCGTGGTCGGCCGACGGTGAGACGAAGAAGGTCGTCTCCCCGGTGTCGCTGATCGTCTCGGCGTTCGCGCCGGTCGAGGACGTGCGTCGCACGTCGACGCCGCAGCTGCGGCTCGACCGCGGCGCCACGCGGCTGCTGCTGGTCGACCTGGGCGCCGGTCGCAACCGGCTCGGCGGTTCCTGCCTCGCGCAGGTGTACGGCCGCGTCGGTCACGACGCGCCCGACTGTGACGACGCGCAGCGCCTGCGCGGCTTTGTCGACGCGATCATCCGGCTGCGACGCGCGGGCCTGCTGCTTGCCTATCACGATCGTTCGGACGGCGGTCTGTTTGCGACGCTGGCCGAGATGGCATTCGCGGGCCGCTGTGGCCTCGAGGTGCGATTGGCGGCGACGACGCACGAAGCGGCGGTCGCCGAACTCTTCGCCGAGGAACTCGGCGCGGTGCTGCAGGTCGAGACCGCGCGCATCGACGAGGTCCGTGCGACGCTTGCGGCGGCCGGGCTCGGCCCGTACGTGCACGACCTCGGCACCGTCGAGGCGATGGACCGCGTCGTCGTCAACGACGCCAACGGCGATGTGCTGCTCGACCTCACGCGCACCGAACTGCGCACGGCCTGGTCGGACACGAGCTACCGGCTGCAGGCGCTGCGCGACAACCCGGCCTGCGCAGAGGAAGAGCACGAGCGCGCGGTCGATTCGAAGGACCCGGGCCTGTTCGCGCACCTGACCTACGATCCGTCCGAGGACGTCGCCGCGCCGTACGTGCTGCGCGGTGCGCGGCCCGAGGTCGCGATCCTGCGCGAGCAGGGCGTCAACAGCCAGCTCGAGATGGCGGCGGTGTTCCATCGCGCCGGCTTCAAGCCGGCCGACGTGCACATGACCGACCTGATCGCGGGCCGCATCACGCTCGACCGCTTCAAGGGTCTGGTCGCCTGCGGTGGTTTCTCGTACGGCGACGTGCTTGGCGCCGGCGAGGGCTGGGCCAAGTCGATCCTGTTCAACGCGGGGCTGCGCGAGCAGTTCGAGGAATTCTTCGCGCGGCCCGACAGCTTTTCGCTCGGCGTCTGCAACGGCTGCCAGATGATGTCGGCGCTGAAGCCGCTGATCCCGGGCGCGGACCACTGGCCGCGGTTCGTGCGCAACCGTTCCGAGCAGTTCGAGGGACGCGTCTGTCTCGTCGAGGTGCGCGACACGCCGTCGATCTTCTATCGCGGCATGGCGGGCTCGGTGCTGCCGATCGCGGTCGCACACGGCGAGGGCCTGGCCGAGTTTGCCGACGCAGCCGCCGAACGCGCCTGCGTCGACAGCGGTCTCGTGAGCCTGCGCTGGGTCGACAACCACGGTCGCGTCGCGACGACCTACCCGGCCAACCCGAACGGTTCGCCCGCAGGCATCACCGGGCTCACGACCACCGACGGTCGCGTGACGATCCTGATGCCGCACCCCGAGCGCGTCTATCGCACGGTGCAGAACTCCTGGCACCCCGAGGACTGGGCCGAGGACGGCGGCTGGATGCGGATGTTCCGCAACGCCCGCGTCTGGGTGGACTGAGCCGCGCGCGGGCGGGCCGCTACTTCAGCAGGACCAGCTCTTCCGCCATGGTCGGATGAATCGCGACGCAGGCATCGAACTGCGTCTTCGTGAGACCTGCCTTCACGGCCACCGCCGCGAGTTGCAGGATCTCGGGCGCGTCCGGGCCGATCATGTGGGCACCGACGATCCGGTCGGTGGTTTCGTCGACGACCAGCTTGTACAGCGCCCGCTCGTTACGATTGGCGAGCACGTTCTTCATCGGGCGAAAGTCCGACGTGTACACGCGGACGGTGCCGAGACGGTTGCGCGCCTGCGACTCCGTCATGCCCACGCCGCCGAGCGGGGGATGGCTGAAGACCGCTGAAGGAATGCAGGCGTAATCCACCCAGGTGGGCTTGTTGCCGAACACCGTATCGGCAAATGCCTGGCCCTCGCGGATCGCGACGGGCGTGAGTTGCACGCGGTTGGTGACGTCGCCGACGGCATAAATGGACGCGCAGGTCGAACGGTTGTCCTGGTCGACCCGCACGGCCCCCGTGTCTGCGTCGAGCTCGACGCCGGCCTGTTCGAGCCCCAGCCCCCCGGTGTTCGGGACTCGACCCGTGGCGAACATCAGCGCGTCGCACTCGTAAGGTTCGGCCCCCTCGAAGCCCAGCGTAAGCGTGCCGTCCGCGTGCCTGGCGATGCTCTCCAGCTTCGTGTTGAACAGGAAGCGAATGCCCTTGGCCAGCGAAATCTGCAGCAGGCGATCGCGGATCTGCTCGTCGTAGCCACGCAGGATCCGGTCGGAACGGTTCAGCAGCGTCACGTGCGCGCCGAACTGGTGGAAGATTCCGGCGAACTCGTTTGCGATGTAGCCGCCCCCGGCGATCACGATGCGCCTGGGCACCGCGTCGAGGTGAAACGCCTCGTTTGAGGTGATGGCGTGCTCGGCGCCGGGCAGGGCCGGGACCCGTGGCCGCGCGCCGGTCGCGACCAGGATCGTGGCGGCGCTCAACGTCCTCTCGCCGACGCGGACACCGTGCGGGCCGGTCACGACGGCTCGGCCGTTGACGATGTCGACGCCGTGACTGGTCAGGGTGCCCGTGTAAATGCCGCTGAGGCGGGAGACTTCTGCCAGCACGTTGTCGCGCAGCGTCGGCCAGTCGAACGTCGCATGGTCGACCGTCCAGCCGAAGCGCCGCGCGTCGACCAGGTCCTCGGCGAAGTGCGAGCCATAGACCAGCAGCTTCTTGGGCACGCAGCCGCGGATGACGCACGTGCCGCCGACGCGGTGTTCCTCGATGACGGCGACGCTCGCCCCGTGGGCGGCAGCGACGCGCGCAGCGCGGACGCCGCCCGAACCCGCACCGATGACGACCAGGTCGTATTCCTGCTTCGTGGGCACGTTGCACCAGGTTCAGGGTTGATCAGCCGACGAGCTTACTCGCGTCGGCTCCGGTGTTCGGCACGATCTCGCCGTACGACTTGCCACGCGGCCCGCGATCGGCGCCGCGCGGGGCACTGTGGTTCATCGCTGACGCAGTCCGGTTTGCGGCCCTACGGCGCATTGGGTGTCCGACCGATTCGTGGAGTCGCGGGCTCGCAGGATCCTGCTCGCGCCTTCCTTCCGCCTCGTCGACGGATCGCGAGCGAGACGCCCGGTGCTCGGTGGGCGCCGCCGTTCTGATGCATTCGTCCGCGGCACTCATCCTCCGCACCGCAACCGTATTGCGCACGACAGGTATCACTGAATGGCAAGCAAGAAACGACCGCCGACCAGGAGCGCCGCGCAGGCGCCATCGAAGACGCCACGATCGACGAAGCCCACATCGGATCCGGGGCCAGCGGCACGCACCGCTCGCGGGACGAGAGCCGCACAGGGCTCGCCCGACGGTCGTTCGGGGCCAAAGTCCGGGTCGGCGAAGACGAGCGCGCGCTCGACGGTGAGCGGCCCGTCGCACTTGCCCGAAGAGGCGCAGGATGCAGCCGCGGCAAAGCTTGCCGCGAGCGAGGCACTTGCCGCGGGCATGCCCTATAACCCTGGCAAGCCGGCCGAGTACGGCGAGGCGGCCCGTGCGCCGACCGCCGGCACCGTCGTCGATGCGCCCGATCCTTCGGCGACGGCCAGTACGCTCACCGAAGGCCTGGCCTCACCGAAGGTGGGCGCGGGCGAACCGACGCTCGGCCTCAACCCGACCAACGGCCCGCTGGACCGTGTGCGCGTCGATTCCGCCGAGCGCGTGCTGACGACCAACCAGGGCGTACCGGTCGCCGACAACCAGAATTCGCTCAAGGCCGGCCTGCGCGGCCCCGCGCTGCTCGAAGACTTCATCCTGCGCGAGAAGATCACGCACTTCGACCACGAGCGCATTCCCGAGCGCATCGTGCACGCACGCGGCTCCGGAGCGCATGGTTACTTCGAATGCTACGAGCCGCTCACCGACCTCACGCGTGCCTCGATCTTTGCCGAGGCCGGCAAGCGGACGCCCGTGTTCGTGCGCTTCTCGACGGTCATCGGCGAGCGCGGCTCGACCGACACGCCGCGCGATGTGCGCGGCTTCGCGGTCAAGTTCTACACCGACGAAGGCAACTGGGACCTCGTCGGCAACAACATGCCGGTGTTCTTCATCCAGGACGCGATGAAGTTCCCCGACCTGATCCACGCCGCCAAGCCCGAACCGCATTTCCAGATGCCGCAGGCGGCGACCGCGCACGACACGTTCTGGGACTTCATTTCGCTGATGCCCGAATCCGCGCACATGATCATGTGGGCGATGTCGGACCGGGCGATCCCGCGCAGCTACCGGATGATGCAGGGCTTCGGCGTCCACACGTTCCGGCTCGTCGATGCGCAGGGCCAGTCCCGGCTGGTCAAGTTTCACTGGAACCCCGTGCTCGGCACGCACTCGCTCGACTGGGACGAGGCCGTGAAGATCTCGGGCGCCGATCCCGACTTCCATCGCCGCGACCTCTGGGAAGCGATCGAAGCGGGGCACTTCCCCGAGTACGAGCTCGGGCTGCAGGTCTTCACCGAGGAGCAGGCGGACCAGTTCACGTTCGACGTGCTCGACGCGACCAAGATCGTGCCCGAGGAACTCGTGCCGGTGACCCCGGTCGGCCGCATGGTGCTGAACCGCAATCCCGACAACTTCTTTGCCGAGACCGAGCAGGTCGCGTTCTGCACGGCGCACGTGGTGCCGGGCATCGACTTTACGAACGACCCATTGCTGGCCGGGCGCATCCACTCCTACGTCGACACGCAGATCTCGCGGCTCGGCGGCCCCAACTTCCACGAGATCCCGATCAACGCACCGGTGGCGCAGGCGCACAACAACCAGCGCGACGGCATGCACCGCCAGGCCATCAACCGCGGGCGGGTCGCGTACGAGCCGAACTCGCTCGCCGGTGGCTGTCCGTTCCAGGCCGGCGTCAGTGGCTTCACGTCGTTTCCGCGATTTGCGGAGCCCGACAAGGTGCGGGGCAAGCCCGAGAAGTTCGCCGACCACTATTCGCAGGCGACGCTGTTCTACCGCAGCCAGTCGCCGGTCGAGCAGTTGCACATCCAGCGCGCACTGCGTTTCGAGCTGACCAAGGTGCAGGTGCCGTCGGTCCGTGCGCGCGTCGTCGCGATGCTGCGCAACGTCGACGAGGAACTCGCCACCGCGGTCGCGGAGGACCTGGGGTTGGACCTGCCCGATCCCTTGCCGCGCGTTCTGGAGCGCGTGCCGGAGCCCGAGGTCGCCGAGTCGCCGGCGCTGTCGCTGCTGGCGCGACCCGGGGACGGGAGCATCCGGACCCGTCGCGTCGCGATCGTCGTGGCGACCGGCAGCGACCTCGGCCACGCGATCGAATTGCACGAGCGCCTGACAGCGCTCGGTGCGACGCCGCGCTATGTCGCGAACGTGCTCGGCACGGTCGTCGGCGCGAAGGAAGACACCGTCGAGGCCGAGGTCACCTTCGAAACGATGCCGTCCGTGCTGTTCGACGCCGTCGCCGTGCCCTGCGGTGAAATGGCCGCGAAGGCGCTCGCCAACGTCGGCCAGGCCGTCGAGTCGATCGTCAACGCGTATCGCCACTGCAAGCCGATCCTGGCGTGGGGTGCGGGGCGCAGCCTGGTCGAGAACTGCGGCGTGCCGGCGATGCTGCCGTCGGGCGAGCCCGATCCGGGACTGGTATTCGTCGAAACCAGCGACTTCGATTCCGGCGTCGAAGGCTTCGTCGATGCGATCGCGAAGCATCGGCACTTCGAGCGCCAGGTCGATCCGCCGACGGTCTAGCGCTCCTTCCCGAGATCACACGAGAGTACACCGATGCCAACGAAATCCAGCCAGATGCAGGAACTGCTCTACCAGGCGCTCGAGACCGAACAGGGCGGCATCAAGGTCTACGAAGCCGCGCTCGAGTGCGCGGTGAACGACGACCTGCGCAAGGAGTGGACCGAATACCTCGAGCAGACGCGCGAGCACGAGCGCACCCTGCTCGAGGTCTTTCAGACCCTCGGGCTCGACGCCTCCACTGAAACTCCCGGACGAGGCGTCGTGCGCCACATCGGCGAATCGCTCGTCGCGGCGATGACGCTGGCCCGGCAGGGCGGAGGGCCGCCCGAGGCGGCCGAGCTGGTGGCCGCCGAGTGCGTCGTGTTCGCCGAGACCAAGGACCACATGAACTGGGAGCTGATCGGACGGCTGGCGCTGGAGTCGTCGGGCCAGGCCGCCGAGGCGTTGAAAAAGGCCTACGACCGGGTCGAGGACCAGGAGGACCAGCACCTCTACCACAGCAAGGGCTGGGCGCGAGAGCTGTGGATCCAGGCCCTCGGCATGCCCGCCGTGCTGCCGCCGCCCGAGGAAGTGCAGAAGGTCGAAACGGCGATCGGCGCAGCCAAGGCCGAGGCCAGTCGCGACGTGCTGCTCGGCAACACACCGCAGACGCGGCGGCGTTGAGCGGGCCCAGCCTGCATCGGACGGGATCGAGGCGCAACGCCGAGAGTAGGGGATACCTCGCTGCGGCGACGGACAGGGCCGCCGCGGCGGGTCACTCGGCGCGTGCGACGCGGCCGATCGGCGTGATCTTGTCGAGCGTCTCGTCCGCGAAAAACCGCCGGACCATCATGGCCTGCTGCAGCTTGCCCTTGCGCACGTAGGCCGCGTACAGCATGTCCTTCGTCACTTCGAGCAGCACGCCGGCTTCGCTCGCCCCCAGTTCGGGCAGTTGCGGCTGCGGGTCGGTGTCGGCGCCGAACAGCACCTTTTTCACCGCAGCGAAGGTCTCGGCGTCGATCTCGGCGAGCTCGCGCGCCTCGCGCACGTGCTCGAAGATGCGCAGCCGGCCGTTGTCGCCGAGGTCGGCAAACACCATCTGCGCGGTGCGCCGGCACATCGCCGCGAACGCGATGAAATAGCCCGACGAGTAACAGCCGAGCGCCTCGCGGAAATGCCGCTCGACCTCCTCGGGCAGGTAGGTGAAGTTGAACTTCTCGCGCGCGCGCTCGAGTTCCACGAAAGTGTTGGCCAGCTCGACGCGGTTGGCCGCGTACATCTTGACCGCGAACTTGAGGAAGATCGGTGCGCTGCAGGAGTCGCAGCGGTACACCACGCCGACGTGGTTCGGGCGGCTCGCGACGAGCTCCGCGAACTGCGGCACGGACACCGCGGTGATGTGCGAATACACCTGGCAGTGCGGGCACGGCAGCGCAAGACTGCGTTCTTGGTCGTGGTGCAGCCGGCTGCTCGAATCGACGTAGACGGACATCGCTCAGCCCTGTCCGAGCCCTTCCTGGCGCGCGAGTCTAGCGCATCGCCTTAGCGTTCGCTTCGTTCGCTGCAGTCGCGTCCATCCGCGCCGCGCGGGCGGAGGCGTCGTGGCTCATCCGGACGTCGTACCGTGCGCCGTCGACCAGTGGACGCCACGGACCGTAAACACGACCGGCTTCGACCTGGGTGGTCCAATGCTGACCCGTGCGCGCCTGCGCCCAGACGTCCGCGCCGGCTTCGTCGGCATCGGCGAGATCGAAACTGTCGGGCGGTGGCAGCGGCTCGTTGGGTGGTGCGTCCGCCGGGCGCTGCGGTTGCACGTAACGCGCCGCGAGTCGCTCGAGGCGGTAGTTCGGCTGCAGGCCCACCTGGGCCGCGCGGCCCTTCCAGAGCAGCGTGCGTGCCTCGAGCCGCCACTGGTCGCCGTTCAGCTGGTAGACCTGCATGCGGCCGTCCGGCAGGCGCGTCAGCGTGACCCGGAATTCGCGGGGGCCGGTGCGTTCGCAGTGAACCTGCGCGACCAGCGTGGACCGTGCGCGCAATCGCTCGTAACTCTGGAGGTTCGCGGCCGCCGACCAATAGGCATTGGCGATCACGAACAGCACGAGGCCGATGGCGACGTTGCCCGTCGCGGCCCAGTGCCGGTGCGCGAGCCAGCGACTGAAGCCGAGCAGCAGCGCGATGCAGCCGAAGACGACGAGGAGGACGAGCGCGCCGTGCATGCCGTGCGGGATGGCGGGGCGCGCTCAGCCCCGGGCGACGTGCACCGAAAGTGCGCCCGATTCGACCAGCCGTGCCAGGCGCTCGATGTCGCGATCGAGCCGGTGGTCGGCCGGCCGGTACGGCGCGATCGCACGCACGGCGGCGTGGACACGTTCCAGGTCCGCGGTGGTCGTGAGCGGACGCATCGAGTCGAGCGCGTGTGCCGCGGCGAGCAACTCCACGCCGAGCACGCGGGCGGTGTTCTCGCAGATGCGCAGCAGCTTGCGCCCGGCCCAGGGCGCCATGCTGACGTGGTCTTCCTGGCCCGCCGAGGTCGGCAGGCTGTCGACCGACGCCGGGTGCGCGTAGGTCTTGTTTTCGGAAACGAGCGCGGCCGCGGTCACGTGCGCGATCATGAAACCCGATTCGAGCCCCGGCTCTGCGGCCAGGAACATGTTGAGGTTCGGGTTGACGCGGCGGTCGAGCAGGTCGATGCGGCGTTCCGAGGTGCTCGCAATCTCCGCCACGGCGATCGCAAGGAAGTCGCTGATGAAACCGACGGGTTCGGCGTGGAAGTTGCCTCCCGAGAGCACGTCGTCGCCGAAGATCAGCGGGTTGTCCGAGACACCGTTGATCGCGGCGCCGAGTACCTCGCGCGCATGGCGCAGCGTGTGTTCGACGGCGCCGTAGACCTGCGGCATGCAGCGCACCGCGTACGGGTCCTGCACGCGCTCGCAGTTTTCGTGGCTGCGGCGGATTTCGCTGTCCCCGGCCAGCAGGGCGCGGATCCGGCCCGCGGCTTCGATCTGGCCGGGCAGGCGGCTCGCCTGCTGGATGCGTTCGTCGAACGGCGCATGGCTGCCGGCGAGGCCTTCGACCGTGAGCGCGCAGCAGACGACGGCGGCGTCGAGCAGTGCCTCGGCGCGGAACAGGCCGTCGAGCGCGAGCGAGAGGCTCAGCTGCGTGCCGTTGAGCAACGCGAGCCCTTCCTTCGCCTGCAGTTCGAGCGGTTTGAGGCCGACCGCGTGCAACACTTCGACGCCGTCGAGCACCCGCCGTTCGTCGCCGTCCCGCGCGGCCGGCGCGATGGCTTCACCTTCGCCGATCAGCGCGAGCGTCAGGTGGGCGAGGGGTGCCAGGTCGCCCGAGGCGCCGACCGAACCCTGCGAGGGGATCACCGGCAGCACGTCGGCTTCGAGCAGCGCGAGCAGCGCCTCGACCACGAGCGGGCGCACACCGGAGAAACCGGCCGCGAGCGCGTTGGCCTTGAGCAGCAGCATCCGACGCACGAGCGCCGGCGGCAGCGGCTCGCCGACGCCACACGCGTGGCTGCGCACGAGATTGAGCTGCAGCTTCTGTGTCTTGGCCGCCGGGATCACGCGGTTGGCGAAGGCGCCAAAGCCCGTGTTGATGCCGTAGGCGACGCGACCCGAGGCGACCGTCTCGCGGACGGTGGCCTCGGAGGCGGTCATGCGTGCGCGGGCGCTGGCGGCCAGCCGCACCCGCGGGCGGTCCGACTCGAACCGGCGCAGCTCGTCGAGCGTCAGAGACGAGCCGTCGAGTTCGAGGATGCGGTCACGGTCAGGCATGCAGGCTGCGATACCTCATTCGATGCGGCTCGTCGGCCTCGTCGCCGCGCCGCTTCTTGAGGTCATCGACGTACTCCGAGTAGTTGCCCTCGAACCAGACTACCTCGCTGTCGCCCTCGAAGGCGAGGATGTGCGTCGCGATGCGGTCGAGGAACCAGCGGTCGTGGGAGATCACCACCGCGCAACCCGGGAACGACAACAGCGCTTCTTCGAGCGCGCGCAGCGTCTCGACGTCGAGGTCGTTGGTCGGTTCGTCGAGCAGCACGACGTTGCCGCCTTCCTTGAGCACCTTGGCCAGGTGCACGCGGTTGCGTTCGCCGCCGGAGAGTTCGCCGATCGACTGCTGCTGCTGCGAGCCACGGAAATTGAAGCGGCCGACATAGGCACGCGACGGCGTCTCGTAGTTGCCGACCTTGAGCATGTCGAGGCCGTTCGAGATCTCCTGCCATACGGTCTTCTTGTCGTCGAGCGACTGGCGCGACTGGTCGACGTAGGCGAGCTGCACGGTCGAGCCGATGCGGATCTCGCCGGCGTCCGCCGACTCCTGGCCCGTGATCATGCGGAACAGCGTCGTCTTGCCGGCGCCGTTCGGGCCGATGATGCCGACGATGCCGCCTTGCGGCAGGTTGAAGTTCAGGTTCTCGAACAGCACCTTGTCGCCGTAGGCTTTCGAGAGCCCCTTGGCCTCGATGACCAGTTCGCCGAGGCGCGGGCCCGGCGGGATGTAGATTTCGTTGGTCTCGTTGCGCTCCTGGAACTCGCGCGACTGCAGTTCCTCGAAACGCTGCATGCGGGCCTTGCTCTTGGCCTGGCGCGCCTTGGGGTTCTGCCGCACCCACTCGAGCTCGCGCGCGAGCATCTTCTTGAGCGCGTCCTGCTGCTGCTCTTCGACCTTGAGCCGCGCCTCCTTCTGCTCGAGCCACGACGAGTAGTTGCCCTGCCACGGGATGCCGTGGCCGCGGTCGAGTTCGAGGATCCAGCCGGCGACGTTGTCGAGGAAGTAGCGGTCGTGGGTCACGGCGATGACCGTGCCCGGGTACTGCTCGAGGTAGTGCTCGAGCCAGCGCACCGACTCGGCGTCCAGGTGGTTGGTCGGTTCGTCGAGCAGCAGCATGTCCGGTTTCGACAGCAGCAGTTGGCACAGCGCGACGCGGCGGCGTTCGCCGCCGGAAATCTTGGTGACGTCCGCATCCCACGGCGGCAGGCGCAGCGCGTCGGCGGCGACTTCGAGCTGGCGCTCGAGGTTGTGGCCGTCGGTCGCCTGGATGATGGCCTCGAGTCGCGCCTGCTCGGCCGCGATCTTGTCGAAGTCCGCGTCGGGCTCGGCGTAGGCGGCGTAGACCGCGTCCAGCCCCGCGAGTGCATCCTTGATGTGCGCGACCGCGACTTCGACGTTGCCACGCACGTCCTTGGTCGGGTCGAGCTGCGGTTCCTGCTGCAGGAAGCCGATGTTGATCCCCGGCTGCGGTCGGGCTTCGCCTTCGATCTCGGTGTCGAGGCCGGCCATGATCCGCAGCAGCGTGGACTTGCCCGAACCGTTCAGGCCGAGCACACCGATCTTGGCGCCGGGGAAGAAGCTCAGGGAGATGTCGCGAAGGATGACCCGCTTCGGGGGCACGACCTTCCCGACGCGGTTCATCGTGTAGATGTACTGGGCCATGTCTTGGGGGCTCGGTGACTCGCGCTGGGGGCGCCTGGCTGGCGCGAAAAAGGCCGGGGATTATCGGTCATCCGGGCCCGGCGACGCTACCGCGGCGGTGACCGGGCTGTTAGGCTGCCCCGGTCCGGTCGTTCGGAACGTGCCCCGCCCGCCGTGATGACGCAGACGCCATCGTCGCCCCCCTCACACCCCCCGGTCGTGCTGGTCACCAGCGACGGCCTGTCGCGCTACGGTTTCGGCGACGGCCACCCGTTCGGCTTCGATCGCCACGACGCGTTCCTGCGCGAGATGCGACGCAGTCCCGTGTACCCCGCACTGCGGCTGGTAGCGCCACGCGTGGCCGAGCGCGACGAGCTGGAGTGGTTCCATCGACGCGACTATGTCGATTTCGTGCTGCAGCGGTCCGGCGAAGGCCGCGGCTACCTCGATGCGGGCGACACGCCGGCGGTCAAGGGCATTTACGAGGCCACGAGCGTGGTCGTCGGCGGCACCCTGCAGGCGGTCGAGGAAATCGTCGAGGGCCGGGCCCGCCGCGCGTTCATTCCGATTGGCGGGCTGCACCACGCGGCGCGTTCGCACGCGGCCGGGTTCTGCGTCTTCAACGACTGTGGCGTCGCGATCGAGCTGCTGCGGCGTCGGCACGGCGTGCGGCGCATCGCCTACGTCGACATCGATGCGCACCATGGCGACGGCGTCTATTACGCGTTCGAGTCGGACCCCGACCTGCTGTTCGCCGACATCCACGAGGACGGCCGGCACCTGTACCCGGGCACGGGCCACGCCGGGGAGACCGGCTCCGGCGCGGCGCACGGCACCAAGCTCAACCTGCCGCTGCCGCCGGGCGCCACCGACGACGACTTCCACCGCTGCTGGGAGCGCATCGAGGCGTACCTGCGCGACACGCGACCGGAATTCATCCTGCTGCAGTGCGGGGCCGACAGCGTGCTCGGCGACCCGCTCACGCACCTCGCGTTCAGCGAGGAGGCGCACGCGCACGCGGCGCGGCAGGTTTGCCGCATCGCCGACGAACTGGGGCACGGCCGCGTGCTCGCGATGGGCGGGGGCGGCTACAACCGGCAGAGCCTGGCCCGCGCCTGGACGCGGGTCGTGGAGGCCTTCGTCGCGGCCGATCGCTAGCGCCCGGAAATGGGGACACTCTCCAATTTCCGAAATTGGGGACACTCTCCAATTCGGTCCGTCGCTGCGGGCAGGCTGCGCTGCCTGCGAACCGAAAAATGGGGACACTCTCCAATTTCGGAAAATGGGGACACTCTCCGATTACAATTGCGCGTCCCCGACCGTGGAGTCCCAATGTTTGCCGCCAGCATGACGATCGCCGGGTTCGATCCCGAACTCGCCGCGGCGCTCGACCACGAGCGTGTCCGCCAGGAAGACCACATCGAGCTGATCGCTTCGGAGAATTACGCCAGCCCGTGCGTGCTCGAGGCGCAGGGTTCGGTGCTCACGAACAAGTACGCTGAAGGCTACCCCGGCAAGCGGTACTACGGCGGCTGCGAGCACGTCGACGTCGCCGAGCAGCTGGCGATCGATCGTGCGAAAAAACTCTTTGGCGCCGACTACGCCAACGTGCAGCCGCATTCGGGCTCGCAGGCGAACGCGGCGGCCTACCTCGCGCTGATCAAGCCGGGCGACACGCTGCTCGGCATGAGCCTCGACCACGGCGGCCACCTGACCCACGGCGCCAAGGTCAATTTCTCCGGCAAGATCTTCAACGCCGTGCAGTACGGCCTCGACCCGGCCACGGGCGAGATCGACTACGCGCAGGTCGAGCGCCTTGCGCACGAGCACAAGCCGAAGATGATCGTCGCCGGCTTTTCCGCCTACTCGCGGATCCTCGACTACGCGAAGTTCCGCGCAGTGGCCGACGCCGTGGGCGCCTACTTCATGGTCGACATGGCGCACGTCGCCGGCCTCGTGGCCGCGGGCGTGTACCCGAACCCGGTGCCGTACGCGGACGTCGTCACGACCACGACGCACAAGACGTTGCGCGGCCCGCGCGGTGGCCTGATCCTCGCGCGCGAAAACGCCGAGATCACCAAGAAGCTCAACTCGATGATCTTCCCGGGCACGCAGGGCGGCCCGCTCATGCACGTGATCGCAGCCAAGGCGGTGGCCTTCCTCGAGGCGCTGCAGCCCGACTTCGTCGACTACCAGAAGCAGGTGGTCACGAACGCGCGTGCGATGGTCGCGGTGTTCCAGCAGCGCGGCATCCGCATCGTCTCCAACGGCACCGACAATCACCTGTTCCTCGTCGACCTGAGCGACAAGAGCGTCACGGGCAAGGAAGCCGACGCGGCGCTCGGTCGCGCGCACATCACGGTCAACAAGAATTCAGTCCCGAACGACCCGCGTCCGCCGATGGTGACGAGCGGCATCCGCATCGGCACGCCGGCCGTGACGACGCGCGGTTTCAAGGAGGCGGAAGTGACGCAGCTCGCGCACTGGATCGCCGACGTGCTCGAGGCGCCGAACGACGAGGCCGTGATCGAGCGCACGCGTGCGTCCGTGCAGGCGATCTGCGCGCGGTTCCCGGTGTACGAGGGCCAGCGCTGACGGCACGCGGACGCAGGAGACCGTACGGTGTACTGCCCGTTCTGCGCGTTCGAGGAGACCAAGGTGATCGACTCGCGGCTCGCGGCCGAGGGCCAGCAGGTCCGTCGGCGTCGCGAGTGTCTGCGTTGCGGCGAGCGGTTCACCACGTTCGAGTCGGCCGAGCTCGTGATGCCACGCGTCGTGAAGAGCGACGCGACACGCGAGCCGTTCGACGAATCGAAGTTGCGTGCCGGCATGACCAAGGCGCTCGAAAAGCGCCCCGTGGCGAGCGAGGCGGTTGACGCGGCGGTAGCCCACGTCTGCCACAAGTTGCGCACGCTCGGCGAGCGCGAGGTGCCGGCGCGACTGGTCGGCGAACTGGTCATGGACGAGCTGCACCAGCTCGACGAAGTCGCCTACGTGCGCTTCGCCTCGGTCTATCGCAGCTTCCAGGACGTCGACGCGTTCCGCGAGGAGATCGAAAAGCTGCGGCATCGCCGGCCGCGCTCGGCCGAGGACGTCCAGCTCGCACTGTGGTCCGCGGGCGAGGCGGCGACGCCCGCAGCGAAGACGCCGGGCACGACGGGGCCGGGCAGCGGTCACGGCAAGAAATGAGCAGCACCGATGCACTGCGTCCGGCCGTCGGGTTCTCGGCCGCGGACCACGCGCACATGGCGCACGCGCTGCAGTTGGCTGCGCGCGGTCTGTATTCCACGGCACCCAACCCGAGCGTGGGGTGCGTGCTGCTCGATGAGCGCGGCGAGCGCGTGGGCGAGGGCTGGCACCTCCGCGCGGGCGAGCCTCACGCGGAAGTCCTTGCACTGCGGCAGTCCGCCGGACGCGAACGCGGCGGCACGGCCTACGTCACGCTCGAACCGTGTTCACACCACGGGCGCACGCCGCCCTGTGTCGAGGCGGTGCTCGCGGCCGGCCTGCGCCGCGTCGTCGTCGCGATGGAAGACCCGAACCCGCAGGTCGCGGGCAGCGGCTGCCGCAAGCTTGTGGAAGCGGGCGTCGACGTGCAGGTCGGCCTGCTCGCAGCACAGACGGCCGAACTCAATCGCGGCTTTGTATCGCGCATGACGCGTGGCCGGCCCTGGGTCACGCTCAAGCTGGGCACGAGCCTCGACGGCCGCACCGCGCTCGCCGACGGCGCGAGCCGCTGGATCACCGGGCCTGCGGCCCGGGCCGACGTGCAGAAGCTGCGCGCACGGGCCTCGGCCGTGCTCACCACTATCGGTACGGTGCTGGCCGACGACCCGGCGTTGACCGTGCGCGACCCGACGCTCGAGACGCACGGACGCCAGCCGCTGCGTGTCGTGCTCGACGCCCGTGGCGAACTGCCGGCGCCGTCGCAACTGGTGCGCGACGGCTTTGCCACACTGGTACTGACCGGTGACGCCGGTGCGAGCGCGCTGCGTGCCAACGGTGTTGCGAGCTCGACCGTCGCGGTCGATGTCATCGAGCTCGATGCGGACGGTCGCATCGACCTGGCGGCGGCGCT
>DATMIB010000220.1:0-36824 GCA_035554635.1 Steroidobacteraceae bacterium | reverse complement strand
CTGCTGCACGGCCTCGGCTCCTGGGGCCTGCGCCTGCTGCTGATCACGCTGTGCGTGCGCCCCGCCGCC
This sequence comes from Steroidobacteraceae bacterium, assembly GCA_035554635.1. GTDB lineage: Bacteria > Pseudomonadota > Gammaproteobacteria > Steroidobacterales > Steroidobacteraceae > RPQJ01. The sequence continues at coordinate 36,755 of DATMIB010000220.1, read as the reverse complement.
GTGCTGCTCCGGCAGCCGCGCCTGATGCGCCTGCGCCGCATGGTCGGTGTGTGGGCGTTCAGCTACCTCGTGCTGCACTTCGTCACCTGGCTCGTGCTCGACCGTGCGCTCGACTTCGGAAGCATCGTGCCCGACATCGCCAAGCGGCCCTACATCACGGTCGGATTCACGGCATTCCTGCTGCTGATCCCGCTCGCGGTGACGTCGACCGACCGCTGGATGCGACGTCTCGGCCGACGCTGGCACACGTTGCATCGCGCGATCTACGTCGCCGCCCTGCTCGGCTGCCTGCACTTCCTGTGGCTGGTCAAGGCCGACTGGCGCGAGCCCGCGATCTACCTGGCGCTCTATGCGGTGCTGATGGGCTGGCGCTGGCAGAAGCGTCCATCGCGGGTGTCGCGACCCGCCGCGGCGGCAGCCGCCGTACAGCCGCCCGCGTAAGTCCGCACGACCCGGTGCGGGCGAGCGCCGGAACGGGTCAGTGCGGCGCGCGCCGGATCAGCACGTGAGCGAACACGCTGCCGAGGATGATGGCGAGGCCCAGGTAGAACTGCAGGCCGAGCTCGCGCTGCTCGCCGAGCAGCAGCACCGCGAGGAACACGGCGTAGACCGGCTCGAGGCTCACCGCGAGCTGCGCGCTGAACGCGCTGAGGTTGCGCAGCGCGACCAGCGACAGCGCGAACGGGAACAGCGTGCAGACGAGCGCGAGGATCAACAGCAGCACCCCGTCGCGCAGGCCCGGCAACGTCAACGAGGTCGCTTCGGCGCCACCCGCGACCACGGCCAGTGCCGTCAGGAACAACGTGCCGGCCGCGAGCTCGATGCCGGTGACGGTGAGCGCATCGCCGCGATCCACGTAGCGCTTGTTGAGTGCCCCGAACACCGCGACCAGCAACGCGGAAAGGATGCCGACCGCGATGCCGATGCGCATGCCGCCCGGCGTGCCGCCGACGACCAGCATCACGCCGGGGACCGCTGCGACACCAATGGCGAGCTCGCGCCACTCGAAGCGCCGTCCGGTGACCCACGGTTCGACGATCGAGACGAAGATCGGCGCCATGCCGATGCAGGTCGCGGCGATGGACGCGTTCGCGAGCTTGATGGCGCCGTAGAAGGTGACCCAGTGCAGCGCCACGATGACGCCGATGCCGGCGAAGATCGCGAGCGTGTGCCGGTCGAGGCTGCGCAACCCGCGCCAGAACGCCGGGACGACGCACAGCGCGCCCACGACCAGCAGCATGCGCCACCAGACCAGCGCAAAGGCCGTCAGCGTGATCAGCTTGCCGAGGATGGCGGTGAAGCCCCAGATCACCACGCACAGGTGGATCTGCAGGAGCGCCTTGTTCGCTGGGGCCATGGGCGCGGCGCAGCCGCGCGGCCGGTGGGCCGCGCGGGCTCAGGGTTCAGACCGTTTCCGCCTCTTTCTTGCGCATGTAACCCTGCACGATCTCGAGCGCGCTCTTGCTGCTCGGCGGCAGCTCGACGTCGGTCGTGCCCTTGGGCGTCACACGGTCGCCCCAGCGGACCAGGTGTGCACACCACGTGAGGCCCGCACCGAACGCCGGCAGCAGCAACAGGCTGTTCGGCGCGACCCGACCTTCCTCGAGCGCCTCGACCAAGGCCACCGGCACGGTCGCGGCCGACATGTTGCCGTAGCGGTGCACGTTCACGAACACGCGCTCCGGCGCGACGCCGACACGCTTGCCGACGGCCTCGATGATCCGCAGGTTGGCCTGGTGCGGCACGACGAGACTGACGTCGTCGGGCGTGAACCCGCACTGCGCCAGCACATCGGCGCTGGCGCCCGACATCGCGAGCACCGCGCGCTTGAAGATCTCCTGGCCTTCGAAGATCCAGGCCGTGTCGCCGTACAGGCGACCGACGTTGGCGTAACGACCGCCCATGCCTTCGACGACCAGCGTCGGACGGCCGTCGCTGTCGCAGCCGAGCTTCTCCGCGAGCAGCCCTTCTTCCTTGTCGGTCGCCTCGAGCACGACCGCCGCGCAGCCGTCGCCGAACAGCACGGAGACGCCGCGGTTTTCCCATTCCATGAAGGCCGAGATCATTTCACCGCCGACGACGACGGCGTTCTTGACCACGCCCGTGCGGATCAGCGCATTCGCGGTGCTGAGCGCGTAGAGGAAGCTGGTGCAGGCCGTGTTGACGTCGTACGCCGCCGCGCGCTTGGCACCGAGCCGCACCTGGAGGCCCGACGCCTGGTTCGGCACCTGGTCGTCGAAGCTGCAACTGCCGACCACGATCAGCTCGACGTCTGCCGGGTCGAGCCCGGCGCAGGCGAGCGCCCGCATGGCGCTCACGTACGCCAGCTCCGCGAGCGGGACGTGCGAAATGCGCCGTTCCTTGATGCCCGTGCGAGAGGTGATCCACTCGTCGTTGGTCTCGAGGAACGTCGCGAGATCGTCGTTGGTCAGGACATTGGGCGGGAGGCACTTGCCCCAGCCCGTAATGGATGCGTGCGTCACCGACTACCCCCACGGGTCAGTCCGGAAAAGGTGCGCCACTTTACCAGTCCGAACGGGCTGTGGAATGATCGATCGGCCCGCCCGCGGCACCATTGGATCCGGTACGACCCCGGTCCGTGGCACACCACGCAGACGCCGAGACAAGACGTTGACACACGAAATCGGCCACGATCGAAGCGGGCAGTCCTGCGCCAGTCACTGACGAGCCTGCGTCACCGATCGAGAACCGCCACTGTCGCCGGTCCCGCCACACGTCGACGCGAAGGTCGGCGCGATTGCATTTGCTCTGCCGGGCGGCATCGCGATCGTAGCCGACGAGATCGTCGCCCTCCCCCGCCAGGACGACGAACTGCGTGTCGTTTTCGCCCATGCGATCGACTACCTGCGGCATCGTCACCTCATGCGGGCGATGCTCGCGAGTTCACGACTGGAACCTGACACGGGGCGGGTCTCGCGCTGAGAGATACCCTTATGCCGATCCCTGAGCCGGTCGCCCGCGCGGCACGTGGACGTGAAATCATCGCCACCCCATGACCGCCCCGGATCCTCCAACAAAACCTGCGACGACTCACTGGTGGGTCCTTGGCGCCTTGTTCTCCGGTCTCGCGGTCGGGGCCTGGCTCGGACGGGGCGCTGTTTCGCCATCGACCCTCGACCTCGCCCGTATCGTCGAAGGCATCGGTGGCCTGTGGCTCAATGCCTTGCGCATGACGGTCGGGCCCCTGGTGTTTGCCTTGCTGGTGGCCGCGGTGGCCGGCGTGCCGAACGCAGCGCTGACTGGCCGCCTGGCATTGCGCACGCTGCGCTGGTTTGCCGTGCTGTTGCTCGCGGCCGGGCTGCTGGCCGTGCTCTTGTCACGGGGCTTGCTCGCGTTGTGGCCGGTCGATGCCGCGCTCGCGCGTGCCTTCATCACGGGTGCCGGCGGCGAGGCCGTCGCTCCGGCCGCAGCGACCGGTTGGGCCGACTGGCTGCAGTCCCTGTTGCCGTCCAACATCATCGCGGCCGCGGCCGACAACAAGATCCTGGCGCTCGTGATCTTCGCGCTGCTGTTTGGGTTTGCGACCACGCGTCTCGCGGCGCGGCCGCGCGCAGCGCTGACCGAGTTCTTCGGCGCGATGGCCGAAGCGATGGTCGTCATCGTCCACTGGGTGCTGCTCGCGGCACCGATCGGTGTGTTCGCGCTGGCGCTCGGCGTCGGGCGCCAGGCCGGGCTCGGCGCCGCCGGGCTGCTTGCGCACTACGCCCTTTTCGTCGCCCTCGTAATAGCGGTCGCGACGCTCGCGATCTACCTGGTCGTCGGGTTCGGTGCGCGGTCGCTGGGCGCGCGGCGTTTCGCGGTCGCGATCGCACCTGTACAGGTGGTCGCGGCCAGCACGCAAAGCTCGCTCGCGACGCTGCCGGTGATGATCGAGTGCGCGCGCGACCGACTCGGCGTGTCCCGCCGCGAGGCCGGTCTCGTGCTGCCTCTGGCGGTGGCCGTGTTCCGCTACACGAGCCCGCTCGGCAACCTGGCCGTCTGCTTCTTCGTCGCGGCGATGTACGGGCTGCAACCGTCGCTGCTGCAGGTGGCCGCCGGCGTCTTCGTGGCACTCGCGGTGAGCGTGGGCTCCGTCGGCTTGCCGGGACAGGTTTCGTTCGTCGCGAGCGTCGCGCCGATCTGCATCGCGCTCGGCCTGCCCGTCGACGTGCTCGGCATCCTCGTGGCCGTCGAGATCGTGCCGGACATCTTCCGCACGATCGGCAACGTCACGGCCGACCTCGCGGTCAGCACGCTCGTGCACGAAGGAGACGCCGGAGATGCCGCACCCGCCGACGGTTGAGCCGGCGTCTGCGTCCACGCGCGCTGGGTCCGGCGCTCCGATGTTCAGGGCTTACGTCCGCCCGCGCGGGCCGTCGGGCCCCTGGGTAGGTGTAAATCCCTCTTTCGATGTCCCCGATCCGCGACAGTCGGGGGCTGAACTAAGCCGTCCGAGGCGGTCAAACCACTCAATCGCCGACCGGGCGTACAATGCCCGGCTACCAACTCCTGCATGCCTTCGTGAGGCTGATGATGAAGAAAGCGAATCTGGTGCTGATGGCTGCCATGGCTGCGACCGGCCTGGTCGGGGTCGCCGGCGGCTCGCTGCTGCCCGTTGCGACAGCCGTGGCTGCCGCGAAGGAAAAGGCAGCGGACAAGCCGAAGATCAGCGCGAGCGTGTCCAAGCCACTCGCGGCGGTCCAGAAGGCGCTGGCCGAAAAGAACTACGCCGAGGCGGCAACCCAGCTCGCCGCCGCCCAGGCGGTGGAGCCGAAGACGCCGTACGACACGTTCATGATCGACGAATTCGGCTGGTCCCTGGCGCTGCAGCAGAAGGATTACGTCAAGTCCGCCGAGGCGCTCGAGCGCTCGCTCAACTCTGGCTTCGTGCCGGAGTCCGACAAGCCGCAGCGCCTGCGCGCGCTGACGCAGATGTCGCTGCAGAACAAGCAGTACCCGAAGGCGATCCAGTACGGCGACGAGTACCTGAAGTCCAACCCCGCCGACACGGAGATCGCGCTGCAACTCGCGCAGGCGCGCTACCTGAGCGGCGACATGGCCGGTGCCAAGGCCGCCGCCGAGAAGCTCATTGCGTCGACGCCGAAGCCGCCCGAGCCCGCGCTGCTGCTCGTGCTGCGCGCGAGCTATGAAGCCAAGGACACCGCGGGCACGACCAAGGCGCTCGAAGGCCTCGTGCGGCACTACCCGCAGCAGAAGTACTGGGAAGACCTGCTCAACGACCAGCTCTTCCGCACCAAGGACGACCGCGGGCTGCGGGCGTTGTACCGCCTGATGAACGACACGAACACCGTCGACAAGCCGGACGACTATGCCGAGATGGGCTCGTCGCTCGTGACCGCGGGCTTCCCGAACGAAGCCAAGCAGGTGCTCGAGCGCGGCATGGCCGCCAACGTGTTCTCGGGCGAGGCCAAGGCCCGCGTGCAGGGCGAGCTCGACCGCGCCAAGTCGGGCGCCGCCGTCGACGCGAAGGACATCGCGACGGCCGACAAACAGCTCGCGGCGGCAAAGACCGGCAACGAGATGGTCGGAATCGGCAAGCTCTACTTCAGCGCCGGCGACTATCAGAAGGCCGCCGACGCCCTGCAGAAGGGCCTCGCCAGGGGCGGCGTGCAGGACGCCGACGACGCCAACATGCTGCTCGGCATCGCGAACGCGCGACTCAGCAAGGCACCCGAGGCGAAGGCCGCATTCGACGCCGTGAAGAACCCGACGCTGACCGAAGTCGCGCGCTTGTGGAAGCTCAAGCTCGACGTCGACACGGCGCCGCCGGCCGCGACGGCCGCGACGCCGCCGCCACCGGCGGGCTGAGCGCCGAACGGGTCGACTCGCACCTTCGAGTCACGAGCCCCGCGCGTCGCAAGGCGCGCGGGGTTTTCTTTGTTGGGTGGACTGTGGCTCAGGATCCGCCCCGAAGTGCATTCGGGTGCCCGAGGCCTTGGCTCCTCTGCCGCAGGGATTGCCCCTCTTGCCGGGGGTTGCCCCTCTCGGTAATGCGGGGTGGGCCGTGAAGGCCCACCCCGCCTGCGCGGTCAGTCTGTGCCGACCTTACTTCGCAGCCTCGTCGAGGATCGTCTTGCGACCCTCCGGGAACGCCTGCGGGTCCCAGCCATTCTGGTAGGCGTGTGCCTTGGACGAGCTGTCCTGGTGGCAGCTCGTGCAGGCTGCCGCACCGGCGCCCTGCAGCACGTCGTCGGTCTGGTCGCCCCAGGTGGTCGAACCTGCGTCCAGCGTCGTGGCCACGGCCTTGCTCTGGTCAGGAATGACGCCGAAGCCAGGCACGTGACAGGCGGCGCAGTCGTTCATCGCCCGCGGATAGGTCGGGCTGTAGAAGTTGAACGGCTGGCAGCCTACGTCGAGGGCCGGATCCGATCCGAACACCCGGTACTCCTGGACATCGGCCGTCGGCGTCGACTTCTCGCAAGGCTCCGCGCTGCTCCAGTTCGGCAACTTGTCCTCGCTCGACGCCCACGCATAGATCCCGCGTGTCCGGTAGATGACGAACGGGTTCTGGCTTTCGTGGCCCGCCGAATGCAGCGCATGCAGCATGGTCTTGAACTCGTAGGTCTGGCCGACCTTGCCGTCGTATGCCTCGGCCGCCGTGACGCCCATCTGTGTGCGGACGTTCTGCTCGCTCGACGCCGGGTTGTGGCACATCACGCACATCGTCACGTTGTCGACGCGCGTATTGCCGTGCTGGTACAGCGAGCCGACATGGCACTTGAGGCACGCACCGGTGTCGGCGATTTCGCGACGCTGCTCGGCCTTGGGCACGATGCCGCTCGAGCCGACGATCCACTCTTCCGTGGGCGTCGGCACGCGGACGTACATCGTCGCGTGCGGCCAGTGCTCCAGGGCCGTGCCTGTCGGTGTCGGCACCTGCGGCTTGCCCTGCAGGGCCAGGACACCCCGCATTCCCGGCTGCAGGCCCGTGTCGACGGGGATCGTCGTGGTCGCGACGTTCGCCGCGCAGACCGTGTTGGCCGTCGTGATGTTGACGGCGTTCGGCTGGCCCGGGGCGCTCGTGCTCTTGCCGAGGATGTAATCGTCGCCCTGCACATAGGTGCGCAGGACGCTCAGCGCACCCTCGATCACCGGCACCGCGTGGAAGCCCGGCGCCGTCGCCGTGACCGTGGCGTTGCACGGGTCGACCGGATTGCCGTTGTACGTGGCGGCCCAGGAAACCTTCAGGCTCGTCCCGTCGTCGACGATATCGGTGATGCTCCAGGTGAACTTCTGACCTTCCGTGACCGACGTGTCGACGCCGTCCCAGATGATGCCCACGCGCTCGGTCTCGAGCCCGTTGTGGAACGCGCTCACCGTTCCAGGCGCGACGCCTGTGCCGTCGGGCACGTGGCAGACCTGGCAGTCTTCCGTGCCGGTGTAGTTGGTGTGGAAGGTCAGGCCCGATTCGAAGTCCCAGCTCTCCATCGACTGATGGCAGCTGAAGCAGTTCGGACCGGAGACCGGCATCGCCGTGACCGTGGCCAGCGCGCCCTCGCTGTCGTGGCACACGCTGCAGTTGGTCGTGTATGTCGGGTACGTGACGGAGAACTTCGTCTCCTCGTTGAACTCGTACTCGCCGGTCGGCATGTGGTGCGAGTTGTGGATGCCGTGGATCATGCCGACCCAGCTGTCGGGAATGAACCCGTACTGGCCATTGCGCGAGTGGCAGACCACGCACTGCGACGCCACCATCGACGGATAGTCGTAGGGCTTGAACGTGTGGGGTGCGATCCCCGAGTCGCCGTGGCAGTTGTTGCATGCCTGGTCGCTGACGAGATCGGTGCGGGGAGCGGACGGGAAGTCGCCCCACACGCCGACGTTCTGCGTCATGCCCGCGTCCGAGATGCGGAAGAAGTACCGCGACGGATCGGCCGCGTTGGCCGCGCCGCCCGGTACCGTGATGCGGTAGGAACCACCGCCGAGGTCGGCCACGACCGGCGTGCCGAGATCGGACAATGTGCCCGCCCCCAGTCGATAGTCGGAGCGAACGGTCGTGTAGCCCGTTGCCGCCCGTCCATCGATGGCCACGTCGTAGGTGATCTGCAGGTCGGCGCCGTTCACGGCGAAGACGACGTCGCCGACGGTCACCACGCCGGTCAGGGCGTGCGCAGTCGTCGCCGACAGGAACGAACCCTCATCGTGGCAGACCGCGCAACTTTCGAGCGCCTTCACGGCCACACCGCCGCCGGTCGCACCCGTCGCGCCTGTCGGGCCGGCGGGGCCGGTCGCGCCCGTGGCACCGGGAGGGCCCTGCGGGCCTGCGGGCCCGGTCTTGCCGTCGTCCCCCGAACAGCCGGCCATGCCGGCACCGAGCGCCAATAATGCAATGAGCGGCACGAGACCTCGTGCGCCCCACGGTCCTTCACGTCTCATGGCTGTAGCTCCCTGCTCGATGCGTATCGAGCTGACTGCCGCTGGAACCGGTCCTTCGATATCGGGAGCCATCGTAAAAACGCGCCGCACGACAAGCACCTCGGATTACCGAGGTTCTTCCATCGCGACTAATACCTAAGTCAGCGCATGGAAACTTATTGCGAATCACTCGCGTCGTCGGGCCGACGTCGACGCTGCTCGCCGCGCAAGCGACCGCAATTCCACCAGAGTCATGGCTGGGTCCTGCGCTGGCCCAACCCTGGTGTTCGCTCGGGTTCCGCTGTCCGCCTGGCTTCGGTGCGCAGCATCGGCCAGCAAAAAGGGGCGGAGACTTGCGTCCCCGCCCCTGCATCGTCTCGCCGCGCCCTCCGGCGCGGCCATGCCGCGACTCAGCGCGCGGCGATCTTCCAGAGCTTGCCGACTTCGGCCGCCTTCGGGTCCTTGACGGCATCGAACGCCTTGGCCGCACCGGCCTTGTCGCCCTTGCGCTTGAGCGCGATCCCTAAGAGCATGTTGGCGCCGTCGACGTCCTGCACGCCGCCCTTGGCCAGGCCCTGCTGCAGCGCGCCCGACGCCTTGGCGTAGTCGCCGGCGCTGAAGTAGAGCTTGCCGACGCCGACCAGCTCCTCGCCGGACTTCGCAGCGGCGAGCTGCGCAGCCGCCTTCGGCAGTGCGACGCGTTCCTGGTCGGCCTTGCGCTTGGCAGCATCGAGCGTGCGCTTGGCGCGATTGAGCTCCTCGCCCTGGAACAGGTTCGCCGAGATGCCCTTCTGCATCACGCGCTCGCCTTCCTGGCCGAAGCCGCCGATCACGAGCGCCTGCGTCATGTCGACGTACTGTCGCGGCTCCTGGAGCGCACCGACGTCGTCCGCGAGCCGGTACAGCGCCATGAGCTCGTCGTCGTTCTTGGTCTGCTTGAGGTAGCCGTCGATGACGCGGACCCACGTGTCCTGCGTCGGATAGAACTTCAGCAGCTGCTCGAGCGTGCGTGCCGTGCCGGCGCTGTCGTTGAGCTCGTAATACGAGCGCAGCACGAGCTGCAGCAGGTCCTGGCTCGGGGTGCCACCGCCCTTCATGACACGTTCGGCCGCCGCAATCGCGCCCTTGTAGTCCTTCTGCATGTAGTACGCGTTGGCGACGAGCAACTGCATTTCCTTGTCGCCCGGCACGGACTTGAGGTAGCTCTGCGCCGTCTGCGCGGCCTTGCCGTAGCTGCCCGCACGTGCATAGAGCTGGGCCAGCGTCTTGGTGCGCTGGACCTTTTCATTGGCCGGCATCTGCGCGGAAGCGATCTGGCCTTCGAGCACCTTCGCGGCGTCGGCGTTGCGGCCCTGCTGCAGGTACACGTACCACAGCATCTCGTTGATCTTGTACTGGTCGAAGGCGGTCTTGCCGGCGGTGGCATCGGCTTCCTTGATCTTGCCGAGCGCGGTGTCCCAGCGCTTCTTGCCGATCGCATCCTGCGCGGCCTTGAGCGGGACGCCGACCTTCGCGCTCACCTGCTGCGCCTCGGCCGCGGCCGGGGCGAAAAGCATGGTGGTGCCCGCGATACCGAGCCAGCCCGCGGTCGCGAGCATGCTGCCCAGAACGAAACTCGCCTTCCTCATCGAATGCCTCACTGGGGGTTGCGACCCTGCTAACACGCAAAAAGCCGCCGGCGCTCATCGCCCCGGCAGCTCCCATTGACCCACAGGCTCGACCCCCGCCAGGTGGGTCGAGCCTTCGACGACATTACATGAACTGCTCGTTGCCGACGAACCCGATCTTGAGCAGGCCGTTGCGCTGCGCCGCCGCCAGCACGCGCGCCACCACGTCGTAGGACGCGCGCTTGTTCGGGCGGATGTGCAGCTCCGGCTGCGGATCGTTGGCCGCCTCGCGGCGGAAGTAGCCGTCGAGCGAATCGACCGTCACCGGCGAACCGTTCCACAGCACCGTGCCGTCGAAGTCGATCTCGAGCTGGATCACGACCGGCAACACGTTCGTCTGCGGCTGGTTCGTCGGCCGTGGCATGTCGAGCTTCACCGCGTGCGTCATCACGGGAATCGTGATGATGAACATGACGAGGAGGACGAGCAGGACGTCGATCAACGGCGTCATGTTCATTTCCATCATCGGCTCGTCCGGACCGCCGCCACCAATACTCATGGACATCTGGATAGTCTCCTGCGGCCTGTCAGCGGCCCAGCGCCCGGTCCGGCTCGGTAATGAAGCCGACCTTCTGGATGCCGCCACGCTGGCAAAGCACCATCACGCGGCCGATATGCTCGTAGGCCGTGCCCCGGTCGCCGCGGATGTGGATCTCCGGCTGGGGATCCATGACCGCGACCGCCTTGATGCGGTCCAGCATCGCGTCCTGCGTCGGCACCAGCATCGTGTTCCAGTAGACGTTGCCGTCCTTGTCCACTGCGATGTTGATGTTCTCAGGCTTGGTCTGCGTCGGGATGTTCGCGGCCTTCGGCAGGTCGACCTTCACCGACTGCGTGATCACGGGAATCGTGATCAGGAAGATGATCAACATCACGAGCATCACGTCGACGAGCGGCGTGGTGTTGATCTCCGACATCGGCTTGTCGTCTTCGTCCGAAGCGTCCGATACGTGCATGGCCATGATAAGGGACCTGTCTGCGGCGGCTGGGCGGTGCGGCTCTGGGAAGGACGCGAAGAATTACTTCTTCGCGCCGCCCGCGATGACCTTGGCGCCCGCGCCTTCGATGCGCGAACCGCTGACGATGACCTGCTCGAGATCGTTCGAGAAGAGCTTGACCTTCTCCATGATCTGCTTGTTGCGGCCCAGCAGGAAGTTGTAGCCGAGCACCGCCGGCACCGCGACCGCGAGGCCGATGGCCGTCATGATCAGCGCCTCACCGACGGGGCCCGCGACCTTGTCGATCGAGGCCTGGCCGGCCACGCCGATCGCGACGAGCGCGTGGTAGATGCCCCACACGGTGCCGAACAGGCCGATGAACGGCGCGGTCGAACCGGTGGTGGCCAGGAACGGCAGCTGGGTCGAGAGCGCGCTGCCGATGCGCTGCGTGGCGCGGGCGAGCACGTTGTCGATCCACTCGTGCAGCGGGACCTGCTGGGTCAGCCGCTCGTCGTGGTGTTCGGCGGCGTCGATGGCTTCGGCGGCCATCGCCTTGAAGATGTTGCCCTTGCCCGAAAGCTTGGTGACGCCGGTCTTGATGTTGTCGGCGGCCCAGAACTGCTTGTCGGCTTCATTGGCCTGACGCAGCAGACGGCGCTGTTCCCACCACTTGGTGAAGATGATGAACCAGGAATACGCAGACATCAGGACGAGCAGGATCAGCACGCCCTTCGCGACGAAGTCGCCCTGCGCCCAGAGGGCTCCAATTCCGTACGGGTTGTCGACGGTTACTGCTTCGGTGGCCATTGAGGTCGGTTCCTGTGTCTGGTCTAACTAAGTTGGCGTGTCGAGCCGGCCTCGCGACCGGCGTGGGTCAAATCTCGGGTCGACGCGATCAGTCGGTCAGCTTGAACGTGACGTTGAACGTGTGCCACGTCGCGACCGGCTTGCCGTCTTCCTTGCCGGGGACGAAGCGCCAGTTGCGCGGCACTTCCTTCACGGCGGCCTCGTCGAGCCGCGGGAAGCCCGAGCTCTTGACGACGGAGACTTCGCTGCAGCGGCCCTGCTCGTTCACGTAGCACTTGAGCGTGACGGTGCCCGCCTCGCCCGCACGACGCGAGGCCGGCGGATACTCGGGCAGCGGCGTGCGCGCACCCTTGCCCGTTGCGGAAGGAGCCGTCCTGACGGTCTGCACGGGCGGCGGCGGCGCCGGCGCCGTCACGACCGGGCGTTGCGTCGTGATGACCGTGGGAGCGGTCGTCGTCGGCGCCGCGACCGGCAGTTCGATCGAGACCTCGGGCGGCGGCACGTACGGCGGCGGCTGCTCGATGTCGGGCGGCGGAGGCGGCGGTTCCTTGTCGTCCTCGGGCAGCTCCTCGATCATCTTCGTCTCGACCGGGCCCATGACGGTCTGGACCATCTTGGCGCCGAGACCCGACGCGAGCACCCAGAAGAACAAGGCGTGGATGATGACGACCAGTACAAAAGCAAGCGATCGCTTGCTGTTTTTGGATGGATCGTCGATCGAATAACTGTAAGCCACTTATCCTCCACTACGGTGGGCACGCGGAAGCCGCAGCCCGTGCCGCGGCCCCGTCGGGACCGCCGACACTACAAGAGCCTTCCCACCCTCGCAACCCCTGACTTGGTTCCGCGCGAACTTCCGTCGGCCTCGTCGGGCCATCGGTTCCCTGATCGCACGATTGCCGCATGGCGGCGGATGAATGACGCAACGCGTCAAGCGATACTGCCCGGGGTGTCCGTCGTCGAACGATCACCCTCGAATTGTCAGCGGGTTTGGACTTTACCCATCGGTTTGGGCCAACACAATACTTTTGCCGGTCGAAGAGCGCCGGACTTTTGCGGCAGCGACACCGCCTGGACCCGATCCACCGCATTGCGATGGCCATGTCGACTTGACCTCGTACGCTGCGCTTCAGTTCCCCGTTCCCGCGGGGACGTCGCCGCGATCGGTGACCGCACCGAGCGAAGCGCTGCTGACGAGCTCGGCGTACTTGGCCAGCACGCCGCGGGTGGCGTAAGGCGCGCGTGGCTGCCACGCGGCCCGGCGCGACGCGAGCTCGGCCGCCGTCACGTCGAGCGAAATCTCGCGCGCCGTCGCGTCGATCCGGATCACGTCGCCGTCCCGCACGAGGGCGATCGGGCCGCCGAGCGCCGCCTCCGGGGAGACGTGGCCGACCACGAAGCCATGGCTGCCGCCGGAGAAGCGGCCGTCGGTCAGGAACGCGACGTCCTTGCCCAGCCCCTTGCCCATGATCGCCGCGGTCGGGCTCAGCATTTCTCGCATCCCCGGGCCGCCGCGCGGCCCTTCGTAGCGCACGATGATCACGTCGCCCGCGACGACCTTGCCGTCGAGGATCGCCTGCAGCGTCGCCTCCTCGCCGTCGAACACTCGCGCCCGGCCCGTGAACGACAGGCCTTCCTTGCCGCTGATCTTGGCCACGGCGCCCTCGGGCGCGAGATTGCCGTACAGCACGACCAGGTGGCTGTCGGGTTTGATCGGTCGTGTCAGCGGCCGGACGATGTCCTGCTCGGGTGGGTACGGCTGCACCTTGGCGAGATTCTGCCGCAGCGTCTTGCCGGTGACGGTCATGCAGTCGCCGTGCAGCAGGCCGGCATCGAGCAGCGACTTCATCAGTGGCTGGATGCCGCCGATGCGGATCAGGTCCGACATCGCATAGCGACCGCTGGGCCGCAGGTCGGCCAGCACGGGCACTCGGGCGCCGATCCGCGTGAAGTCGTCGAGTCCGAGCTCGACGCCCGCGGCATGCGCGATCGCAAGCAGGTGCAGCACGGCGTTGGTCGATCCGCCGAGCGCGATCGTCACGGTGATCGCGTTCTCGAACGCCTCGCGCGACAGGATGTGCGACGGCCGCAGGCCCTGCTTGATCAACTGCACGACGGTGCGCCCTGCCCGCTCCGCATCGGTCCGCTTCGTCTTCGAGACGGCCTCCTGCGCCGAGCTGTTGGCGAGACTCATGCCGAGCGCCTCGATCGCCGACGCCATCGTGTTGGCCGTGTACATGCCGCCACAGCTGCCGGCGCCCGGGATCGCGGTGCGCTCGACTTCGCGCAACTGGCGGTCGTTGATCGTGCCGGCGGCATGTGCGCCGACCGCCTCGAACACCGAGACCACGTCTCGCTTCTTTTCGCCGGGACGGATCGTGCCGCCGTAGACAAAGACCGCGGGCCGGTCGAGCCGCGCGATTGCCATCATGCAGCCGGGCATGTTCTTGTCGCAGCCGCCGATCGCGACGAGGCCGTCGAAGCCCTGGGCGCCGACGACGGTCTCGATCGAATCGGCGATGACTTCGCGCGAGACGAGCGAGTAACGCATGCCCGGCGTGCCCATCGAGATGCCGTCCGACACGGTGATCGTGCCGAACGTGGTGCTCTTGCCACCGCCCGCGTCGACGCCCCTCCCCGCCGCGACGGCAAGCTTGTCGATGTGCATGTTGCAGGGCGTCAGGTTGCTCCAGGTCGAGGCGATGCCGACCTGCGGCTTGCGGAAGTCGCGGTCCGTGAAGCCCACCGCGCGCAACATGGCGCGGCTCGCCGTCTGCTTGATGCCGTCGAACACGACCCGCGAATACGGGCGAACGTCAACTTTGCGGCGACTCATCGAGCGGGCTCCCGGCAGTGATGGCGTGGCATCGGCGATTCGACATTGTGCGTCTTCGCGTCGTGCGGGTCATCCCGGCATCGCTGCGACACGCGCACGCCGCATGCGTTCGAAGCGACGGGCACCCGTGAACACGAGGGTGAACGGGATTGCGAGCGCGAACGCGCCCCAGCCCGCGTGGACCCGTTCCAGCACGTGATAGGCGCCGACCGTGACCGGAGGCGCGACGAGCCCGCGCATGCCGGTGAGCGTCACGTGCAGCGCCATGTAGCGCGTTTCCTCGCCGCGCGGCGCGAAGTCGTTGTGACCGAGCGTCCAGCCGAGACTGCCCGCCGCCAGGCTGACCCCGAGCAGCAGCGCACCGGGCCCCAGCAGCCAGGGCAGGTGCAGCAGCACGGCGGCGGCCAGCAGCGCCACGGCCACGGTGGTCACGCGACCGTGCAACGCGCGGAACGCCACGACGCGATGACGGTCGAGGTAGCGGGCCCACGGCTGCACGGCCACTGGCATCACGATGACAGGCAGCGCGGTCGTCACGGCGACCTGCACGAGCGTGGGCATGTGCAGCACGTCGTTCAGGCACACGACCAGCAGTGGCGTGAGCGACAGCATGCCGGCACCGAACACCGACATCGCGAGCTGGTAGTCACGGAAGGCCGGGTCGCGCGCGAGCAGCGCACGCATGCCTCGCAGGTCGAAGCTGGCGCCTTCGAGCAGGCGCGCCTGCTCCGCCTGCAGCAGGTCCGCCTCGCGTCGTACGCGCAGCCGACGAAACGCAACCATGCCGACGAGCCCGCACGCGCACCCTGCCAGCAACGCCAGTCGCCACCACGGGCCCGGCTGCCCGACCAGCCAGCCGAGCGTGATGCCGACCCCGGCGACGACGACCGAGGTGTTGATCGTGATGCGCCCGGTGATGCGCGCACGCGCGCGTGTCGGGTAGTTCACGCTCCAGAGCACCGCACGCACGGTCTCGACGCCGGCCCAGAGCAGTCGCGCCGAGGCGTAGAACACGAAGAACAGCACGAGCCCGAAGCCGCTGCGCGGCACCAGCGCGAGCGCTGCGACGCACACCGTCATGGCCACGAGCAGCGGGAACAGGAACGCGATCTTCGGCCGCCCTTGCGCCCGTCGTGCATAGGCCATGCTCGCGAGGTTGGACCACGCCGGTGCCGCGCTCACGAATGCCAGCACGAGGTCGACGGCGAGCGCCGGCGCCTGGTCGCCAAAGAGTGCCCGTACCATCACGGCCGCCGTACCGCCTTCGACCAGACCCAGGCACAGGTAGATCAGCGTCCAGGCGCGACGCTCGAAGCCGAAGTCCATGCGATCGGCGATCCGCTGTCTGCTCAGCCGTAGCGCTCCACCAGCATCGCGTGCAGGGCTCGCACGGCGTGTGCTTCGGCCCCGACCGGGCGGCCCGGGCGCTCCTTGGGATTCCACGCGAACAGGTCGACGTGGAGCCAGTCCGGCGTGCGCGTCACGAAGCGCTTGAGGAACAGCGCGCCGATGATCGCTCCGGCGAACGTCGCAGCAGAGGCGTTGTTGACGTCGGCGACCTTGCTCGCGATGTCGTCGTCGTAGCCGCCCCAGAGCGGCATCTGCCACAAAGGATCGGAGACCGCGCGGCCATGACGCAGCAAGGCATCGACCGTCTCCTGCCGCGTGCCGAACACCGCCGGCAGGTCCGGGCCGAGCGCGATACGTGCGGCGCCGGTCAGCGTCGCGAGGTCGATCACGAGGTCCGGCGTTTCCTCGTCGGCGAGCGCGAGCGCGTCGCAGAGGATCAGGCGGCCTTCGGCGTCGGTGTTGCCGACTTCGACCGTGAGGCCGTTGCGCGTGCGGATCACGTCGCCGGGCCGGAATGCGTTGCCGGAGATGGCGTTCTCGACCGCCGGAATCAGCACGCGCAGGTTCACCGGCAGCTGCGACTCCATGACGAGCTGCGCGAGCGCGAGCGTGCAGGCGGCGCCGCCCATGTCCTTCTTCATGAGCGCCATGCCCGCGGCGGCCTTGATGTCGAGGCCGCCCGTGTCGAAACAGACGCCCTTGCCGATCAGCGTGAGTTTCGGGCTGGCCGGGTCGCCCCAGCGCAGGTCGACGAGCCGCGGTTCGACGGCTGCCGCCTTGCCGACCGTGTGGATCGCGGGAAAACCGATCTGCAGCGCGACGCCGCTCACTTCCTCGGTCCTTGCGCCGAACCGCTGCCCCAGCGCGATCGCCTCCTCCGCCAGCCGGGCCGGGTTCATGTCGGCGGCCGGGGTGTTCACGAAGTCGCGCGCCATCGCGGTGGCCGCGGCGATGCGTTCGGCCAACGCCAGGTCCGCGCTGTCAGGCGCGACGAGCCGCGGTCGCGCGGACGTGGGACGGGCCGTCGCCGCGCTCTTGTAGCTTTCGAACCGGTAGCTGCCATACGCCCATCCGAGCGCGACCGTCGTTGCGGTCGCGGCACTCAGGGACGGGCCGGCCAGCTGCCAGCGCGTGCCGGCGGGCAGGCGTTCCGGCAGTCCGGCCACGTGCCAGAGCTCCAGCGCATCGATCGAGGTGAGCGGACCGAGCCCGAACACGGCGCCGCGGACGCTGCCATCGTCACCGGGCAACAGCGCGAGCTGGTGACGATCAGCGTTGAAACCCGTCGCGGCCAGCCACGCGCGCGTCGGCGAATCTTGCTGGTCGAGCCACTGTCCGTACTCGGTCGCGGTCACGAGCCAGAGCTCGACGGGTGCCGCGCCGGCGGCGTCCGTCGCGTCGATCAGGAAGTCGGTCGTCATTGCCCATCCAGTCGCGTCATGCCAAACCGCAAGCTTACCGCGCGCACGTCGACGCCGGGCCGCAGGCTTTTTGCACTGCGGTTGACAATGCTGCGGGCGCTGTGCTGCACTGCGTCTAACCTCTACCCCGTCAATCGCAGACGCAGCATGAAGTCGTCGTTCGACACTTCCGGTTTCACCGCCCTCCGCGCCGCCTCGTCGCTGCCGGCTGGCCTGCTGCTTGCGTCCCTTACCCTGCTTCCCCTGCGGAGGTGCGGGGCTGGGGACTGAAAGCGCGACGAAGAGAGGCGCAAATCGGACACCAGAACCCCGCACGGCGAACCGGCCGACGCGGGGTTCTTCGTTTCAGGCACCAGGATTTGAAGAAACGGTCGGGCGCGAGCCCCGACGAATCGATCAACCACTGACCGGACTTTCTGGGAGATGACGAAGATGCGTGCGTATTCGAAAAAAGACGTCGACAAGAAAGCACTCAAGGGCGCGAAGATCGCGGTCGTCGGCTACGGCAGCCAGGGTCGCGCGCACGCGTTGAACCTGAAGGACTCCGGTTACGACGTCGTCATCGGCGTCCGCAAGGGCGACAGCTGGAAGCAGGCGAAGAAGGACGGCCTCGCCGTCTCGACGCCGGCCGAGGCGGTCAAGGGCGCCGCGCTCGTCGCGCTGCTGACGCCCGACACGACCCAGGCCGAGAACTACAAGGAAATCCTGCCGAACCTCGCGCAGGGCGCGACGTTGCTGTTCGCGCACGGCTTCAACATCCATTTCAAGCAGATCAAGCCGCGCAAGGACCTCGACGTGGTCCTGATCGCGCCGAAGGGCCCGGGCGGCCTCGTGCGCCGGCAGTTCCAGGAAGGTCGCGGCGTGCCCTGCCTGATCGCCGTGGCGCAGGACGCCTCGGGCAAGGCGAAGGCCAAGGCACTCGCCTACGCCGACGGCCTCGGCGGCACGCGCGCCGGCGTGATCGAGACGACGTTCAAGGAGGAGACCGAGACGGACCTCTTCGGCGAGCAGGCGGTGCTCTGCGGCGGCGCGACCGAACTCGTGCTCAAGGGCTACGAGACGCTGGTCGAAGCCGGCTACCAGCCCGAGGTCGCCTATTACGAGTGCCTGCACGAGCTCAAGCTGATCGTGGACCTGCTGCACGAGGGCGGCCTCGCCCGCATGCACAAGTACATCTCCCACACCGCCAAATGGGGCGACCTCACGCGTGGCCCTCGTGTCGTCAACAAGGCGACCAAGAAGGAAATGAAGAAGATCCTCGGCGAGATCCAGGACGGCAGCTTCGCGCGCGTCTGGATCCGCGAGAACAAGACCGGCCGCAAGAAGTACGAAGCGCTGATGAAGAAGGACCTCGCGCACCCGATCGAAAAGGTCGGCGCGCAGCTGCGGGCCCGCATGCCCTGGCTCGAGCAGGGCTGAGGCCGAACCGCACGCCCTTCCCCTTTGCCCGCACGGTGAACCCCATGTCCAAGCGAGACCCGAACCGCGTCCTGATCTTCGACACGACGCTGCGCGACGGCGAGCAATCGCCCGGTTGCAGCATGACGCAGCCCGAAAAGCTGCGCATGGCGCGCGCACTGGCCGAGCTTGGCGTGGACATCATCGAGGCGGGCTTCCCGATCGCCTCGCGGGGCGACTGGGAGGCCGTGCACGAGATCGCACGTGAAGTGCGGGGCCCGATCATCGCGGGCCTCGCACGCTGCAACCGCGAGGACATCGACAAGGCCTGGAGCGCGGTGTGCGTGGCCGAGAAGCCGCGCATCCACGTGTTCCTCGCCACCAGCGCGATCCACCGCGAGCACAAGCTCGGCATGGCCAAGGAGCAGATCATCCACGCCGCCGTCGAGGGCGTGAAATATGCGCGCAGCCTCTGCGAGGACGTCGAGTTTTCGCCCGAGGACGCTTCGCGCACCGAGCTCGACTTCCTCGGCGAAGTGGTCGAGGCGGCGATCGAGGCCGGCGCAAGCACGATCAACGTGCCCGACACGGTCGGCTACACGACGCCCGAGGAGTATTACGAGATCTTCGCGTACCTGTCGAAGGTGCGCGGCGCCGAGCGCGTCACGTTCAGTGCCCACTGCCACAACGACCTCGGCATGGCCGTCGCCAACAGCCTCGCGGCGATCCGTGGCGGCGCGCGCCAGGTCGAGTGCACGATCAACGGCATCGGCGAGCGCGCCGGCAACGCCTCGCTCGAGGAAATCACGATGGCGCTGCAGGTGCGCGAGGGCCTCTACGGCCTGCACACCGGCATCGACAGCAAGCGCCTCTTTCCCACGAGCCGCCTGCTCTCGAGCATCACCGGCCTGCCGATCCCGCGCAACAAGGCGGTCGTCGGCGAGAACGCCTTCGCGCACGAGTCGGGCATCCACCAGCACGGCATGCTCAAGCACCACTCGACCTACGAGATCATGCGGCCGCACGACGTCGGCATGTCGCGCACCAACCTCGTGCTCGGCAAGCACAGCGGCCGCGCCGCGCTGCGCGAGCGCATCAAGGAGCTCGGGTTCGAGCTCTCCGACACCGAACTCACGCGTGTCTTCAACGACTTCAAGGCGCTCGCCGACAAGAAGAAGGAACTCTTCGACGGCGACATCGAGGCCCTCGTCCTGAAGAGCGAAATCGAGACCGCCGGCCCCTGGGGACTCGAGAACCTGCACGTCGTGAGCGACTCCTCGCGCTTCGCGACCGGCCGCGTCGTGCTGCGCCACGCCGATGGCCGCATCGTCACGCAGGAAGCCTCCGGCGACGGCCCGGTCGACGCCGCGCTCAAGGCGATCGAACAGGCGTCGGGCATCTTCGCCAAGCTGCGCAAGTTCGAGGTCCGCAGCGTCACCGTGGGCGAGGACGCCCAGGGCGAGGCCGTGCTCACCTGCGAATACAACGGACGCAGCTACCGCGGCACCAGCGTCACGACCGACATCGTCGAATCGAGCGCGCGGGCTTTCATCGAAGTCGTCAACGCGATCGAGTCCTCGCGCCGTCGCGGCGTGGACACGAGCGATGCGCCCGCCGCCGCCGTCTGACGCGAACGAACACAAGCACGCCAGCGCCCCCGCCATCGGAGCCTCAATGCCCGCGCCGAAGAGCCTGTTCGACAAAGTCTGGGAACGGCACGTCGTCGTGCCCGAGACCGCCGAGACGCCCGCCGTCCTCTACATCGACCTGCACCTCGTCCACGAGGTGACCTCGCCGCAGGCGTTCGACGTGCTGCGCTCGCGCGGCCTGCCGGTCCGCCGGCTCGACCGCACGCTCGCGACGATGGACCACTCGACGCCCACCGACACGGCGCAGATTTTCGGCGGCCTGCCGATCAAGCTCGAGTCGGCCGCGAAGCAGGTGCGCCAGCTCGAGGTGAATTGCGCCGAGTTTGGCGTGAACCTGCTCGGCCTGCGGGACGACCGCCGCGGCATCGTGCACATCATCGGGCCGGAACAGGGCGCGACGCAGCCCGGCAAGACCATCGTCTGCGGCGACAGCCACACCAGCACGCACGGCGCGTTCGGCGCGCTCGCCTTCGGCATCGGCACGACCGAGGTCGGCTACGTGCTCGCGACGCAGTGCCTGCTGCAACGCAAGCCGAAGTCGTTTGCGATCGACGTGACCGGGCGTCTGCCCGCCGGCGTGACGGCCAAGGACCTCGTGCTCGCGATCATCGGCCGCATCGGTGTCAACGGCGGCACGGGCCACGTGATCGAGTACCGCGGGCCCGCGATCGAGGCGCTCTCGATGGACGAGCGCATGACGGTCTGCAACATGTCGATCGAGGGGGGTGCGCGTGCCGGCATGATCGCGCCCGACCAGACGACGTACGACTACCTGCGCGGCCGCCCGTACGCGCCCGCGGGCGCTGCCTGGGACGCCGCCGTTGCCGACTGGGCGACGCTGCGCACGGACGACGGCGCGCACTTCGACCGCACGATCGAAATCGACGCCGCGACGCTCGAACCGATGATCACGTTCGGCACGAACCCGGGCATGGTCACGACGGTCAATGGCACCGTGCCCGAGCGGCCCGGCGACGCCGTGTTCGCGAAGTCGCTCGACTACATGGGACTGCAGCCGGGCGAGGCGCTGGCCGAGAAACCCGTGCAGGTCGTGTTCATCGGCAGCTGCACCAACGCGCGCCTGTCCGACCTGGAGGCGGCCGCGAACGTGTTGCGCGGGCGCAAGGTCGCCCCCGGCGTGCGTGCGCTCATCGTGCCGGGCTCGCAGCAGATCAAGCGCCAGGCCGAAGCGCTCGGGCTCGCGCGCGTGTTCCAGGACGCGGGCGCCGAGTGGCGCGAGTCAGGTTGCTCGATGTGCCTCGGCATGAACGGCGACCTCGTCGACGCCGGCCAGTACTGCGTCAGCACGAGCAACCGCAACTTCGAGGGCCGCCAGGGCATCGGCGCGCGCACGTTGCTGGCGAGCCCCGCGACGGCCGCGGCGGCGGCCGTGCGCGGCCGCGTCACCGACCCGCGCGAGTTCCTCGGCTGAGCCCGGCCCTTCTCGACCCTTCCACGGACCCGACATGCAACCGATCACAGTGATCCGCTCGCGGACGGTCGTGCTGCCGTCCAGCAACATCGACACCGACCAGATCATCCCGGCACGATTCCTGACGACGACGGTCCGTGAAGGCCTCGGCGTCTCGCTGTTCGCCGACTGGCGCTACGACGCGGACGGACGGCCACGCCCGGATTTCGTGCTGAACCAGCCCCAGGCCGACGGCTGCCAGGTGCTGGTCGCCGGTCGCAACATCGGTTGCGGCTCCTCGCGTGAACACGCCCCCTGGGCTTTGCTCGACCACGGCTTTCGCGCCGTGATCAGCACCGAAATCGCCGACATCTTCCGCAGCAACAGTCTCAAGAACGGCCTGCTGCCGATCGTCGTCGACGAGGAGACCCACGGCTGGCTGCTGGCCCACCCGGGCGCCGAGGTCGAGATCGACCTGCCCGCCAGCACGTTGCGGCTGCCGGACGGTCGCACCACCCGGTTTCCGATCGAGGCGTTTGCGCGCTACTGCCTCACGCACGGCATCGACGAGCTTGGATATCTGCTGCAGCAGCAGGCGGCGATCGCCGACTACGAGCGCGCCCGGGGCGACGCCCGATGAAGATCCGCATCACGGTGCTCGGTGGCGACGGCATCGGCCCCGAAGTCACTGCGGAGGCGGTGCGCGTGCTGCAGGCGGTTGCGCAGAAGTTCGGCCACGAGTTCAGCTTCAGCGAGGCACTGATCGGCGGCGCCGCGATCGATGCGTCGGGCTCGCCGCTGCCGCCGCGCACAATCGACGCCTGTCGCGACAGCGCTGCGGTGCTGCTCGGCGCGGTCGGCGGTCCGAAGTGGTCGGATCCGGGCGCGCGCGTACGGCCCGAACAAGGGCTGCTCGAACTGCGACGCACGCTCGGCGTCTTCGCCAACCTGCGGCCGGTGAAGCCGCTGCCGTCGATGCTCGACGCCTCGCCGCTGAAGCCCGAGGTCGTCGCCGGCACCGACATCATGGTCGTGCGGGAGCTGACCGGCGGCATTTATTTCGGCCGCAAGAGCCGCACCGCGCACGAGGCGGAGGACATCTGCACTTACACCGTGGCCGAGGTCGAACGCGTCACGCGCGTCGCGGGCCGGCTTGCGCGCGGCCGGCGCCGACGCATCGCCTCCGTCGACAAGGCCAATGTGCTCGAGACGTCGCGACTGTGGCGTGCCGTGGCCGAACGCGTCCTGCGTGACGAGTTCCCGGAGGTCGAGTTCGAGCACATGCTGGTCGATGCAGCAGCGATGCACCTGATCCGGCGTCCCGCCTCGTTCGACGTGCTGCTGACCGAGAACATGTTCGGCGACATCCTCACCGACGAGGCCTCGATGATCGCGGGGTCGCTCGGGCTGCTGCCCTCGGCGTCGCTCGGCGACGGCACGATGGGTCTCTACGAACCCATCCACGGTTCCGCTCCGGACATCGCAGGCCGCGGCATCGCCAATCCGTATGGAACGATCCTCAGTGCCGCGATGCTGCTTAGGTATTCGCTTGGACTCGAGGCCGAAGCCCTGGCGGTCGAAGCAGCGGTCGCTGACGCCGTCGCTGCGGGGGTCCGGACACCCGATGTTGCGCAGGCAGGACGACCGTCTGTAGGCAGTCGGGAAGTCGGTTCCGCCGTCGTCGAACGCGTCTTGTCAAGTTATTGAAAATCAATCACTTGCGAAGTTATCCACAGAAACTGTCAAACTGCATTTGAGAACGCCGGGACTGGCGAAAAAACAACCATCCGACGGTGGACTCCAGCCGGTTTTTCGGCGCTATACTGCGCTTCCGCAGCGGGCCCGAGGCCCCCTGCTCCCGGTTCCGCAGATCGAATCGACAAGCTCGCAAGTGTGGTGAGGACTTGAGTCGGGTTAGTCTTTGTCTCAGGGAATGAGGCAGCTCGGGTCCCAACCCCTGAAGGCCGGCAGGAATGCCGGCCTTCTTTTTTTTCGGAAGCGTGGCCTCACCTGTTGCCGAACTTGTGACGCTAGGCGATGTCGTCCTGTCGGCAGCGCCAGACGCGAACGTCGAACCATGCGTTGCCGCCGTCGTCGATGCCGACGTGCCCACCCATCCACTCGACCGTCGATCGAGGCGAGACAGCGACGTATGGAAGACTGTCGTGAGTATTGCTCCCGGGATTTGCCTGTCGCGGCAGAGCAAGGCGTCTGAAGCCGCTCTCCGCGCGCTGATGGCCTGCTGTGTGGTCGACATGGAACCGCAGCACGGCGCAACGATCGTTGCGCTCCTTGCATGTCGCCCGCAGACGCAAGTAGCGCTGGTCCGTTTCGTGTATCGCCGCCGTCACCAGATGGAGCAACGCGCGTCTCAGACGCACCGGATCCCCCACGGCGAGCAACCCTTCGGTCTCGTCGAGGACATCCAGCTGCACGCCTCGTGATGCCGTCACGCCGGTAGCCGCTGTCCACACGACACGCAGGACCGATTTGACCCGAAACGGCACACGGCGGACCTCGATCAACTGACTGCCGGGAACCTCGTGCGCGAAAGCCGGCTGATGCATGTACGCTCCTTGACTGCTGCCGCGGCTCGAGGGTCCGCGACTTCCCTGCCGGAACCCGAGGTGGCCATTTATGCAGCCGCCGGGTCATGCTCCCAGTCCCGACACGCCAACGCATTGACCGGATCTGCCAGACAGAACCATGGTTGCTTCGACCTTAGCCGCCTGGGCGCAATTGATCGCCCGAACGCTCGAGGAACGCGGCGTGGACGCGAGCGCTGTATTCGCCCAAGCGGGCGCGACGCCTCCCGAGTCCCCTCGCAGCGCGAACGTGCGACATGCCGGCAACGTCATGGAGCGTCTCTGGGTGCTCGGCGTCGAGGCCACCGCCGACCCCTGCTTCGGCCTCGAGGTGGGACGCCGCTGGCATCCAACGAGTTTCCATGCACTCGGTTATGTCGCACTCGCGAGTGCGTCCCTGAACGAGGCACTGACGTACCTCGTCCGCTACAGTCGCATCGTCAGCGCGGAGGCCGTCGTGTCACTGGAGCCGCACGGCGAGCACGTATCCCTCAAGCTGGCCGAACGTACCGCGCCGGTGCCTCGAGCCGCCTTCGCGCGGCAGAACGCCGTGCTGGCGGGGCTCGCCGCCGTAGCGACGCTGTGTCGGGTGGCGCGCGGCTCCGCCGTGACGTTCGAGCGCGTCGCACTGAAGCAGCAGACACCGTGCTGCCGCGAGCGCGTGGAGTCCTTCTTCGCGTGCGCCGTCCTGTACGGGGCCGAAGAGGACGCCCTCGTGTTCGCGCGACCGGAGTTGTCGGCACCGTTGCCGGGCGCCAGCACGGAGCTGGTGCAACTCAACCAGGGGCTCGCCGCGGGTCACCTTGCGGAGCTCGAGTCGCAGCCTTTTGCGCACGAAGTCAGGGCGCACATCGCCCGCCTGCTGCCATCTGGCCGAGCCAACCAGCAGGCCGTCGCCAGAGCGCTCAGGATGGGGCAACGCAGCCTGCAGCGACGCCTGCAGCTGGAAAACGCCAGTTTCCGGCGCGTGCTCGACGACACTCGGCGCGAGCTGGCGCAGGGCTACTTCAAGGACCCGACGCTTGCCACCGCGGAGGTGGCCTACTTGCTCGGTTTCTCCGAGACCAGCAGCCTGTCGCGCGCGATGCGCCGCTGGGGACTCACGGCACGCTGAACACCGAAGTCACCGCGACGTTCGCTGATCACGCCGCGGCGTGTATGGCCGCGTCCAGTCCCGTTGTGAGGTCGCGCACGAGGTCGTCGCCGTCCTCGATGCCCACCGACAAGCGCACGAGCGTCGCCGAGATTCCGGCACGCGCCCGCGCTGCCTCGTCCATGGCGGCGTGCGTCATGCTCGCCGGATGCGCCACGAGGCTTTCGACGCCGCCGAGCGACTCGGCCAGCGAGAAGTACTCGAGGTGCGCCAGCAGCGCCTTGACGTTCTCGACGTTGCCCTGGAGCTCGAAGCTGACCATGGCGCCGAAGCCCTGCTGTTGCCGACGTGCGATCTCGTGGCCCGGGTGCGACGCGAGACCGGGAAAGTAGACCTTGGCCACGGCCGGGTGCCGATCGAGCAGCTCGGCGACGCGCTGGGCGTTCTCGCCGTGCGCGCGCATGCGCGCGTGCAGCGTACGCAGCCCGCGCAGCGTCAGGAACGAATCGAACGGCGCACCGGTCACGCCGATGCAGTTGCCCCACCAGCGCACCTGCTCGTGCAGTTCGGCAGTTGCCGCAATTACCGCGCCTCCGACCACGTCGCTGTGGCCGTTCAGGTACTTGGTGGTCGAGTGCACGACCAGGTCCGCGCCGAGCGCGAGCGGCTGCTGCCACAGTGGCGACAGGAACGTGTTGTCGGCCACGACCAGCGCGCCGACGGCCTTGGCCTTCGATGCCACGGCAGCGATGTCGACGATGCGCAGCAGCGGGTTGCTCGGCGTTTCGATCCACACGAGCGCCGGCTTCGTGGCGATCGCCGCGTCCAGCGCCGCCGCGTCCTGGTAGTCGACGAATTTCACCTGCAGCGCGCCACGAAGGTTCAGCGCGTTGAACAGGCGATAGGTGCCGCCGTAGCAGTCGTGCGGCACGACGGCGACCTGGTCCGGCCGGAAGAACTGCGTGACGAGCGACACGGCGCCCATGCCCGAGGCGGTCACCACCGCGCCGACGCCGCCTTCGAGGTCGGCGAGCGCACGCCCGAGCGCGTCGCGCGTCGGGTTGCCCGAACGCGAGTAGTCGTACTCGCGCTTTTCGCCGTAGCCGCCGAACGCAAACGTCGACGTCAGGTGCAGGGGCGGCACGACCGCGCCGTGCTGCGTGTCGGTCTCGAGGGCGGCCCGCACCGTGCGGGTCCGAAGGCTGTCTTGCTTGCTCATGGGGTCCGCTTGCTCAGTCAAGGGTCTGGTGGAAGACGTCGCGCAACACGTCGGCTTCCTTGAAAAAGGCATCGTGGCCGTACACCGAGCTGATCTCGATCAGCTGGCACGGACTCGCCGCACGGTCGCGCAGCGTGCGCATGTCGCCGACGGGCACCAGCTGGTCCTCGAGCACCGCCACCAGCGTCAGCGGAGCGACGATGTCCTCGGGCTCGACGTCGTGCAGGTCGATCGACTCGGACAGACACACGAACGCCTCGGGCCGGTAGGTCCGCGCATAGGCCTCGCCCCGCGAGACGATGTACGACTCGACCGGGAACACGAAACGCCCGTCGTCGCGCCGTTGTGCGGCGCCGGCAAAGCGATCCTCGAACTCGCGGACCGAGCGATACGTCGTCATCGCCAGTGCCCGCGCCAGCACGAGCCCCTGCTCGCCCTCGCCGTGCTCGATCGCGTAGCGCACGAAGTTGCGCTGCACGCTGCGCCAGGCCGTCGACATCGGATGCGTGCGGTGCGCGGCACTGACCACGATGCCGTGCCGCAGGCGTGGCGCGTGCACGGCACCGAGCACGAGCGTGACCATACCGCCGTAGGACGCGCCGACACAGCCGTGCAGCGTGTCGATGCCGAGATGGTCCATGACCGCGACGAGGCAGTTCGCCTGGTCGTGCGCGCTGATGCTCGGGAACAGTTCGCCTTGCGCCGGGCCGGTCGTGCGGTGGCTGCCGCCGAGGAAGTCGATGCCCAGGATGCGGTAGCGGTCGGTGTCGAGCGCCCGGCCGGGGCCGGCGATTTCGTCCCACCATCCCGGCACGCCGTCACGGACGCGGAACACGTTGCGACCGGCTGATATTCCACCGAGCACCGCGACGACCGGCGCGCCGCGGGCCCCAGCGATTCGGTATGCAATCTCGACGCGTGGCAGCGCGCCCCCGAAATGCAGCGCCAGCGGCTGGGCGAGCGTCAGCACGCCTTCGCGGCATTCGTAATCGTGCGGAAGTGCCAGCGGGCGCGAGGCGGCTGCCGGATCGAGCGACGACGGGTCTGCCGCGCCGTCGAGCGCCCCTGTCGTCGCGTCGATGACGGACGCCGGCGATTCGGCAGTCACGCGTGGAGCGGACGGCGTTGCGGCTGCAGGGGCATGAGGAGGCACGGAAGAAGGCACGGCTTGGACCAGCGATGACGCCCTGACGGAACGACGACACGTACGTCCGGACCCTGGCGGTCCGGGCCAGCAAATGGCTGTCGAGCAGGCTACGCGGGATGGACGTCTGGCAGACGCGCAGGTGGACGGTTGCGGCGACCAACACCCCCGGACGTGGTCGACCCATCGACCGGGGCAGCCTCGCTGCAACTCATCTTCCGGCGGCCGTGGACGGTCCCCGTGGAGTTGGCACCCTCGGGCGGGTTAGGTCCCGATGGTTGCCCCGGCTTCAAAGGGCCAGTCCCTCAGCCGGTCTCGATGAGCGGGCCGCAGTGTAGGTGGCGGCGAACGGCAGCGCAAGGAACGACGCCACCGGATCAGAGGCGAGCGCGCTTTGGACGTTGCAATACGAGCGTCCGGTCCGGTCCGGACCGGCTCCGGAAACCTTCCGCGACATGGACGTCGCGGAAGGAGCCCCCCCAGGGACGGGTTCACGGCGTTTTCCGGAGCGGGTCTGGGCCGGGTGGACACGATGCCAACGGCACCAAACGCGCGCGAGTCGCCGCACAGTCGCGCTGCCGAGGCACAGCCTCCGCCGGCTGCGGCAACTACGCAGCTGCGCAGATTGCGCAGGACGCTCCAATGTATTAACGTGCTAATACATTAATACATGCACAATCCCAGCGCCCCGTGAAGAAACACCCCGGCATTTCGCCTCGCCAGGAAGCCGCTGCCGAACGCGCACTGTTCCAGGCGGTGCTGACGCTGCGCTCCGTGGAGGAGTGTCGCGCGTTCTTCAAGGACCTCTGCACGCCCGCCGAACTGCAGGCGCTCGCCGACCGCTGGACGGTCGTCGGCCTGTTGCAGGCCGGCATGGCGTACCGTGAGATCTCCAAACAGACCGGCGTGAGCGTGACCACGATCGGCCGCGTGGCGCGGTACCTCGAGACCGGCAACGGCGGCTATGAAATGGCGGCGCGCCGCCTCGGAGAACGCTGACATGGACAGGCAGGAACGGCTGCGCATCGCCGTGCAGAAATCGGGTCGGCTCACCGACGAGTCGCTCGACCTGCTGCACCGTTGCGGGCTCAAGTTCAGCCGCGGCAAGGACCAGCTGATGGTCTACGGCGAAAACATGCCGCTCGACGTGCTGTTCGTGCGTGACGACGACATCCCGGACCTCGTCCAGGAGGACGTCTGCGACCTCGGGCTCGTGGGCCTCAACGTGCTCGAGGAAAAGCGCCTCGCGATGGCCGCGCGCGGCACGCCGCCGCGCATCGAACTGCTGCAGAAGCTCGATTACGGCCGCTGCCGGCTCGCGCTCGCGGTGCCTCAGGAATTCCACTACGAGAACCTCCAGAGCATCGCAGGACGGCGCATCGCGACGACCTACCCGCACGTGCTCGCCCGCTTCCTCAAGGAACAGGGCATCGAGGCCGAAATCGTCACGCTGTCGGGGGCCGTGGAAATCGCGCCACGCCTCGGTCGCGCCGACCTGATCTGCGACCTGGTCTCGACGGGCTCCACGCTCACGGCCAACCGGCTGCGCGAAGTCGCGGTCGTCATGCAGAGCCAGGTGGCGCTGGTCCGCACGCCGGTTGCGCTGCCGGACGTCAAGGCCGACTGGGTACGACGGCTGCTCGTGCGCATCGACGGCGTGCAGCAGGTCCGTGAGAGCAAGTACATCATGCTGCACGCGCCGCGTGCCGCGCTGCCGCAGATCCGCAGGCTGCTGCCCGGCAGCGAGTCGCCGACCGTGATCCCGCTGGAGGGTTCGGCCGACAAGGTCGCGGTCCACGCGGTCTGCCGCGAAACCGTGTTCTGGGAGACGCTCGAGAGCCTCAAGGCTGCGGGCGCCAGTGCCGTACTGGTGCTGCCGGTGGAGAAGATGCTCGCATGAACGCCGCGCTCGAGATCCTCGACTGGACTTCGCTCGACGCGTCGCGTCGCACGGCGCTGCTGCGGCGACCGGCGCAGAAGGACGCGGCCGGCCTGCTCGATCGCGCACGCGCGATCGTCGACGACGTCCGCACGCGTGGCGACGAGGCGCTGCGTGAGTACACGGCGCGGCTCGACGGCGTCACGCTCGACGCGCTTCAGGTCACCGATGCCGAGGTCGCTGCCGCCGAGGCAGCGCTCACGCCCGCGCAACGTGCCGCCATCGAGCGCGCCATCGACACGGTCACCCGCTTTCACGAACTGCAGGTGCTGGCACCGCTGCGGCTCGAGACCGCCCCAGGCGTCGTCTGCGAGCGCATCACCGTGCCGCTCGACGCGGTCGGCCTCTATGTTCCGGCAGGCTCGGCGCCGTTGCCCTCGACGGCGGTGATGCTCGCGGTCCCGGCCCGGATTGCCGGTTGCCCGGTGCGCGTGGTCTGCACGCCGCCGCGTGCGGACGGCACGGCCGACCCGGCAGTGCTCGTCGCGGCCCGGCTGTGCGGTGTCACCGAGGTGTTCAAGCTGGGCGGCGCCCAGGCCGTCGCTGCGATGGCCTACGGCACGGCCAGCGTGCCCAAGGTCGCGAAAGTGTTCGGGCCGGGCAATGCCTGGGTCACCGCGGCCAAGCAGATCGTCGCGCAAGACGCAGATGGCGCGGCACTCGACATGCCCGCCGGCCCCTCCGAGGTGCTGGTCGTCGCCGACGACACGGCGCGCCCCGACTTCGTCGCCGCCGACCTGCTCGCTCAGGCCGAGCACAGCCCCGACGCGCAGGTGGTGCTGGTCACGACTTCGCGTGCCATCGCGGAAGCCTGTGTCGTCGAGGTGGATCGCCAGCTGGTGGCCCTGCCCCGTCGTTCGATCGCGGCGCAGGCCATCGTCGAGAGCCGCGTGATCGTCGTCCCCGACCTCGCAACGGCGCTCGAGGTCAGCAATCGCTATGCGCCCGAACACCTGATCCTGCAGGTCTGGAATGCACGCGCTTTGCTGCCGCAGGTGCGTAACGCCGGTTCGGTGTTCCTCGGCGCCTGGACGCCCGAAACGATGGGCGACTACTGCAGCGGCACCAACCACGTGCTGCCGACTTACGGCCACGCCCGTGCCTACAGCGGCCTCGGCGTGCCCGACTTCGTCAAGCGCATCACCGTGCAGGAACTCACGCCTGCCGGGCTGGCCGGACTCGGCCCGACCGCACGCACGCTCGCACGACTGGAGTCGCTCGACGCCCACGCCCACGCGGTGCAAGTGCGTCTGGATGCCATCGCCGCAGGAGTCGACGCATGAGCGGTTCGATGCTGGACCTCGCGCGTCCCGACATCCTGCAGTTGCAGCCCTACCAGCATGCCGCGTGGGACCCTTCGCTCGAGCGCATGCACGCCAACGAAATGCCGTGGCGCGCACAGGGCGACAACACGCGGGCCGGCCTCAACCGCTACCCCGAGCCGCAGCCTAAGGTGCTCGTCGAGCGCATGTCGCAACTCTACGGCGCGCCCATACAGAACCTGCTCGTCGGCCGCGGCAGCGACGAGGCGATCGACCTGCTGGCGCGCGCGTTCTGTCGCGCGGGCCAGGACAAGGTCGTCATCACGCCGCCGACCTTCGGCTTCTACAAGGTCGCCGCGCGGATCCAGGGCGCGGACGTGATCGAGGTGCCGCTGCTGCGCCACGGTTTCGCGCTGGACGCCGAGGCGGTGATCGACGCCGGCCGGCGTGCCAAGCTCGTGTTCCTTTGCTCGCCCAACAACCCGACCGGCAACCTGCTCGACGAGGACGCGATGCTGCGTGTCTGCACGGCACTCGCAGGCCGCGCGCTGGTCGTGCTCGACGAGGCGTACATCGAATTCGCGGGCCGTGCGAGCTGGGCCGCGCGGCTGGCCGACCTGCCGAACCTCGTGCTGCTGCGCACGCTGTCCAAGGCCTATGCGCTGGCCGGCGCGCGTCTCGGCACGCTCATCGCCGGCGAGGAGATCGTCGGGCTGCTCAAGCGCATCATCCCGCCCTACGCGATCCCCGCCTCGACCGTCGAAGAGGTGCTCACGCTGACCGAGGCGCCCCAGCGCACACTCGCGGCGGCACGGATCCGCACGCTGCTGGACGAACGCGCCATCATGCGTGAGCGGCTCGAGCGCTGTGCGCAGGTTGTGCGCGTGTACCCGTCGGACGCGAATTTCGTGCTGGTCGAATGCCGCGATTCGCGGGCGTTCCTGAACGCGGGGAAATCCGCCGGGTTGATCGTGCGCGATTTCTCGACGACGCCCGGGCTGGCAAACTGCCTGCGCATTTCGATCGGCACGCCCGAGCAGAACGGGCGCCTGCTGGCGGCCGTGGAGCGAGCATGAGCGGAGAACGCGTACTGTTCATCGACCGCGACGGCACACTCGTCGAGGAGCCGCCTGACGAACAGGTCGACCGTCTCGACAAGATCCGGTTGCTGCCGGGCGTGATTCCGGCGCTGCTCGAACTCGAGCGCGCCGGTTACCGCTTCGTGCTCGTCAGCAACCAGGACGGGCTCGGCACCGACAGTTTCCCCGAGCCCACCTTCCGCGAACCGCAGGACTTCATCCGCGCGTTGTTCGCCTCGCAGGGCATCGTCTTCGACGCCGAGTTCTTCTGCCCGCACCGACCGCAGGACGGTTGCGACTGTCGCAAGCCCAGAACCGGATTGCTGACGCAGTACCTGCGCGAGCACCCGATCGACCCGCGACACAGCTACGTCATCGGCGACCGCGACACCGACCTGCAACTGGCCTCCAATCTCGGCCTCGCCGGGCTGCGCGTGCGCGCCGACGGTGCGGACGGCGCCACGTGGGCGGCCATCGCGCAACGCCTGTGCCGCCCGGAACGGACCGCGACGGTGCAGCGCAAGACCCGCGAGACCGACATCCACGTGCGCGTGAACCTCGATCGCACGGCACCGGTCGCGATCGCCACGGGCATCGGCTTCTACGACCACATGCTCGAGCAGGTCGCGCGCCACGGCGGCTTCGCGCTCGAACTGACCTGCACCGGCGACCTCGAGATCGACGAGCACCACACGGTCGAGGACTGTGCGCTCGCCTTCGGCCAGGCGCTGCGGCAGGCGCTCGGCGACAAGGTTGGCATCGCGCGCTTCGGCTTCGTGCTGCCGATGGACGAATCACGAGCACAGGTCGCAATCGATCTCTCCGGCCGCGCATACGCCGTGTTCGAGGGCCGGTTCGGTCGCGAGTCCGTCGGCGGCCTGCCGACGGAACTGGTGCCGCATTTCTTCCGCTCGCTCGCCGACAGCCTCGGCGCGGCCGTGCACGTCCAGGTGCAGGGCGAAAACACGCACCACATGGTCGAGGCGTGCTTCAAGGCGACGGGTCGGGCGCTGCGCCAGGCGGTGCGCATCGAAGGCACGGAACTGCCGAGCAGCAAGGGCGTGCTCTAGGCGCCGCCATGACCCGGGTCGCCATCATCGACAACGGCGGTGCCAACATCGCCTCGCTGCGATTCGCGCTCGACCGGCTTGGCGCGAGTTCCGAACTCACTCGGGACCCGGACGCCCTGCTTCGCGCCCCTCGCGTGATCCTGCCGGGCGTGGGCGCGGCCGCGGACGCCATGGCGCGGCTGCAGGCGCTCGGGCTCGTCGACGTGATCCGCGCGTTGCGCCAGCCCGTGCTCGGCATCTGTCTCGGCATGCAGCTGCTGTTCGAGGCGAGCGAGGAAGGCGACACGACCTGTCTCGGCATCATCCCGGCGCGTATCGCGCGGTTCGCCGACCGTGCCGGCCTGCCGGTGCCGCACATGGGCTGGAATCGTGTGCACGCGACTGGTGCGGCTTCGTGGGCCGGTCTCGAGGAGTCGCCATACATGTACTTCGTGCACAGCTACGCCGCGCCCGTCGGGCCGTGGACCACCGCCACCTCCGACTACGGCGGCGAGTTCTCGGCCATGGTGCGCCAACGCAATTTCTTCGGTGCGCAGTTCCACCCCGAGCGTTCCTCGCGCGCCGGCAGCCGGCTGCTCGCCGAATTCCTGGAGCTGGCCTGACCATGCGCCTGATCCCGGCGATCGACCTCCGTGGCGGCCAGTGCGTGCGGCTCTACCAGGGGCGCTTCGACGCCGAGACAGTCTATGACCAGGACCCCACGCGCGTGCTCGCGCGCTATCGCCAACTGGGCGCCCGCTACGTGCACGTCGTCGACCTCGACGGTGCGCGTGAAGGCTCGCAGGGCAATCGCCCGGCGTTGTCACGTCTGACGCACGCGTTTGAAGACGTCTCGATCCAGGTCGGCGGCGGCATTCGCAGCCGCGACGTGGCCGCACAACTGTTCGACCTCGGCGTCGCACGCGCCGTCGTCGGCAGCGTGGCCGCGACACGACCGGCCGAGGTGCAGGCGTGGATGCGCGAATTCGGCGCCGACCGCGTCGTGCTCGCGTTCGACGTGCGGCTCGACGCCGGCGGCACGCCGCGATTGACGACGCACGGCTGGGAGTCGCAGACCGACGCGAGCCTCTGGGACGCGGTCGCGGGGTACCTGCCACATGGCCTCGTGCACGTGCTGTGCACGGACGTCGCACGCGACGGCGCGCTGTCAGGACCGAACCTCGATCTGTATGCCGAAGCTACGCATCGTTTTCCGGAGGTGCAGTGGCAGGCCTCGGGCGGTGTCAGCAGCGGCGCGGACTTACGTGCGCTCGCCGCCACCGGCGCAGCGGCCGTGATCAGCGGGCGCGCGCTGCTCGAAGACCGCATACCCACGCAGGAGCTCGAGCCATTCTTGCCCGACGCATAATCCCCTGCCTCGACGTGCGCGACGGCCAGGTCGTCAAGGGCGTCCGTTTTCGCGACCACGTGGTCGTCGGGGACATCCTCGAACTCGCTGCGCGCTACTGCGCCGAGGGTGCCGACGAGCTCGTCTTCTACGACATCACGGCCAGCCCGCAGGGTCGTTCGGTCGATCGCGGCTGGATTGCGCGTGTCGCGCGCGTGCTCGACATCCCTTTCTGCGTCGCAGGTGGCATCCGCACCGTGACCGAGGCCGAGGAAGTGCTGAACTCCGGCGCCGAGAAGGTTTCGGTCAACTCGCCGGCGCTTTCGGATCCGTCGTTGATCGACGCGCTCGCGCGTCGTTTCGGCTCGCAGTGCGTGGTCGCCGGCATCGACAGCCAGACCGTCGGCGACGACTTCGAGGTGTACCAGTTCACGGGCGACCCGGACCGCTCGCGTGGCACGCGGCGACGCACGCTCGACTGGGTTCGCGAGGTGCAGGATCGTGGCGCAGGCGAAGTGGTACTCAACTGCATGGCCAGCGACGGTGTGCGCCAGGGCTATGATCTGGCGCAGTTGCGCGCCGTGCGTGCGGTGTGTCGCGTGCCGCTGATCGCCTCCGGTGGCGCCGGCTCCAAGGAGCACTTTACGGCAGTCTTCAGGGACGCCGGCGTGGACGGCGCGCTGGCGGCCAGCGTGTTCCACACCGGCGCGATTGCGATTGCCGAACTGAAGGATCACCTGCGGGAACAAGGCGTGGAGATGCGCACGTGAACGAGCAACGGATGGCACGACTCGACTGGACCAAGGGCGATGGCCTGCTGCCGGCCATCGTGCAGGACGCACGCACCGGGCGCGTGCTGATGCTCGGCTACATGAACCCGGAGTCGCTGCAGCGTACGCTGCGCGAGCGCCGCGTCGTGTTCTTCAGCCGCTCGCGCAATGCCTTGTGGACCAAGGGCGAGACGTCCGGCAATCACCTCGACGTGGTTGACGTGAGCGCCGACTGCGACGACGACACGATTCTGGTCCTCGCCCGCCCGGCCGGCCCGACCTGTCACAAGGGCACGGAGTCGTGCTTCGATGACGCGCGCGCGCCGGAAGCGGCGGGCATCGCGTTCCTCGCATCGCTCGAGCACACGATCGCGCAGCGCATTGCCGACAACAGCGAAGGCAGCTACACCGCGCGGCTGTATTCCCAGGGGATCGGCCGGATTGCGCAGAAGGTCGGCGAGGAAGGTGTCGAAACGGCGCTCGCCGCGGTGACACGGGACGACGACGATCTCGTCGGCGAATCTGCCGACCTGATCTTCCACCTGCTGGTGCTGCTCAAGTCGCGCAACCTGTCGCTCGAACGCGTCGTGCGCGAACTGGCGTCACGCCACGCCTCGAAGGGTTGACGCCTCACCTCTCCCGCTTCGCGGGAGAAGCCTCGGATGAGGGCCGTGCCAGCAGCAGCATCCACGTTGCCGCACCCGCCGTAATCACCGCTGCGGTGGCGAACGCGACGCTCGACCCAAAACGCTCCCAGAGGCCGCCGAACAGTACCGCTCCGGGCAGCACGAGCAGGCCGCTCGCGAGGTGGTACAACCCATATGCGGTGCCGCGCTCGTGTTCGTCCGCATGGTCGCCGATCAGCGAGCGCTCGGCCGGTTCCGTCAGCGCCAGCGTCGCCGAATAGGCGACGAACAGCCCCCAGACCGCCAGCAGGCTCGGAGCCGGCAGCCACGCAAGCAACAGCAGCACGAGCACCCGCGCGCTCCAGCCGCCAAGCAGCACGGGCGTCCGTCCGAGCCGGTCGGAGACGATGCCGGCCGGCAGCGAAACGAGCATCTTGACCAGGCTCGCCGCGGCCCAGACCAGCGGCACCCACTGCACCTGCATGCCGGCCGCCGTGGCCCACAGCACGACGAAGACCTCGGGTACGCTCGCGAGCGCCAGCCAGCCTGCCGCAACGATCATTGCGCGCAGACGGCCATGCAGCCCCCGCCACGAAAACGGCGCGCGCACCGGCGCGACGAAGGGCTCACCGCGCGGCAGCCCGAACGCCAGCAACAGCAGCACGAACGTTCCGGGGATCACGGACAGCAGGAACACTGTCTCGAGGTCCACCTGGGCCCTGAGCAGCGCGAACGCCGCCAGTGGCCCGACGACTGCACCTGCGTGATCCATCGAGCGGTGGAAGCCG
>DATMIB010000219.1:0-7211 GCA_035554635.1 Steroidobacteraceae bacterium | reverse complement strand
GGCTCGATCGCAGTGCGCGCCTGCGCCGTCGCGACGGTGGGCACGAGCGCGAATGCGAGGGCCAGCACGAGTGCGAGCGCGAGCGCGAGCGGCAGTGCGGACACCCGTGCGGCCCGCACGCTTCCGAACGTCATGCGTGCGTCGGCGCCGGCGTCAACGCACGAGCGCGCGCTGCGACAGCTCGCCCGCGATCGACGACGTGACCAGCGAGAGCCCCGCGTCCTGCGATTCGATGCCCTTGACGACGGTGTCGACGGTGTAGACGACGCTCGCGCTGCGCGTTTCCCACAGCTTGGAGGCGACGTGGGCTTCGCCCTCGATCACGAGCGAGGCGGCGTTCGCCTGGAAGTCGCCGTAGATCACGGGCACGCTGTAGGTGCCGTAATAGCTCGACTCCCACCCCGAGTCCGTGGCCTTGTACGCGGCCGAGCCGCGCGTGTCGCGACTGCCACCGCTCTTCGGCGCCCAGTCCTGGGAGACCAGCAGCGTCGACAGCACCGCGTCCGCCTGCTGCGCGGCGACCGCCTGCTCGACGAGTTCGCGACTCAACGGCGCCTGCTTGTCCATGACGTCGCAACTCGCGATCGCCTGGGTCGCGCCGCGGCCCAGGTTCGCGACCATGAAGCGCTCGAACGTGCAGCGTGACTTCACGTTCGGCGAGACGCCGACCACCAGTACCTTGGCAAAGGGCTGCACGGGCTTTTGTGCCGTGGCGGCCCACGCCCCGGACACCTTTGCGCTTTCACCCGAGGCGCAACCCGCCAGGGCGAACACGACCGATACGACCATCGAAGCCACGACCGGTCCGCGGCGTGCAATGTGCTGATTCAAGTATGGCTCCCTGCGCAAAAGCGCTCCCCCAGAGGTCTCTGACGGCAGCTTAGCCGAGCGCGGGCGTTCGTGCCCGCCGAGGTCGAGCCCAGCGACGGCGGCGGTCGTGTCGGCGCACACGCCGGCACAGACGGGCTTGACGCCACGGGCGCGGCCGGAGAACGTGCGGGCGGGCAGGACGCTCGCGCGGAGGGATGCTTGTCGCGTCGTCGTTTCGGGGCATGGGCACTGCTGCTGGCGCTCGCCTGTCCGATCGGCGTCTCCATGGCCGCCGCACCGGTGGTCGTCGCGTCCAAGCTGTCGAGCGAGTCGGCCATGATCGGCCAGATGCTGCGGCTCGTGCTCGAGGCGCACGGCATCCCGACCGTCGACCGCAGCCTGCTCGGCGCGACGCCGGTCGTGCGCAAGGCGCTGCTGGCCGGCGAGATCGACATGTATGTCGAGTACACCGGCAACGCGGGCTTTTTCTTCAATCGCGCCACCGATCCCGCCTGGAAGGACCTGCGGGCCGGCTACGAACTCGGCGCGCGGCTCGACCGCACGGCGCACGGCATCGCCTGGCTCACGCCCGCGCCCGCGAGCAATGCCTGGGCTTTGGCCGTGCGCAGCGACGTCGCGCGCGAACACCGCCTCGCGACGCTGAGCGACTTTGCGCGCTGGGTGCGCGAGGGCGGCCGCGTCAAGCTTGCCTGCTCGGCCGAGTTCGCCAACGCCGGCACCTTGAAGTCGCTCGAGCGGACCTACGGTTTTCACCTGCAACCCTCGCAGAAGATCGTGCTCGCCGGCGGCGAGACGGCCGCGACGATCGGCGCGGCGGCGGCGCGCACCAACGGCGTCAACACGGCGATGGTCTACGGCACCGACGGCGGCATCGTCGCCGCCGGGCTCGTGCTGCTCGAGGACGACCGGCACGACCAGCCGATCTACGCACCTGTGCCGACAGTTCGGGCAGCGGTGCTGCAACGCTATCCACGCCTCGCCGAGCTCGTGCGCCCGGTGATGACGGGCCTCGACGCCGCGACGCTGCAGCGACTCAACGCACGCGTTCAGATCGACGGCGAGGCACCGGAAGCGGTGGCCGCGGACCACCTGCGCTCGCGTGGGCTGCTGCCCGGGGCCGCCGCCCGATGAGCACGGTGCGACGTGCGCCGTGGGTCGATCCGCTCGGGGCGGTGCTGCTAACCATCGGCGCCTTCGGCTGGCTGACGCTGCCACTGGTGCTGTTCAAGGCCAATCGCATCCTGCCCGGCGTGCCGCACACGCTTGCCGAAGTGTTGCCGACGTCATTCGTCGTCGCGGTCTACGCGACACTGGCTACGACCGCGTACGTCGCGCTGCGGGTCGCGTCGCCGCGCGTGCGTCTGGCCACGGCGCTGCTCGCGATCGCCGTGATCGCGGTCGCGGTGGCCGCGGCCGCGAGTGCGCTGACGCCGCCCGGCAATCGCGTCGTGCGCGTTGCGCCGGGCGGCGCGTTCTGGCTGCTGTTGCTCGCGCTCGGCCTGCTCGCGACCGACGCGATCGCACGGCTGCGCCCAGGGCCGCTGCTGCGCGTGGGCTGGCTCGTGGCATTCTTCGCCGCGGTGATCGGCGCGCTGCACACGGGCTTCTTCGACGATCTCTCGATCCTGCGCGAGCATGCCGTCAACGCCGCGCGGTTTGCGGACGAGGTGCGGCGCCACCTCTGGTTGGCGCTGGGCTCCCTGCTCGCGGCGCTGCTGCTGGCCTGGCCGCTCGGCCTCGTCTGTCATCGCCTGCCGCGGCTGCAAGGCGCGGTGCTCGGCACGCTCAACTTCGTGCAGACGATCCCCTCGATCGCGTTGTTCGGCATCCTGATGGCGCCCCTCGCTGCGCTCGCGGCAGCGTGGCCCTGGCTCGCGGGCCTCGGCGTCAGTGGGATCGGCGCGGCGCCGGCTGCGGTCGCGCTGTTCCTCTATTCGCTGCTGCCGCTGGTCGCCAACACGGTCGTGGGCCTCTCGCGCGTGTCGTCGGCCGCGGTCGACGCCGCGCGCGGCATGGGCATGACCTCGCTGCAGGTGCTGCGCGCGATCGAGCTGCCGCTGGCACTGCCCGCGCTGCTCGCGGGCATCCGGATCGTGCTCGTGCAGAACATCGGGCTCGTCACGATCGCCGCGCTGATCGGCGGCGGCGGGCTTGGCACGTTCGTGTTCCAGGGCATCGGCCAGACCGCGATGGACCTCGTGCTGCTCGGCGCCCTGCCGACCGTGGCGCTCGCGTTCGCCGCCGCCGTCGTGCTCGACGCCCTCGCCGACCTCACGCGCCGGGTGCCACGATGATCACGCTCGAGCGGCTGACCAAGCGTTACGAGGCGACGACCGCGGTCGACGACGTGTCGATGATCGTCGAGCCGCACACGATCACGACCGTCGTCGGCACCTCCGGTTCCGGCAAGTCGACGCTGTTGCGCATGATCAACCGTCTGGTCGAGCCGACCAGCGGGCGCGTGCTGATCGACGGCATCGACACCGCGACGGAGCCCGCGCACCTGCTGCGACGACGCATCGGCTACGCGATCCAGGGCCTCGGGCTGTTCCCGCACCGCACGGTCGCGGAGAACATCGCCACGGTGCCGCGGCTGCTTGGCTGGGATGCCGCGCGCGTGCGCCGGCGCGTGGACGAACTGCTGGCGGCATTCGAGCTCGACCCGGCGCGGTATGCCGACGTGTATCCGCACGAGTTGTCCGGTGGCGAGCAGCAGCGCGTCGGTGTCGCCCGCGCGCTCGCCGCCGAGCCCAACCTGCTGCTGATGGACGAGCCGTTCGGCGCGCTCGACCCGATCCTGCGCGGCAAGGCGCAGGACGACCTGCTCGACATCCAGCGCCGGTTCGGCACGACCATCATCCTCGTCACGCACGACATCGACGAGGCCTTCCGGCTCGGGCACCGCGTCGCGGTCATGAGCGGTGGCCGACTGCTGCAGCACGACCGGCCCGCACGCCTGGTCACGCACCCGGCCGACCCGTTCGTGTCGCAGCTGGTCGGTGCCACCGAACGCGCGCTGCGGCTGCTCGCGCTCACGCCCGCGCACGAGATCGCTCGACCCGGCGTCGTCGAAGGGCCGACGCTGCCTGGCACCGCGACCTTGCGCGAGCTGCTCGATGCGCTGGTCTGGTCGGGCGCTGCGGCGGCCAACGTGGCGGACGGGGCCGGCGCGGCCGACCGGCACGTGACGCTCGGGGCTGTGCTCGCGCACGGGCGCAGGGCGGGCGAGTGAAGCACTTGCCGACGCTGCTGCGATTGACGGCGTTTGCGTTGCTCGCGGCCATGCTGCTCGCGCCGCAGCGCTTCGCGCCCGTGTTCGCACCGCTGAACGAATTCGGTGCGCCGGCAATCTACGACCAGGGCGACCTGCTGTCCCTGACTGCGTGGCACCTGCTCACGGTCGTCGTGGCCGCCGCGGCCAGCACCGTCGTCGCGGTCGCGCTCGGCGTGTTCGTGACGCGTGGCGTGGGCGCTCCGTTCCTGCCGCTGTCGCGCACGCTGGTCAACGTCGGCCAGACGTTCCCGCCGGTGGCGGTGCTGGCGATCGCGGTGCCGCTCGTCGGCTTCGGCCAGTTGCCGACGCTGATCGCGCTGTTCGCGTACGGCCTGCTGCCCATCTTCGAGAACACGATCGCCGGCATGGATGCCGGCCCGCCCGCCGTGCGTGATGCGGCCGACGGCATGGGCATGAGCCCGCTGCAGAAGCTGATGCGTGTCGAGCTACCGCTCGCGATGCCGTTGATCCTCGAGGGCGTGCGGCTGTCGCTCGTCATCAACGTCGGCACCGCGACGCTCGGCTCGACGGTCGCGGCCAAGGGCCTCGGCGAGGTGATCATCGCCGGCCTGCTCTCGAACAACACGGCGTTCGTGCTGCAGGGCGGGCTGCTGACCGGCCTGATGGCGATCCTGCTGTACGACGGCACGCGCCTGCTCGAGCGGCGCTTCGTGCGCGCCGGCCACGCCTGACCGTCGCCGGACCGCGCGGCCGCGTGCGGTTGGGATGCAATCGCAACCGCCATCCCGATGGCGCAGGTGCACAGGCTTTCGGCGACCGGAAACGTGACCCGGGCCCGCGCCGATTTGGGCAGCGTCGGTATGCTGCCACGACCCTCGTCGTCGCCTCGTGCGCGGTGTCCTCCATGGCCTCGAACGTCGCAAGAATTCTGGCTGCCGTCGTCGCGGCGGCAACGCTCGCGGGCTGTGCCGCGAGCATGAGCAAGGAGGAGTGCCGCACGGTCGACTGGCGCACGGTCGGCTACGAGGACGGCGTGGCCGGACGACCCGGCACCCGCATCGGCGACCATCGACGCGCCTGCGCCGAGCACGGCGTGGCACCCGACCTCACGGCGTACATGGCGGGCCGTGACGCCGGCATGCGCGAGTTCTGCCAGGGCTCGAACGGCTACCGCGTCGGTGCGAGCGGCCAGGCGTATGCCGGCACCTGTCCGGCGGATCTCGCCCCGGCGTTCGAGCGCGGCTACGACGTCGGGCGTGAGCTGTACGTGCGCACCCGTCGCGTCGACGACACCGAGGCCGCGATCGCCTATCGCCGGCGCGAGATCCGCCGACTCGGGGATGCGATCACGCACGAGGCCTTCACGCTCGTCGGCGACGGCGCGACGGCGGAGGAACGCACGCAATCGGTCATCGACGCCAAGCAGGCCGCCGAGCGCATCGGTCGCTATCGCTCGGAAATCGAAGGGCTGGAGCGCGACCTCGCCCAATACCGACGCGAGCTCGAAACCTACCGCAGCACGGTGCCCGCCACCTACTGACGCGGCCTGGCTCCCGGTTGCCGTCCACGACCGGACTCGTGGTACGGTCGAGCCTCCACCTGCACGCCGGTGAGGGGATTCCATGCCGTCATTGAAGACGCTCGCCGTCCTGCTGGGAGCCGTGGCCATGATCATCCCTGCGACGTCCGTTGCCGCTGCCGCCACCTACGCCGACCTGCTCGCACTGTACGAACACTGGCGTGCGATCGAGCGGCCCGCATTGCGTGACGGTGCTCCGGACTACACGGTGGCCGCCGTCGCGCAGCGGGCCAGCGCGCTCGAGGAGTGCCAGGCACGCCTCGCCGCAATCGACCCCGCGGCCTGGCCGCGCGAGCAGCGCATCGACTACGAACTCGTGCGCGCACAGATGCGCGGCATGGAATTCGAGCTTCGCTGGCTGCAGCCGTGGGCGCGCGATCCGGCGTATTACCAGTCGATCTGGACCGAGCAGAGCGACACGCCCGAGCACGAAGGCCCGGCCCATCACGCGATCATCGAAACCTGGCAATACCGGTTCCCCCTCGGCGGCGACGACGACCGCAAGCTCGCTGCGCAGTTGCGTACGGTCGCGCCGCTGCTCGAGCAGGCGCGCTCGAACCTGACGGGCAATGCACGCGACCTGTGGATCACGGGCACTGCCACGATGCGCCAGCAACTCGACAACCTCGACGAACTCACGCGCAAGACACCCGGCGGGAGTCGCGAGCTGTCGCAGGCGC
This sequence comes from Steroidobacteraceae bacterium, assembly GCA_035554635.1. Taxonomy (GTDB): domain Bacteria; phylum Pseudomonadota; class Gammaproteobacteria; order Steroidobacterales; family Steroidobacteraceae; genus RPQJ01. The sequence goes on along the minus strand of DATMIB010000219.1, from coordinate 886 downwards.
TCGCCTCGGCGCGGACCGCCACGCAGGCGTTCGTCGGCTGGCTCGAAGCACAGGCGCCGAACAAGACCGGCCCCTCGGGGATCGGCAAGGAGGCCTACGACTGGAGCCTGCGCCACGTGCACCTGGTGCCGCTCACGTGGGACGACGAGGTGATGCTGCTCAAGCGCGAACTGGCGCGCGCACACGCCTCGTTGCGCGAGGAAGAAAGCCGCAACCGCGGCCTGCCGCCGCTCACGGCGCCGGCCAATGCCGAGGAGTACGCCCGCAAGGCCGATGCCGCGGTGGGCAAGTACATGGCGTGGCTGAAGTCACGCGACATCTTCGACGTTGCGCCGTACCTGGAGCCGGCGCTGCGCGCGCACATCGATCCGTTCGTGCCGCAGGAAAAGCGCAACTTCTTCTCGATCGCGAGCCATTACGAGCCGATCACGCTGTATGCACACTTCCAGCACTGGTTCGACCACGCCTGGCTCGTCCACGCGCCGCATGCGAGCCCGATCCGGCGCACGGCCTGGGGCTACAACGTCTGGGATTCGCGCGCCGAGGGCATGGCGACGGCGATGGAGGAACTGATCCTCCACGCGGGCTATTACGACGACAACCCACGCGCACGGGAGATCGTCTGGATCATGCTCGCACAACGCGCGGCGCGCGGTCTCGCCTCGCTGTACGCGCACGCGAACCTGATGGACATCCGTGAGGCAAAGGCCTTCCAGGTCGAGTGGACGCCACGCGGCTGGATGCGGCCCGACCTCGACCTGCTGCACTTCGAGCAGCAGCTGTACCTGCGCCAGCCCGGTTATGGCACGAGCTACGTGACGGGCAAGCACCTGATCGACGAGCTGATCAGGGACCGCTCGCACCAGCTCGGCGCCGACTTCACGCT
>DATMIB010000218.1:0-2333 GCA_035554635.1 Steroidobacteraceae bacterium | reverse complement strand
GGCCCTGGTCGTTCCACCCCCAGCACTGGACTGCGCCGCCAACCAGCAACGCGCACCCATGTTGAAATCGCAACGCGACCGCTGTGGCGTTGGCGATTCCCTTGACCCGACGTGGAACGAGTGAATCGGCGGTGCTGCCGTTGCCGAGTTGACCGAAATCATTGTTGCCCCAGCACTTCACGCCGCCGCTGACCAACAAGACACAGGTTGAAAAGGCGGCCGGCGCGATGTTCGCAATGGCCGGCCCCAGAGCATGGCTGGAACCATCGCTGAACGTCCCTGTCGCATTGAAACGTTGCGTCTGGCCCACCGAGATCGAGGCGGCGGTCGGTGTGACCGCGATCGTCTGAAGTGTGGCTGGCGCCGCAGAAGCGACATCGGTGACCAGTGCCGCACACAACGACGCGGCCACTCCCGCACCAGACACCCTGCGCTCCATTCGTGACTTTGCGAGCATGGCTGCACCCTGGTTGCCCGATCTGGGCAACGTCCACCATGAAAGTCTCGCCGCTACCGTAATCCCACGGATGATCGTCCACGATAGCGGCGACGCGAGACGAGCAACGGTAGATTTCGCTAGCTGACGGCGGGTTGCGACGATCAAGTCCGACGCAAGCACAGTGACAGTCGGATCAGCGGTCGACGACCTGCGCGCGGGTTCTGCTTTGCCTCGAACCACGTCCGCCGGCGATGCGGGGCTCACTTTCACGGGACGGAAGGCATCGGGCCGAACGAGCAAGGTGTCGGTCTCGCGATTCAAGCGGGCTCAGTCCAGGTCGACTCGGCCTGAACTTCAAACTTGGACTGTTCGCGCCCTTGCCCGCATCGCATGTCTCTCTACAATTCGCCGATGACGAAACGCGGCTGGATCCTGTTCATCGCCCTGGGCCTGCTCTGGGGCATGCCTTACCTGCTGATCCGCATTGCGGTCGACTCGATCGACCCGCTGGTGGTCGCTGTCTCGCGCACTCTGATCGGCTCATTGCTGCTGCTGCCGATCGCCCTGCACCGCAAGGCACTTGCCGCCGGCTTCCGCAAGTGGAAGTGGCTTCTCGCCTACACGCTGATCGAAATCAACCTCCCGTGGCTGTTGCTCGGCCACGCGGAAACGCAGCTCAACAGCTCGACCGCGGGCCTGCTCATCGCGGTGGTGCCGCTGTTCGCGGCCGTGATCGTCACAAAGCTGGGCCATGAGCGGCTCGAACCGCGACGACTGCTCGGGCTCGGCATCGGTTTCGCAGGCGTCGCGCTGCTGGTCGGCATCGACATTCAGTTTTCGGACATGCTCGCGGTCGCGGCGACGATGATCGTCGCGCTGTGTTATGCGATCGGCCCGATCATCGTCCACCGCAAGCTGAGCGACGTGCCGGCAGTCGGCGTCGTCACGGCGTCGCTGATCGTCGCCACGCTGGTCTACGCACCGTTTGCGCCGTTCCTGTGGCCCGCGCAGGTACCCGCCGCCGCGGCCTGGTCGGTGGTCGGGCTCGGCGTGCTGTGCACGGCGGCCGCGTTCCTCGTCTTCTTTGCGTTGATCGCAGAAGTCGGCGCCTCGCGTGCGACCGTGATCACGTACGTGAACCCGGCGGTCGCGATCGTGCTCGGCGCGCTCGTGCTGTCGGAGCCGCTGACGCTCGGGATGGCGATCGGCTTCCCGCTGGTGATCGTAGGGTCCGTGCTCGGCACGTCACGTGCACGGGCGCCGGCAAGGCCCGAGCCCGTGCCACGCTAGCCTGCCGCCCCGCTCACACCGTCCGGTTGTAACGGAAGTAGATTTCGTACCGGCTGTCTTCCTCGTCGCTGACGTACTCGCGGAACTCGCGATAGGTCAACGCGCCCTTTTCCAGCGGCGTCAGGTTGATCTCCAGCCCGTTGGGCGAATCGAAGTGGCCGAAGCCCGGCGACGGCACGTTGGCGTTGGTGAGTTCGGCGAGCTCGATCACCGAGTAGCCGATCGCGTCGTCGATGATCAGGTCGGCCGGCGCCCAGTAGGCGACGACGGCGATGATGGCCGCCGCCACCACGGCGGCGATGGCAATCGCGATCGCGCCCTTCAACAGGCCGAGCGCCTTGATCACGCCACCCGCGCCGGAGATCAGCTCCTTCCTGAATTCCTCCCACACCAGCTCGACGAAGTCGACGAAGGCGTCGGAGAAGGTCCGCAGTTGCTCGCGGAACGCGCGTTCGCTGTCGACCTCGAAGCCGATCACCGACATCGCCATGCCGGCGATCGCCTCGCCGTTCGCGAAAATCACGGTTTCGATGTTGCGGTCTTCCTGGGAGTCGACGTCCTCGAAACGTCGGTCGAGCCGCTGGATCGGCCCGGTCGTGCCGTC
>DATMIB010000217.1:0-20772 GCA_035554635.1 Steroidobacteraceae bacterium | reverse complement strand
GCGAGCGGACGGCCGAGCGCGCGCAGTTCGTCGGCCAGCCGTTCGGCATCTGCGTCGTTCTCGATGCGTCCCGTGAGCGCGGTGATGGCACCTGGCGCGGCTGCAACGGAGAGCACCTGGAGCCGGTCCAGCTGCGGCGCGATGGCGATGACCGGCTGGCCGGCCGCCGCGAGGTGCCGAACCAAGGCACTGCCGATTGTCCCAGTGGCGCCAACGACGGCGATCGGGGCCTCGATTGTCCCGTGGACGGGATGTAGTGCCCCGTGGGTGGGACGATCTTCGTGATTCCGCGGGATTTGTGTTGCAAGCGACTGATTAACCTCGCGATTTACGCGAGGTGTCTTCAGAGGTGGTTTCCGGGTCTTCATGGCCGCGTACGATAGGCGGCGGCGCCCCAGTTGATTAGCCGGACTTTTAGGGAATAATTGTCCCGCCCACGGTCCAATACGGATCCGATGTCACGGACGACCGTGTGGCAGCAGGAGCCGGACCATGTCGCGCGATCTCAACGACACGCTGATCTTCGCCAAGGTGGTCGAGCACGGCAGTTTCATCTCCGCGGCGCGCGCGCTGCGACTGCCGAAGACGACGGTCAGTCGCAAGATCCAGGAACTGGAGACGCGTCTCGGCGCACAACTGCTGCACCGGACCACGCGCAAGCTCGGCCTCACGGAGGCCGGCAACATCTACTTCGAGCACTCGCAACGGATCGCGCGCGAACTCGACGACGCGGAGAGCGCGATCGGCCAGCTGCAGGGCGGGCCGCGTGGCTGGTTGCGCGTGACGGCGCCGTACTCGTTCGCCATCTCGCGCATCACGCCATTGTTCGGCGAGTTCCAGGCGCGGTATCCGGAAGTGCGTGTCGAGATGGTGCTCACCAACGACACCGTCGACCTGATCGACAAGGAGATCGACGTCGCGCTGCGCGTCGGGCCGCTGCGCGACAACAACCTCGTCGCGCGCCGGCTGGCCGTGTTCCGCAGCCAGGTCTATGCGAGCCCGCGTTACATCGAGCGCCACGGCGAGCCCGTGCACCCCGCCGACCTGCAGCACCACCGCACGCTCGGCATGAACAAGTACGGCATGACCGGCAACAACGGCTACTACTGGCCGCTCAGCGACGGCACGGCGCTCACCGAATTCAAGATCAATCCCGTGCTGGTCGCGAACGACCCGGCGGCGCTGCACCCGGCGCTGCTGATGGGCGAAGGGCTGATGCTGACGGCCGACGTCATGGTCAAGGCGTTTGCCGAGCACGGCTACATCCAGCGCGTGCTGCCGGGCTGGACCGGTCGCCCGGCCGAGATGAACGCGGTGTTCCCGCGCGGCCAGGGCAAGTCACCGAAGGTGCGGGCCTTCGTCGACTTCCTGATCGAGCGGGTCAAGTTCGACGCGGACTACATGGAAGGGCTGTGCCCGAACCACAAGTGCTGCGAGGCGGAGCTGGAGGCGGTCGCCGCGATCGCCGCGGCGGTCGACCTCGAGCCGGCCCAGGGCACGACGCACCTCGAACCGACAGCAGCCGCGACGCCTGTGGTGCTCGCCGAAGCCTGATCCGGACGTGCCGGCCGCGCGGTGCCTCAGCGGTCCCGCGTCTTCGGCCCGTGGGTCTTCTTCTTCGCGTGCGCGGGCCCGCGCTTCGGCGGCTTGCGGAACGGCTTCGGCGGCACTTCGGTCACGATCGTGAGTCGCAGCATCTGGCCGGCGACACGGGTCTTGCTGAGTTCCTGGAACACCTCGTCCGGCATGCCCTGCGGCAAGCCGACGTAGGTGTGGTCCTCGCGGATGTCGACGTGGCCGATCTGCGAGCCTTCGAGCCCCGCGACGTTGGCGATCGCGCCGACGATGTTGCCCGGCTTTACGCCGTGCACGTAGCCGACGGCGATGCGGTACGTTTCCGTCTCCTCCTCGCTGAGCCGTTCCGCACGCGGCCCTCGCTGCCTGGCCGGCGGCGACGCCTCGTGCTCTCCTGCTTCGTCGTGTTCACGCGCTTCTTCGTGCCGACGCCGCGGCGCTTCCGACGCGGAGCGCTCCTCGTGTGCCTCGCTCACCTCGGTTTGCGCAGCCCGGGCAGGCTTCGCGTCGAGCAGCAGCGGGCTGCCGCCCTGCAGCAGGCTCGCGAGTGCGGCGGCGATCTCGAGCGCGGGCACGTCGTGCTCGCGTTCGTACTCCTCGATCAGGCTGCGGAACGGCTCGGCGCCGCCGTCCGCGAGCGCGTCGGTGATGCGGTTGCGGAACCGGACCACGCGCTGCTCGTTGACGTCGGCGATCGTCGGCAGGTCCATCCGTTCGAGCGGCTGGCGTGTCGCGCGCTCGATGTAGCGCAGCATGTTGCGCTCGCGTGGCGTGACGAACAGGATCGCCTCGCCCTTGCGCCCTGCCCGGCCCGTGCGGCCGATGCGGTGCACGTACGACTCGGTGTCGTACGGGATGTCGTAGTTGACGACGTGGCCGATGCGCTCGACGTCGAGACCGCGTGCGGCGACGTCGGTCGCGACGAGGATGTCGAGCTGGCCGTTCTTGAGCCGCGACACCGTGCGTTCGCGGTCTTTCTGCTGCATGTCGCCGTTCAAGGGCGCAGCCGCGAAACCGCGCGCCTCGAGCCGCTCGGAAAGCTCAAGCGTCGATTGCTTGGTGCGCGCGAAGATCAGCATGCCGTCGAACGGCTCGGCCTCGAGGATCCGCGTCAGCGCGTCGAGCTTGTGCACGCCGCTCACGACCCAGTAGCGCTGGCGGATGTTGGTCGCCGTGCTGGTCTTGCTGCGGATCGTGACTTCGACCGGCTCGCGCAGGTGCTTCTGCGCGATGCGCCGGATCGGCGCCGGCATCGTCGCCGAGAACAGCGCGACTTGTCGCTCCGGCGGCGTGTGGCCGAGGATCCATTCGATGTCCTCGACGAAACCCATCTGCAGCATCTCGTCGGCCTCGTCGAGCACGAGCGTGCTCAAGCCGCCGAGGTCGAGCGTGCCGCGCTTGATGTGGTCCATGACACGGCCCGGCGTGCCGACGACGACGTGCGCGCCCCGCTGCAGGCTCATGAGCTGCGGCGTGTAGCTCTGGCCGCCGTAGATCGGCAGCACGTGGAAGCCCCTGATTGCGCTCGCGTAGCGCTGGAACGCCTCGGCGACCTGGATCGCGAGTTCGCGTGTCGGCACGAGCACCAGGCACTGCGGCGGGCCGCGGCGCACCTCGAGCCGGCTCAGCACCGGCAGCGCGAACGCGGCGGTCTTGCCGGTGCCGGTCTGCGCCTGGCCGAGCATGTCGTTGCCGGCCAGCAGCACGGGGATCGTCGCGGCCTGGATCGGCGACGGCGCCTCGTAGCCGACCGCAGCCAGTGCCTGCAGCACCGGCTCACTCAGCGCGAGGTCGGTGAACGTGGGGGCCGTGCCCGGTTCCGACTCGACACCGTGCTCATTCATCTCGGCGCCTTCAGGGTCGACCTGTTCTGCGCGGTGTTGCCGCTCCTCGGAGTTCCGATCGTGCGGGCGACCGGATCGCGGGCCGGAGCGCTTGGGAGCAGACTTCTTCATGCGTCGAGACCTTGGGCGTCGAGGTATTCGTCGTAGCTGCCGGTGAAGTCGGTCACCGTGCCGTCGGGCCGCAGCTCGATCATGCGCGTCGCGAGCCCGGAGACGAATTCGCGGTCGTGCGAGACGAAGACGAGCGTGCCCGGGTACTTCTCGAGCCCGATCTGCAGCGACTCGATCGTCTCCATGTCCATGTGGTTGGTCGGCTCGTCCATCAGCATCACGTTCGGCCGCGTCAGCATGAGCTTGCCGTACATCATGCGGTTCTTCTCGCCACCCGAGAGCACCTTGACCGACTTCTTGGTCTCGTCGCCCGAGAACAGCAGCCGGCCGAGCGTCGCACGCACGATCTGCTCGTCGTCGGCCTTGCCGGTCCACGTCGACATCCAGCTGAAGAGGTCGATCTTTTCCTCGAACTCGGCGGTCGGGTCCTGCGGCATGTAGCCGGGCTGCGCGTTCTCGACCCAGGTGACGGTGCCGGTGGTGGGCGCCAGGTCACCGGCGAGCACGCGCATCAGCGTCGTCTTGCCGATGCCGTTCGGGCCGATGACCGCGATGCGCTGCTCCGCCTCGATCGTGAAGTTGAGGTTCTTGAAAATGTCGCGGTCCGTGCCCGGATAACGGAACGACAGGTTCTCCACCGTCACCGCCGAGCGGTACAGCTTCTTCGCCTGCTCGAAACGGATGTACGGGTTCTGGCGCGTCGAGGGCCGCATCTCCTCGATCTTGATCTTCTCGATCTGGCGCTTGCGCGAGGTCGCCTGGCGCGCCTTCGAGGCGTTGGCCGAAAAGCGCCGCACGAATTCCTGCAGGTCGGAGATCTGCGCCTTGGCCTTGGCGTTCGCCGCTTCGACGCGCTGGCGCGCCTGCACCGAGGCCAGCATGAAGTCGTCGTAGTTGCCCGGGTAGATCTTGAGCTGCTGGTAGTCGAGGTCGGCGATGTGGGTGCAGACCCGGTTCAGGAAGTGACGGTCGTGGCTGATGATCACCATCGTCGCGTCGTAGTCGTTCAGCACCTTCTCGAGCCAGCCGATCGAATGGATGTCGAGGTTGTTGGTCGGCTCGTCGAGCAGCAGCACGTCCGGCCGCGAGAACAGCGCCTGCGCGAGCAGCACGCGCAGCTTGAGGCCGGGCGGCACTTCGCGCATCGGCGAGTTGTGCTTCGATTCGTCGATGCCGGCGTCGATCAGGATCGCGCCCGCACGCGCCTCGGCCGTGTAGCCGTCGTACTCGGCGATCCGGCCCTCGAGTTCCGCGGCGCGCATGTAGTCGGCGTCGGTGGCCTCCGGGTTGGCGTAGATGCGGTCGCGCTCCTGCATCGCGCTCCACATTTCGGCGTGGCCCTGCATGACCACGTCGAGCACGCGCTCGTCCTCGTAGGCGAACTGGTTCTGGTTCAGCTTGCCGAGACGCCCGCCCGACTGCAGCACGACGTCGCCCGAGCTCGGCTCGAGTTCGCGGCCGAGGATCTTCATCAGCGTCGACTTGCCGCAACCGTTGGCGCCGATCAGGCCGTAGCGGTTCCCGTCCCCGAACTTGACCGAGACGTGCTCGAACAGGGGCTTGGCTTCGAACTGAATCGACAGGTTGGTCGTGGAAAGCATGCGGTGCCGAAAAGGGGGAGGATCCGGGCGGACGCCGGAGGACCGCGTAGTCTAGCGGAAAATCGGGGTCAGCGAGTCCGATCGATCGCCTTTCGGATCGACAGTTCCAGCGCGTCGAGGAACCGGGACCGGTCCCGCGGGCTGAACGCGGGCGGGCCGCCGCCCACGCCGTAGGCACGCAGGTCGGACATGAGTTCGCGCGTCGCGAGCGCCGAGCCGATGTTGTCGTCGGTGAACGGCTTGCCCGAGGGGCCCAGCACCTGCGCGCCCCGCTTCAGGCAACGCGCCGCGAGCGGAATGTCCGCGGTCACGACCACGTCGCACGGCCCGGCCTGGTCCGCGATCCAGTCGTCCGCGGCGTCGAACGCGCCCGAGACGACCTGCATGCGGGCCGACGGGCTGCGCGGCAGTTGCAGCCACTGGTTGGCCACGAAGACCGCCTCGAGCCGGTGTCGTTCGGCGACTTTGACGGCTTCGGCCTTGACGGGGCAGGCGTCGGCGTCGACCAGGATACGGCTCGGGGCAGTCATGGGCGCGGGAGTGTACCCGTGCCCCCTCGAAAACGTCCGCCAAGCCTGGCCGATTGAAATGGGACGCCCCGAGGGCCCCCGTCATGGCCGACGCCTACCGATGTAGGCATTCCTACGAATACGAATGATATTGGTTCGCATCTACATTTCCGTCCGCCCCGCTCCCCAACCAAGAACAAGACATACCAACCGTGAACGTCAGTTTCGAGAACGCCGCTGTCGGTTGCGCGATGACAAACGAGCCCCACGCGCGGGCCTTCCCGCTGTCGATGGCGTCCGAAAACGCCACGGTCAGCGTCGTCACGGTGCCGGGGGGCGACCTGGCGCGTCGCCTCTGCGACCTGGGTCTTACCGTCGGCGCGGAAATCACCGTGCGCCAGCGCCAAGGCGCCGGTCTGGTGGTCACGCGCGGCGGAGCGCGGTTCGCGATCGGTGGCGGCATGGCACACCGGATTTTCGTGCGCGCGGCCGTCGCAACGCGTGTCGAGGAACTGGCATGACTTGTGTGCACGCATGCGCCGGCGACGACGTGCGCCACACGGTTGCGCGCCCGGCCGCGTGCCGCCGGCGCAGGCCTCTTGCCCGAGCCCTCGTGCTCGTCCTCGCCACGGCCGCCTCGGCGCCAGTCGTCCAGGCACAGGTTGCCGATACGACGCCCGCCGCCACTGGACAGGCATGGCTCGAAGACACGGCCCTTCCCGGCGACTGGAACGGTCGACGCACAGCACTCGAGGAACGCGGCGTCGAACTGGGACTCGCGCTCTACCAGGACGTGATGTTCGTCGACGGCGGCGTCGAGGACAGCAGCGACCTTCCCGGGCTGATCGAACCCATGCTGAGCCTCGACATGGAACGCCTGGCCGGCTGGCAAAACACGCAGGTGTTCGTGCGCGGCATCGGCATGTTCGGTCGCGACCCCGCCGAGGCGACCGGCTCGCTCAACGCGCCCTCGAACCTCGCCAACTCCGTCGCAACGTTCAAGCTCTTCGAGAGCTGGATCGAACGAACCTTCCTGGAAGATGCGCTCTCGGTCCGCCTCGGCCTGCACGCCGTCGACACCGAGTTCGACGTCAAGGAAACCGCCGGCGTGTTCATGAACGGCGGCTTCGGCACGGGCATCGACCTGTCGCAGAGCGGCCTGAACGGACCCTGCATCTTTCCGACTTCGTGTTTCGGCATTCGCGTCAAGTACCAGCCGTCACCGGCAACGTACGCGATGGTCGCGGTGCTGGATGGCGGCGCCGGCGACCCGGACGACCCGCGCGGCACGCACGTGAGCCTCGGTGGCGACGACGGTGCACTCACGCTCGGCGAGATCGGTTACCAGCGCGGCGCCGACGAGGGCCGTTTCGTGCGCTTTGTGCTTGGCGCCTGGCACTACACGACCACCTTCGACGACCTGCTCGCAACTGACGCGAACGGCGACCCGCTGCGACACGACGGCACCGGCGGCGTGTACGCACTGGTCGAAGGCGAGCTCTATCGCGAGCCGGGACAGGTCAGCCAGGGCCTGAGCGGCTTCCTGCGTCTCGGCGTGGCCGACCAGGACGTCAACGCAGTGCGCCACTACGCGAGTGCGGGCCTCGCCTACACCGGTCTGCTGGCCGACAGGAACGAAGACGTGCTCGGCCTGGGCGTGTCCTTGCCGATCAACGGCGACAAGTACCTGCGTGCGCAGGAACTCGCCGGCACGCCGGTCGACCGAAAGGAACTTGCATTCGAGCTGGCCTACCTGATGCCGATCGCGTCGTGGTTCGCCGTGCAGTTCGACGCGCAGTACATCGTCAACCCGGGTACCGACCCGGCGCTCGACGACGCGTGCCTGCTTGGCATGCGGCTCACATACGTGTTCTGAGGCCGGGGTTCACCATGCGTCAGACCTTGATCACTGTCCTGCGCCGCGCCGGCGCGATCGCCCTGCTCGGCAGCGTGGCGATCGTCGGTGCGACCCGAGGCACGGCGGGCGAGCCGGCCGCACGCGCTGCGAGTTCGATCGAGTGCCCGCAGGCTCGCGCCACCGAGCGCGCACCCGGCAGCTATTACGACCGCGTCAACCCGCTGCCGGCCACGGCCGAGCATCTCGAACGTGGCCGCAGGCTGTACGAGCACGACGCAAGACCGGATTGCCTGCGCTGTCACGGCGCCAACGGCGATGGCAACGGCCCTGCCGCTGCAGACCTCGAACCGCGACCGCGCAATTTCACCTGCACGGTGACGATGGCCTCGATCTCCGACGGCCAGCTGTTCTGGGTCATCGAAAACGGCTCGGGCGATTTCCACTTACCCTCGCGCCAGAGTGCGCAGCAGGTCGAGCGCCCTGCCCGTGGACGCCCGACCACGGCCATGCGCGGTTACGGCGATCACCTGACCGAGACCGACATCTGGCAGCTCGTCCTGTACGTCCGGACGCTCGCTGCGCAGCCCGCGGCGCCGGACGCCACCACGCCCAAGGATACGACGACGACCACGCCGGAGAGCACGCGATGACGAGCCTCAGAGAACTGCCCGTGGGCGATCGCGCCCGCGTGCTCGGATTTGCCGAAGGCGGCGCGGCCTACCGCCGCAAGCTGCTGTCACTGGGACTCACCCCGGGCACCGAGTTCAGCATCACGCGCGTCGCACCGATGGGCGACCCGGTGGAGATCCGCGTCCGCGGCTTCGCCCTTTCCTTGCGCAAGGCCGAAGCCGACGCGCTGCGCGTGGAGAAACTGAGATGAAGAACTTCACGCTGGCCCTGGTCGGCAACCCCAACTGTGGCAAGACCACGCTGTTCAACGCCCTGACCGGCTCGCGCCAGCGCGTCGGCAACTGGCCAGGCGTGACGGTCGAAAAGAAGAGCGGCGAGTTCACGCGCAATGGCCGGCAGTTCGAGGTCGTCGACCTGCCGGGCACCTATTCGCTCGACGTCGTGGACCGCGAGGTCTCGCTCGACGAACAGGTGGCGCGCGATTACGTGCACGCGAACGACGCGACGCTGGTCGTCAACATCGTCGACGCGTCCAACCTCGAACGCAACCTCTACCTCACGACACAGCTCGCCGAAATGCGTGTGCCGATGCTGCTCGTGCTCAACATGACCGACGTCGCCGCCAAGAAGGGCCTGCGGGTGGACGCCGACGCGCTCGCGGTGTCTCTCGGCTGCCCAGTCGTGCCGGTGGTCGCCTCCGAGGGCCTCGGCATCGACGCATTGAAGGCTGCGATCGACACGACCGTCGATGCGCCGCGCCCGGCGAGCGCACGGACCGTCTACGACGACGCACTCGAACAGGCGATCGACAAGCTCGCGCCGCAGCTCGAAGCCGTTGCGCGCCAGCACGCCACGTCGCCGCGTTGGCTGTCCGTCCGCCTGCTCGAGGGCGACGACCTCGCCCACCGCATGGCCGGCCCGGCGCTGTCGGCACAGGCCAGGGACCTCGCCACGGCCCTCGGCGCGGACCTCGACATCAAGGTCGCCGACGCGCGCTACGGGCTCGCCAATCGCATCTCGAGCGACGCCGTCACGGTCAGCGGCCGCGTGAGCCGTGACCTCACCGATCGCATCGACCGCGTCGTGCTCAATCGCGCGCTCGGCATCCCGGTGTTCCTGCTGGCGATGTACCTGATGTTCATGTTCACCATCAACATCGGCGGCGCGTTCATCGACTTCTTCGACCAGGCGGCCGGTGCCCTGTTCGTCGACGGCTTCGGCCAGGTGCTCGAGGCGGTCGGCACGCCCGAATGGCTGCGCGTGCTGCTCGCGAGCGGCATCGGTGGCGGCCTGCAGACCGTGGCCACGTTCATTCCGGTGATCGGCTTCCTGTACCTGTTCCTCTCGGTGCTCGAGGACTCCGGCTACATGGCGCGCGCCGCGTTCGTCATGGACCGCTTCATGCGCTGGGTCGGCCTGCCGGGCAAGAGCTTCGTGCCGTTGATCGTCGGCTTCGGCTGCAACGTGCCCGCGATCATGGCGACGCGTACGCTCGAGCACCGTCGCGACCGCCTCATGACGATCGCGATGGCGCCGTTCATGTCCTGCGGCGCGCGACTGCCGGTGTACGTGCTGTTCGCCGCGGCCTTTTTCCCGCACGGCGCGCAGAACGTCGTCTTCGCGCTGTACCTGCTCGGCATCGCGGTCGCGGTGCTGACCGGCCTCGTGCTCAAGCGCACGCTGCTGCAGGGCGAGGCGACGCCGTTCATCATGGAACTGCCGCCCTATCACCTGCCGACGATCCGCGGCGTGCTGACCCACACCTGGGACCGCCTGAGGAGTTTCGTCGTGCGCGCCGGCCGCGTGATCGTGCCGATGGTGCTGGTGCTCAACGTGCTCAACGCCGTCGGCACCGACGGCAGCTTCGGCAACGAGGACAGCGATCACTCGATGCTGGCCGCCGTGGGACGCACGATCGCGCCCGCCTTCGCGCCGATGGGCCTCGACGAGGACAACTGGCCGGCCGCGGTCGGGATCTTCACCGGCGTGCTGGCCAAGGAAGCCGTCGTCGGCACGCTCGACTCCGCCTACACGGCGCTCGCGGTGCAGGACGCAGGCGAAGACGCCGCCGACACGGAGCCGTTCCACCTCGGCGCTGCCCTGTCCGGCGCCCTTGCAACCATCCCGGCAAACCTCGGCGACGCGTTGCAGACCTGGGGCGACCCGCTCGGCATCGAGGTCGGCGACTTGAGCGACGCGGCCGAGGTGGCCTCGGAACAGGAAGTGTCGACCGGCACGTTCGGCGCGATGGCCGCGCGGTTCGACGGCGCTGCCGGCGCCTTCGCCTACCTCGTGTTCATCCTGCTGTATTTCCCGTGCACGGCGGCGATTGCGGCGATTTACCAGGAGTCGGGCCCGCGCTGGACCGTGTTCGTTGCCGCGTGGACCACCGGTCTCGGCTACGGCCTCGCCACGCTCAGCTACCAGGTCGCCACGTGGTCGGCGCACCCCGGCTCCTCGCTCGCGTGGTCGGTTGCGATGCTGGCCGCCTTCGCCCTCGCCGTGTTCGGACTCAATCGCGCCGGCCAGCGCACGCCCGTGCCGGGCCCGGCGCAGCCGCAACAGGCCTGAAGGGAGCTGTCATCGTGATCCTGTCCCGACTGTCGGATTACATGCGCGAGCACCATCGCGCGAGCCTCATGGACCTGGCCCACGGCCTCGGCGCGTCGGTCGAGGCGCTGGAACCGATGCTCGACACGCTGCAGCGCAAGGGCCGCGTGCAACGCCTGCCGGCGGGGTCGAGCTGCGGCAAGGCCTGCGGCGGGTGCGACCCCACCACGCAGGTCGTCTACGAATGGACCGGCGGCGACGGCGGAGTCGCGCGCTGACGGCCAACGGAACTCCGGCAATGCCCACTGTCGAGAGCGCATGGGCTGCAAGGTCGAGGCGTCGTCGCTGACGACGGTCGGACTTGCAGCCCCTTTTCTTCACCCGGCCGTGCGGCAACGCCGCGTAGTACGCTTCGGTGCTACGTCACAGCGGACGGTGAACATGCCGAATCGATGCCGTGCAACGAGTTTCCTGCCGGGTCTGTCCGCCTGCCTTGCCGCATTCCTGGTGCCTGCGGGGCCAGCCCTCGCGCAGGCGGTGCAGCCGGGGGAGGCGCTGCAGGACGCGAAACTCTATTTCACGGCGCCGCTGCGCTGGGATGGGCGCGACTGGCTCGAGTTCGGCGGCACACTCGTTGCCCTCGGGATCGCGCACGAGTTCGACGACGACGTGCGTGATCATTTCGCGGGCGGTTCGTCGGACGCACTGGACGGCAGGGATCCACACAGCTCCGATGACGCGTTGCCATTTGCGGTGCTGCTGGCAGGAACCTGGGCCCTTGCCGGCTTGCAGGACGTGCCGGACGGGTGGCGTGAACTCGGCTCGATGCTCGAGGCCTCGGCGTTCACTGTCGTCAGCGGCGAAGTGCTGAAGTACACGTTGGGACGGCAGCGACCGAACGAAACGACGGACCCCGACCAGTGGTTCGACGACGGCGATTCCTTCCCGTCGCTGCACACCGGCCTGGCTTTTGCGATCGGCACCGTGTTTGCCGAATCCGGCGATGACAAGTACCGGTGGCTGCGCCGCGTGGTGGGCTACGGCGTCGCCGGTGCGACGGGCTACCTGCGGCTCGAACACAACCAGCACTGGGCGTCCGATGTGCTCGCCGGGGCTGCGCTCGGGCTGACGACGGCACAGTTCACGATGAACCGCCGCAACGGCGACGCGAGGCAGGCCTCGCTCTCGATCCAACCGGCCGCCGGTGGTGGGGTGATGCTCGGGTTTGCGATTCCGCTGCACTGAGCCGGCCTTGTGGGCGAGCCTCAGCCTTGGCGCAGCTCGACCAGCAGTGCAGCCGCCACCAGCAGCGCGCCGATACTCAGGATGAGCACGGCCGCGGCGCCCAGGTCCTTCACGATCTTGATGCTCGGGTGCTGCTCCGGGTGCAGGTGATCGGCGAGATGCTCGAGGGCGGTGTTCAACAATTCGGCCGCCAGGACGGCCGCACACGTCAGTCCGATCACCGCCCACCAGATCGGCGCCGGATTCAGCCAGGACAGCCCGACGACGACGGCAAGCACGGCGACGGCCTGGGTGCGAAAGCTGCGTTCGGCGCGCAGGGCGTGGGCGATACCGCCGAGCGCGAAGCCCAGGCGCATGGCAAACGACCGATTCTTCATCAGGTCTCCTCGAGTGCCGGAACTGTAGCCGCAAACCCCGGTTGCCGTCACGGCAGGCCGTCGGTCGAAGGAACGTATTCTGAATCGTCATGCAGGGCTGCCGCGCACGGCGCCGACGCCGTCGGTTTCGAATCCGCGATTGGTCTGCGCCGCTGTGTACGTCAAACGGTTCGATGGGAACGCAACTCCAACGGCGGTTGCAGGTGGGGCTGGCGGCGTTTGCGATGCTCGCAAGCCCGGGCGCCGTCTTCGGTCTCGCTTGCGCAGCGGCCACGGGACCGCAGGCGATTCCCACGCTCGCGGAGCTCGAGCAGCGCGGGACCCGCATCGGCAGCATCGACATCGACGTCGAGGACATCTTCGACCCGTCGCGACCCGGCGAGGATACTGCCCCGTACCGCTGGGCCAACGACCTGCACCTGCGGACGCGCGACAGCGCCATCCGCTCCCAGTTGCTGTTCCGTGAAGACGAGCCGTTCTCGCAGCAGAAGATCGCCGAGACCGAGCGGCTGCTGCGCGGCCGGCGCTACCTGTACGACGCCTGGATCGAGCCCACCTGCTACCACGAGGCCGAACAGACCGTCGACCTGAGCGTGCGCGTGCGCGACGTTTGGAGCCTCACGCCCGGGTTCAGCTTCAATCGCAAGGGCGGAACGAACAGGGTCGGCTTCGAACTCGAGGACCAGGACTTCCTCGGGCGCGGCGAACTCGTGTCGCTGTCCTGGGGCAGCAACGTCGATCGGGACACGCTGCTTGCGCTCTACGAAGACCCGCAGATTCTCGGGACGTGGTGGCAGGGCCGCGTCGCGTATGCGGACAGCAGCGACGGCAGCCTCGCCGAACTGGCAGTCGGACGGCCGTTCTATTCGCTCGATACGCGGTGGAGTGCCGGCTCGAGGCTGGTGGCCGGTGAGCGCGTGGACTCCCGTTACGAGCAGGGCCACGTGCTCGACGCGTTCACCGAAAGCACTGATCGATTCGAGCTCCATGGCGGGCGTTCGCGCGGCCTGCAGGACGGCTGGGCCCGTCGCTGGCTGGCAGGCGTGCGTTACGAGGACAGTAGGTTCAGCCAAGCCCCTGGCGAGACGCTCGCCGCGCCGCTGCCCGAGGACCGCAAGCTCGTGTACCCGTGGGTCGGCCTGGAGTGGATCGAGGACGATTTCGTCACCGCGCACAACCAGGATCAACTGGCCCGTACCGAGGACCTCCAGTTCGGACGCTCACTGCGGGCGGAGCTGGGTCTCGCGTCACCGGCCTGGGGTGCGGACCGCACTGCGGCCATGGCCCGGCTGCATGGCAACGCCGGCAAACGCTTTGGTGACGCAAAGTCACTGTTTGTGACCGCCGACCTCGGCGGCCGCGTGGAAACAGGCGGAGTGCGGGACACGTTGCTCCAGGCCGAAGCCCGGTACTACCAGCGACAGACGCCGCACGCGCTGTTCTTCGCAAGTGCGCGGGGTGCGGTCGCCGAACATCCCGACCTCGACCACCAGTTGCTGCTCGGCGGTGACAACGGCCTGCGCGGCTATCCGTTGCGATATCAGTCCGGCACCGCGAGCGCGCTGGTGACGTTCGAGGAGCGCTTCTACACCGACTGGTACCCGTTCCACCTGTTCAACATCGGGGCGGCGGCCTTTGCCGATGCAGGGCGGACCTGGGGCCAGAATGTCGCGGGCCAGGAACCGCTCGGCCTGCTGTCGGACGTGGGCATCGGCCTGCGCATCGGCAATGCGCGCTCCGGACTCGGCAACGTGCTGCACATCGATCTCGCCGTGCCGCTGTCACGGCAGCCCGGCATCGACTCCGTGCAGTTCCTGATCGAGACACGCCGCAGCTTCTAGGCGTCGACTCGCTCCCAGCCCTCGCATTCCAGGCGCACGGTCTCGATCAGCACGATGCCACGGTCGGCGTCGAGGTCCGGCAGCGCCTGGTAGTGCGACACCCAGCATCCCCACACTTTGTAACTCAAGGCGAGCTGTCCGGCCGCGTCGAACACCTCGATGTTCACTTCCCTGGGCACGAGCTGTGGCGATCCTGCGCCGCCGCCTGCTGCCTTCGCCCACGCCTCGAAGTCGCGATCCTGCGTGATGCCGCGCTCGAGTGTGATGGCCTCGGATTGTGTCGGGCCCGGACGCTTGCGGATCGTCGTCGTCGGATCGCCTCCCTCGCGGTACTCGACCACGTCCGTCGTGCGCTTGAGCGCACTGACCTTGCTGACACCCGCGACATAGCGACCGTCCCACTTCACCCGGAACTTGAAGTCCTTGTAGGGATCGGTGCGCTGCATGGAGGCGTCGTAGCGGTTGGCCAGCGCCGTCGCCTGCTCCGCTACCGCACGTGCGAGCGCAAGAACGCGGTCGCTCGGTGGCTGGCGCAGCAGCAGGTCGGTGAGCGCATAACTCAGCACCTCCAGCACGGTGATGCCGGGCTCGTGCGCGTTGTGATCCGTCCAGCCGGGCGCCTCGCGTGCGAGGGCGCCCTGCAGGTGGCGTGCGATGGCAATCCATTGCTGTTCCGTGATGTGCATGACGACACTCCGTGTCGATCGGGTTGCGCGATGCTATCGCCGCTGCGGCCATCGCCCAGCAGCTGAATCGTGTGCAGCCGACGCTCCGCGTCGTCAATGCACCTGGCGACGACCGCGAGGCCTGCCCGGCAGGCGTCGGCTGCGCGTTGCCCGATCGGCGACGACGTTTCGCAGCTTGCCCGCCAGCAGCCCGATCGCGGTCACGACCAGGACGATCGTCAACATCAGGAACGCTGCGCCTTCGGTGGTTTGCGGTGAAACCAGCAGCACGCCTGCGATCCCGAACAGCAGGCCGACGATGGTGGACCCAAGCGGGAGCTTCATGACGCTTCCCTGTTGCGCGTCCCGTGGTTAGGGTGAATCCTACGCGCATCGTCACGCCAGGGAAGGGGGTGGCCCGTGTCGCAATCGCCGGTCCGCGCGCCAATGGTTCGAGCGTTCGCGGTCTTGCTGCTGGCGACCTGCGTGCAACCGGACAGCGCGTCCGGGCAACCTGCCGCCGCCGCGGCCCAGCAGGCGGTTGCGATCGACACCCTCTGCAAATTCACTAGCGGCCCGCGCGCCGGCACGTCGATCGCAATGGCGGGCGTGGTCGGTGCCGCTTGCGACGATGGCGCGGGCAGCAAAGGCGTCATCGTGCGGCGTACCGTCATCCACCCGGGCGAACAGGTGCAGCAGCCGCAGCCGCTTCCTCGACCTCCACCTCCTCCGCCTCCACCTCCGCCGTCGCCACCGGGTAGCACCTCGGAAGCCGGTGCGCCGCCGCCTCCACCGCCTCCACCGCCTCCGCCGCCTTCGCCGCCTTCGCCGCCGGCTCCCGCCGAGCCGGCGCCGCCGCCCATGAAGAACGGGCATGCGCCCGGGCCGTCGCCGACACCGTCACCCGCGTCGCAGGAACCGCCCATCGGCACGCGCTCGTTCGTGCCACCGGACTATCACCTGCCCGACGGCTACGATGCGGTCGGCGTGCTCGCGTTCCGCGCACCGGCCGCGGGCGACACCGAGCGCGGGCGCCGCATCCTGATCTGCAAGGCCTACGTGACGACGCTGCCCGATGCGTCCACGGTGTTTCAGCAGAGCCCGGACACACCGCAGATCGTCACGCTGTGGCCGTTGAACGGCATCGACAAACCGTGGTCCGTCGACGCGCCCCCGGCCGGCCCGATGCTCGACGCGCTCTGCGCGACCAGCGTCGACCACTACGCACATCTCGCGGGCGATCGCTGGCTCGCCCGCTTGCCGGCCGAGGTTCGGCCTGCCGCGAATCGCCGGGGTCCGTTCCTGATCGCATGGGCGCCACCGTCGACCCAGGTCGATCCGAACAAGCCGGTGCTGATCGTCGACCTCACGGACTTCCAGCAGGAAGGAACGATCCTCGAAGCCTTCGCGATCTGGAAGGACAGGATCGAGGCCAATCCCGATCTCTGGTCCCATGGCTGGGACCGCACACTGCTCAAGCTCCAGTTGCAGGCCGTGTCCGATCACTACGGCGGCCTGGTACTCGCGGCCTTCAAGCTGTTGCCGTTCGTGGGGGATGAATGAACGGCTTCGCTACGGCGAGTCCTTGCAAGTCATCCGGCAGCCCAGCCAGCGTTAGGACGCGTCCTGCACCGCGACGCGCCAAAAGCGGCGCCGCCTTCCGGTAACGTGTCCGCAGGATCTTGAGGGAGGAAGCAGATCCTGTCCTTGGACTGGCTGAGCACCTTTGCGGGCTGGATCGTCGGCATGGTCGTGGGGTTCACGGGCGTGGGCGGCGGCGCATTGATGACTCCGCTGCTCGTGCTGATGTTCGGCGTGTCGCCACAGATGGCGGTCGGCACCGACCTGCTCTATGCCACCGTGACCAAGTGTGTCGGCAGTTCGATCCACGGGGCGCTCGGTGCCATCAACTGGTACGTGTTGCGCCGGCTGTGGCTCGGCAGCCTGCCCGCCGCGGCGCTGACGCTCTGGATCCTCGAGCACACGCCGGGCGGCCGCGAACTCGGCCACTACATCCTGCCCGTGCTCGGCGGCGTGCTGCTCGCAACGGGAGTGATCATGCTCGCCTCGCGTCGCTTCGCGCAGCAACTGCGCGAGTCACCGCTGACGACACGCTTGAAGCCGATGCAGTCGCTGTTCACCGTGCTCGCCGGTGCGGCGCTGGGCTTCCTGGTCACGCTGACCTCCGTTGGCGCCGGCGCGATCGGCGTCGTGATGCTCGTCTACCTGTACCCGCAGCGCCTGCACGGCCAGCGGCTCGTCGGCACGGACATCGCGCACGCGATTCCACTCACGCTGCTGGCCGGCCTCGGCCACGCGAAGCTCGGGCACGTCAACTTTCCGATGCTCGGGTCGCTGCTGCTCGGTTCCATTCCGGGCATCGCCGCAGGGTCGTTCCTGAGCCACCGGGTCGATGCCTCGCTCGTCCGCGGTGCGATCGCCGTCATGCTCGTCGTGATCGGCGGGAAGCTGCTGCTGCCATAGGTGACCGTGGCGTCCCGCCACGATCCCGCTTGTTTCGCCACGCCAATTGTCGGTATCGCTACGACCATATTGCCGATTCGAAGCACGAAGTATTGCGGGTCATCGGCGCTGCGATTCCCAATGGCGACACGTCATTTCGGTCCCTACATTTCCCATGCCGATGACGCGAACCGAGAGTCACGGTGCACGGAAGCAAGCCCATGACGCACACCCCAGTACCCACGGTCCGGTTCACCGGCGTCATCGCGTTCGTTGCTTCATGCATGTGTGGCGTAACGACCGCGAGCGCCTCGGAGTTCCAATCGCCCACCGCGGCCGACATTGCCTTGGCCACGACGCCGATCATCGACCTCGACTTCTGGAACATCTCCGGAACGACGGTGCCCGACAGGTCGGGGCATGCAAATGACGGTGTGGGGAAGAAAGGAGCCGTCGGGTTCGAAACGAACTGGAGCCCAACGACGACGACCGATGCCCAGGGCAATGCCGCGGTGGTGTTCAATGGCACGCAGAAGCAACGCATCGAGATCCCGAACCGGTCGGGCAGCCTCGACGTCAATCACTACACCATCCTCGTGCAGTTCACGCTGGACGCGTCCGTCGACACCGATCCGTTGCACCAGCGCTATGAACTGATGGAGAAGGCCGGAAGCTTCTGGTTCAACGTCCGCCAGGACACGACTCCCAAGCTCCTGTTGCGCACAGGGGGTTACTTCAATGGATCGGCACATGCCCTGACCGGACTCCAGCCCGTCCCGAACAGGACACTCACGTGGGCGATCGCGACATACGACGGTGCGCTCTTGAAGACGTACATCGCCGACGCGGACGGCACGAATCTCGTGCTCGACAATACCCGCGCACAAACCGGCACGGTGGCGACGGGAGCGACGATCACGGGCATCGACGAAGACCTCGTCGTCGGCGCCAAGCACCGGGAGGGGCACTTCGTAGACGGCAGCGGCGGCGAGATTGCTGAGGGCTTCTTCAACGGCACGATGTCGCGATTCATCGTGTTCGATACCGCGCTCACGCAAGGCGAGATTTCGTCGGTCATCTCGGGTTCCGTGGCGAAACCCAAGCCGGGGCCCGTTCGGGTGCGCTTCGTCCAGAATTCGGTCGTGAGCGGCGGCGCCACGACGACGGTGCCTCACGACGTTGCGTGGACGCGCGGGAGTTGCACGACCGGCGCGACGTACAACGTCGCCGTCACGAAGGACGGGAGTTCCACAGCCGTCCGGCGCGTGACCACGCTTAACACCAGGATGGGTCTCGTCCTCGGCGCCGCATATACGATCGCGGTCGATTGCGGCGGCACGAAGTCCAGCACGAGCTTGACGTCGACGGGATACCAGGAGGGCGCCGCGTCGTATACGGGCACCTGGCGCAGCACGAGCTTTGTCGGAGCCTGGGGTGGTGCGGCCCGGTACACGGTCGCAGGCTCGGCGACCGCGACATTCCGCTGCTCGTCATGCCGCGCGCTGGCCTGGGTGGCCGACAAGGACTCGACGCATGGCTCGGCCAAGGTGTACGTCGACGGCGCGCTGAAGGCGACCGTCAACACTCAATCGTCGGCGACGCTGAATCGCGTTCTCGTCTACAAGATCGAGTGGGCGGCACCGGGCGCCCATACGTTGAAGATCGTGAACGTCGCGACCAGCGGGCATCCACGAATCAGCATCGACGGGTTCCTGACGCAGAGGTAGCTCGCCCGAGCGGCCGGCGGCCACCATTTGCTCTTCGTGCCTGGCGATGATATGAAAATTGCCGTCCCGTCTGGACTTTCCGAGGCAGGAGGCCATGCCGAAGAAGATCGACATCGCCACGACGAAGAGGATCGAAGGGTCGCGCTATCCGGCCCCCTTCGACGAACCCTGCAACGCGCGCATCAGACAGGTCCTGGGCGACGCGGCCGGCCTCACGCAGTTCGGCGTCAACTTGTGTCGCCTGTCGGCGGGCGCCTGGTCGAGCCAGCGTCACTGGCACACGGCGGAAGACGAATTCGTCTATGTGCTCGAGGGTACCGTCACGCTGGTGTCCGATGCCGGCGAAGAAATCCTGCGCCCCGGAGACTGCGTGGGCTTCAAGGCTGGCGCCTCCGACGGTCACCACCTGCAGAATCGCTCCGATCGGGATGCACTGTTTCTCGAGATCGGCACGCGGCGCGAGCAGGAGGACGAGACGTTCTACCCCGATATCGACCTGCATGCGCCCGAGGGTGCGGTCGGTTACACGCACAAGGACGGCACGAGGTATCCCGCAAGGAACCCGCGATAACCGCGCTACCGGCACGCGCACGACATCACGAGGGGTCGTGGTGATCTGGCGGAGCCGGTAACCACCGTGAACGCTGCTCACCTCACCGCGGCCTTGAGCGACACGCCCGGCGGGTGCGGCGCCTCGGGATCCACGAACAGGTCGACGAACAGGTCCTGGCTCGGATCGCAGCGGTACTGGTCGAAGTCGGTCACGCCCGTTTCGGCGAGCACCTCGTCGTCGATCAGGAACCGTCCCGTGAACTCGCGCGACGGGCGGGTCAGAATCACGTGTGCGGCGTCGGCCATGATTTCGGGCCGGCGCGACTGGCGCATCATCGGTTCGCCCCCCAGCGCGAACTCGACCGCCGCCGTGGCGATGGCCGTGCGGGGCCACAAGGCGTTGCAGGCGATGCCGTCGCGGCGGAATTCCTCGGCCATGCCGAGCATGACCAGCGACATGCCGTACTTCGACATCGTGTAAGGCAGGTGGGCCGCGAACCACGCCGGACGCAGGTCGAGCGGCGGCGACAGCGTCAGAATGTGCGGGTTGGCGCTCTTGCGCAGGTGCGGCACGCACGCGCGCGAGGTGATGAACGTGCCGCGCACGTTGACCTGCTGCATGAGGTCGTAGCGCTTCATCTCCGTCTTCAGCGATGGCGTCAGGCTGATCGCCGAGGCGTTGTTGACGCAAACGTCGATGCCGCCAAAGCGCGCAACGGCCTGCTCCACGGCCGCCACGACGGACGACTCGTCGCGAACATCGACCACGAGCGGCAATGCCTTGCCGCCGGCGGCCTCGATCTGCTCGGCCGCGGTGTAGATCGTGCCGGCCAGTTTCGGATGCGGTTCGGCCGTCTTCGCGGCGATGACCACGTTGGCGCCGTCGCACGCGGCCCGCAACGCGATGGCGAGGCCGATGCCGCGGCTCGCACCGGTGATGAACAGCGTCTTTCCGGAAAGCGTCATGTTGCTGCGGTGTCCGATTGTTTGTTCGATCCGACTGGAGGGACCCGAAGCGCCTCACTGGCTCGGAGCGCGCTGCTCCCCTGCCGGCTTCATGGCGGTCTGCGCACGCAGCATGATCTCTTCGTGAGTCAGATCCTCGATGTGCGTCGCGAGCGCCCACATGTGGCCAAACGGGTCCTCGAGCGTGCCCGAGCGATCGCCGTAGAACTGGTCCTGCACCGGCCGCATCACCTTGGCGCCCGCGGCGATGGCGCGGGC